>JAKSNJ010000001.1 GCA_024399965.1 Paludibacteraceae bacterium
TGCGTCACTATGACGGCTTCTTTGAAGGCGGTATGCGTATCAAGGGTCGCTCGGGGGCCATGGCTTATTAAGTATGATCTATCTAAAGACAGACGAAGAAGTCGAGCTCCTGCGCAAAAGCAATCAACTCTTGGGAATGGCTTATGGCGAAGTCGCCAAAGCCATCGCCCCGGGGGTGAGTACTGCTGAATTAGATAAGATAGCACACGATTTCATTTGTGACCACGGAGGTGTTCCTTCCTGTTTGGATTATGAGGGTTATCCTGCTACCTTATGCACATCGGTGAATTGTGAAGTCGTACATGGCATTCCAAGCAAGGATGTGATACTGAAAGATGGCGATATCGTGTCAGTGGACGGATGTGTGCTGCTGAATGGTTTTCATGCAGACTCGGCATACACCTTTCCAGTAGGCAATGTCAGTGATGACGTGATACGCCTGATGAAGACCACCAAGGAGTGCCTCTATTTAGGAATTGAGCAAGCCGTAACAGGTCATCGTTTGGGAGATATTGGTTATGCCATTCAATCCCATGCAGAGAAAGCCGGTTATTCGGTATGCCGCGAATATGTAGGCCATGGTATCGGACGTGAAATGCACGAAGATCCGGAAGTCTGCAATTATGGTCGCCGAGGCAATGGCATTGTGCTCAAGTCGGGAATGACGTTAGCGATAGAACCGATGATTCTAATGGGACGCAAGAACATATTGATAGAGGAAGACGGCTGGACAGCCCGTACCTGTGACCGCAAACCTGCTGCTCACTATGAGTTGTCGGTATGCGTACGCAACGGCAAGGCCGATATCCTCTCGACATTCGACTATATTCAACAAGTGTTAAAAGACAGATTTATTTAAGTATGGCAAAACAAGATGCAATAGAAGTGGACGGCACTATCACAGAGGCATTGTCCAATGCGATGTTCCGTGTACAATTGGAAAGTGGTCATGTCATTATCGCGAATATCTCCGGTAAGATGCGTATGCACTATATCAAGATCCTGCCGGGTGACCGTGTGAAGGTGGAGATGAGTCCGTATGATTTGACTCGTGGAAGAATATCTTTTAGATATAAATAAACTGCCGGAAAGTCCGGATATTCCGGAAACCCCGGTCTAAAACCTCTAAAAATATGAAAGTTAGAGCAAGTATTAAGAAGCGCAATGCGGATTGCAAGATTGTACGCCGCAAAGGTAAGCTTTATGTAATCAACAAAAAAGAACCTAAAATGAAGATGCGTCAGGGATAAGCACCTCGTTTTAGTAATGTTAAACAAAAATCCCAAAGTAAATAATTATGGCTATAAGAATTGTCGGTGTAGATCTGCCGCAGAACAAGTGCGGTGAAGTCGGATTGACTTACATCTACGGATTAGGTCGTTCAAGCGCAAAGAAAATCCTGGCTGAAGCAGGCGTAGACCCAAGCATTAAAGTGCAGGATTGGACGGACGACCAAGCAGCTAAGATTCGTGAGATCATCGGTGCAAAGTACAAAGTAGAAGGTGATCTTCGTTCTGAAACTCAGTTGAACATCAAGCGTTTGATGGATATCGGTTGTTACCGTGGTGTCCGTCATCGTCTGGGTTTACCTGTTCGTGGTCAGTCCACGAAGAACAACGCTCGTACGCGTAAGGGTAAAAAGAAGACGGTTGCTAACAAGAAGAAAGCAACTAAGTAATTATCAACAACCAATTAAAATCTATCTACAATTATGGCAAAGAAAACTGTTGCAGCTAAGAAGCGCGTTGTAAAGATTGACGGTGTTGGTCAATTGCACGTGATGTCTTCTTTCAATAATGTGATCGTAACAATGGCCAACGGAGATGGTCAGGTTATCAGCTGGTCTTCGGCAGGTAAAATGGGTTTCCGTGGCTCGAAAAAGAATACTCCGTATGCTGCTCAAATGGCAGCTTCGGACTGCGGTAAGGTCGCTTTCGATCTCGGCCTACGCAAAGTAAAAGCATATGTTAAGGGTCCCGGTCAAGGACGTGAGAGCGCAATTCGTGCCTGCGTTGCAGCCGGTATCGAAGTAACGGAGATTATAGACGTGACACCAATGCCACATAATGGCTGCCGTCCTCCGAAACGTCGTCGTGTATAATAACAATTAACTTAAAAATTTAAGAAATTATGGCAAGATATACTGGACCCAAATCGCGTATTGCACGCCGTTTCGGTGAACCTATCTTCGGTCCGGACAAGGTGCTTGATAAGCGCAACTATGCTCCCGGACAACATGGCGTCAATCGCCGTAAAAAGAATTCTGAGTATGGTACTCAGCTCGCGGAAAAACAGAAAGCTAAATACACCTATGGTGTGTTGGAGCGTCAGTTCCGTCTCTTGTTTGCTCAAGCCAGTCGTCAAAAGGGTATTACCGGTGAGATTCTGATTCAATTGTTGGAGTCTCGTTTGGACAATATCGTTTATCGTCTGGGTATTGCTCCCACCCGTGCCGCTGCTCGTCAGATGGTAAGCCACTGCCACATCACGGTAGATGGTAAGGTGGTTAATATCCCTTCGTTCCAAGTTAAACCCGGTATGATTGTAGCTGTTCGCGAGAAAGCTAAATCGCTGGAAGTGATTGCAGCATCTTTGGACGGCTTCAATCACGGTAAATATAGCTGGTTGGAATGGGATGAATCTCAGAAAGCAGGTAAATACCTGAATATCCCCGCACGCGAGGAGATTCCTGAGAACATCAAGGAGCAATTAATCGTTGAGTTGTATAGTAAATAAAAATTAAGAATTCATGGCAATATTAGATTTTATTAAACCTGACAAGGTGATTATGTTGGAATCGAGCAACACGAAAGGAGTCTTCGAATTCCGTCCGCTCGAACCCGGTTATGGTATCACAGTGGGTAACGCTATCCGCCGCGTGCTGTTAAGCTCGCTGGAAGGTTATGCAATCTGCTCGATCAAGATCAATGGTATTGATCATGAATTTGCTACTATCCCGGGCGTCATCACAGACGTAACCAACTTAATTCTTAACCTCAAGCAGGTACGTTTGATTCGTAAGGAAGGTGTTGAGGTAGATGGTGAAACCGCGACGTTGCGCGTTCGCAAAGCCCAAGCTTTCAAGGCAGGTGATTTGAACAATGCATTGCAGAATTTCGAGGTGTTGAACACCGACCTTCTGCTGGCAGAAATGGACATCACTGCTGACTTCGAAATCACGTTTGCTATCAATAAGGGTCGCGGTTATGTGCCCGCAGACGAGAATCGTAACTCCAATGATCCTATCGGCACATTGGCAGTAGATTCCATCTACACACCTATCCGTAACGTCAAATTCGCTATTGATCCTTATCGTGTAGAGCAACGTACTGACTACGAGAAATTGACCTTCGAAATCCTAACCGATGGTTCGATTACCCCGAAAGATGCTCTGAAAGAGGCAGCCAAAATCTTGATTTATCACTTCATGCTCTTCAGTGATGAGCGTATCATCTTGGAGGAAGAGACAATCAAGAATAATAATGCCCTTGACGAGGAGATTTTGCGGATGCGTCAGTTGCTCAACCAACGTCTGCAAGACATGGATCTGAGCGTACGTGCATTGAACTGCTTGAAAGCAGCCGAGGTAGATACCTTAGGCGCTTTGGTTAAGTACCACCGTGCTGACCTGCTCAAATTCCGTAACTTCGGTAAGAAATCTCTCACCGAGTTGGACGAGTTGTTAGAGCGTAACGGTTTGGCATTTGGTATGGATATTAGCAGATACAGACTCAACGAATAATTTTAGTAAAATAACACAACAATGAGACACAATAAGAAATTCAATCATCTTGGCCGCAAAGCTGCTCACCGCGGTGCTATGTTGTCGAATATGGCTTGCTCGCTGATTATGCACAAGCGTATTTCGACCACGTTGGCAAAGGCCAAAGCTCTGCGTATCTATGTAGAGCCGTTGCTGACTCGTGCCAAAGAAGATACGATGGCTAACCGTCGTCTTGTCTTCAGCGAGTTGAAGCAAAAAGAAGTTATTACCGAGCTATTCCAAAACGTAGCCGAGAAAATCGCTAACCGTCCCGGTGGTTACTGCCGTATCCTCCGTACCGGTTTCCGTCTGGGTGATGCTGCAGAGATGTGCATCATCGAGCTCGTTGACTACAATGAGAATATGCTGAAGGAGAAGAAAGCTGCCAAGAAAACGACTCGTCGTGCAGGTGCTAAGAAAGCAGCTGCAGAAGTTGTTGAGCCGGCTGCTGCAGCTCCCGCAGAGGAAGCCAAAGCAGAATAAGCTGCCAGCTTTTGATATGAGCAACGCCATCCGTTTCGGGTGGCGTTGTTTTGTTGTGAGGCAGGAAAGGGTGGTAGTGCAAGGATGGTGCCAGTCGTCCCTTTTTGCACTTTTTTGCGAAATAACTTGTGTATATCATTTATTTTTTGTACTTTTGCGTTGTGAATATAAAATGAATGAGCAAAACGAAATAGTATTGTATCAGCCCAATGAATTGACGAAATTGGAAGTTCGTGTGGCAGATGAAACGGTGTGGTTGACGCAGGCACAAATGGCAGAGTTGTTTGACGTGAATCGTCAGGCAATTACCAAGCATCTAAAGAATATTTATGATTCACAGGAACTGCAACAAGAGGCAACATGTTCCATTTTGGAACTAGTTCAACAAGAAGGTAATCGCAGGGTAAAACGTGAAGTGGGGTTCTATAATTTGGATGTGATAATCTCTGTGGGTTTTCGCGTGAATACATCTCGTGGTATTCAGTTCCGCCAATGGGCAAACAAAGTGTTGAAAGAATATACACTTCGTGGATATGCACTCAATCAGCGACTGTTACATATTGAAAGTGAGTTGGAGGAACATCGTTTTCTGCTGCAAACACACCAGGACAAGATAGACTTCTTTGTGCGTACATCGTTGCCTCCCGTGGAGGGCATATTCTATAATGGTCAGATTTTTGATGCATATGCTTTTGTGGCAGATTTGATTAAATCGGCAAAGAAATGTATCGTGCTGATAGACAACTACATTGATGAAAGCGTTTTGACAATGTTGGACAAAAGGGGTACAAGTGTGTCAGCCACTATTTATACGCAAACGATTGATAAACAACTCCGTTTGGATATAGACAAACATAATGCCCAATATGCCCAAGTGGATGTGCAGGTGTCAAAGACTTTTCACGACCGCTTTTTGATAATTGACGATGTAGCGTATCATATAGGGGCATCTATCAAGGACTTAGGTAAGAAACTTTTTGCATTCTCCAAAATGGAAATGCCTGCAAATGAGATCTTGAAACAAGTATAACATATAAGGAGAAAAAAAAGTAGCCACAGACGCAGGGCATGACCCTGCAAAGACATAGTAAATAGAGTACAGCTAAGAACTTGGATTGTTGAAAACTGGACACTTTCATTACAATCTGCCAAGAACAAGGCCTTTGCTCACGCATCGCGTGAGTCTTGTTCTGTAGATATTTGGCAGATTAGGTAGTCCAGAATCCTCAACAATCCAGATTGAAGCTAAACAGGCCTCACGTTTTTTGTTGTATATATTGAACAAATGGAATATTTGATGGAGTAAACCGAAACGCCATAAATGAGTAGGTAATTATTAATAATTCAAAATGTAATGAAAAAGTCAATTTTATGTGTAGGTTTTTTATTGGTTTCTGCAATAATTAATGCACAAGATGTTGTAGCAAGAGAAGGTGCTAATGACAAAGAACTTCTTGTTCTAAAAAATGATGGTGTCCAAACTACGGCGGACGACCCAGTGTGTGTTTATTCGCAGGGGACATATGCTAATTTCTTGAAAAACACCCTAAATCTTTATAATCCTGGAGTATCGTGGAAGATTTGGGATTGTAGTGCTGGTTCTACTACTATAAAATACGAAACTTTGGTTCTGGATATGATTGCGAGTGATGCATATTACACATATGGTACTGATTCTCGCATTTTATTTAGATTTTCTGACGGTAGCGTTTCAACATTGCATAGAAGAGAAGGAGATACTACTATCAAAGAATATAAATCTATGTGGATAGGAAATACTCTATTTCATTTATACCATGCCCTAGCTGAATTTGATTTAGATACAGAAACAAGGAATCGCTTTCTAAATCCTAATTTGGGAATTTTAAAGGTACGTGTAGTGTTGGCTAATGGTAATGCTAGAGATTATGAAATGACTGGAAAAATGCAAACAAAAGTTGCAGAACAAATTAGAAATAGTTGGATTAGTGCTAGTAAACAAAATGCTGCACGCAAGCAGAATTCGGATGATTCAACATTCTAAAAAAGAAATCTTACAAATCGTCAATTCGCTCTAAGATTGTTACGGTACGTGAGCGAAATGTGGACGAAGGATGGTAATACCGTTAAGGAACCGATTGGCATCATCTGCCTTTCGGTTCCTATTTTGTTTCAGTAGGAGATAAGAATTGTTGGCGGAGTTCGGTGCTGGAGATATCAAAATGAGGGGCATCGGCAAGGTAGGTAATATGGGCACCATGGGGGAGGGTGATGTCGGCTTGACGTGTCGTTCGACTGTCGGTCGACCGTCGGTCGACCGTCGGTAAAGACCCGGGTAAGCAAGTTGTAGGTTGTGGGTGGCGGGGATAGATGAAGATGGGGAAGGTGGACAAGATGTAGTCATATTCGCGCCACTTAGTAAAAATGTTCCAATTGTCCTCACCGATAATCAAAACAAATTCGTGTTGCGGATAGGCGAGTTGCAATTGACGCAGGGTATTTGCCGTGTAAGAAGGGCGGGGCAGGGTGAACTCAAAGTCCGACGCAACAAGCCCCTTAATGCCCTTGATGGCAGCACGAACGCCGGCAAGCCGTTCCTGTTCGGGAGCCAACTCGTCGGCGTTCTTAAGCGGATTATTGGGGCTGACCAGCAGCCACACTTCATCTAAATCGGTGTGCTCAATCACCCATTTTGCCAATCCAACATGTCCAAAATGCACGGGATTGAAGCTGCCACCGTAGATGCCTACTTTCATTTCAATAGATCGTTCGCGTTGCTCACTGTTGGAGTATAGAGTATGGATTGTCCTTATTCCATCAGCGCAGCGGTCTAAATTCTTACAGCTTCAGGCGGGCTTTGATGGCGGCACTTTCTGCCTCGTAGCCGGGTTTGTCGAGCAAAGCGAACATATTTTTCTTGTACGCCTCAACACCGGGCTGGTTGAAGGGATTGACACCTAACATATAACCCGAAATACCGCAACCACGTTCAAAGAAATAAATGAACTGGCCAAGGTTGTACTCGTCCACCTTCTCGAAGGAAATCTTGATATTGGGCACACCACCGTCCACGTGGGCGAGTTGGGTACCGAGTTCAGCCATCTTATTGACCTCGTCCACACGCTTGCCGGCAAGGAAATTCAGTCCGTCAAGGTTCTGCTCGTCGTGGGGGAAGATGACCGTTTTGTTGCTCTTCTCGATAGAGATAACGGTCTCAAAGATAGAACGTTCGCCGTCCTGAATCCATTGCCCCATCGAGTGGAGGTCGGTGGTCAAATCGACGCTGGCAGGGAAGATACCTTTGTGGTCCTTGCCCTCGCTCTCGCCGTAGAGTTGTTTCCACCACTCAGCGAAATAATGCACTTTGGGGTTGAAGTTAGCCATGATTTCTACCTTCTTGCCGAACTGGTAGAGGGCATTACGCATGGCGGCATACTGGCAGGCAGGGTTCTCGGCATAAGGCACGTCGGTGCCGGTGGCTTTTTCCATGTCTTGGGCACCCTTAATGAGCGCCTTGATGTCGTGTCCGGCACAAGCGATGGGCAGCAGTCCGACGGGCGTGAGTACGCTGAAACGGCCACCCACGTTGTCAGGAATGACGAAGGTCTTGTAGCCCTCAATCTCGGCGGTCTTGCGGGCAGCACCTTTCGCCTTGTCGGTGATGCAGACGATGAGTTCTTTGGCAGCGGCCTTGCCGACCTGCTTCTCGAGCATGGTCTTGAGCAGACGGAAAGCGAGGGCAGTCTCGGTGGTGGTGCCGGATTTGGAGATGTTGATGATGGCAAAGGTCTTGCCTTGCAGCAATTCCATGAGGTCGGCAAGGTAGTCCTCACCTATGTTATTACCTGCGTACACGACGCGCGGGTTGTTGCCATTGAGTCCGAAGGTGTGGTCCAGCGCCTCATTCACGGCACGCGGGCCGAGATAACTGCCACCTATACCTGCCACGACGATGATTTCGGCCTTGGCACGCAGTTGGTCAGCCGTGGCTTGCACCTCGTTGAGGAAAGCATCGGTCGTCTGAGACGGGAGATGTACCCAACCGAGGAAATCATTACCTTCACCCTGACCGTTCTCAAGCAATTCATTGGCAGCGGCGGTCTGCGCTGCTAAACGCTCCATCGTACCTGCCGGCACAAACGAAGCGGCGTTTTTCAAACAAAGTTTCATTTTATTGTAGTTTTTGAGTTAATTCTTGTATCACAATCGTGGGGGACTGCCGTTCGTACAAAATGGCGTACATGGCATCTACGATGGGTAGGTTGACCTGCAATGCCTCGTTGGCAATGTGAATGCAGTTGGTGCCATAGTAGCCCTCCGCCACCATCTGCATCTCCATCTGCGCCGCCTTGACGGAATAGCCCATACCAATCATCTGACCAAACTGGCGATTACGGCTGAATTTACTGTAGGAAGTGACGAGCACGTCGCCCAAATAACCGCTGGCGTCGATGTTGCGGTGGCCGTTGTTGGTGGCCTGTGCAAAGCGCTGTATCTCCTGTATGGCATTGGCAATCAGGACCGATTGGAAATTGTCGCCATAGCGCAGACTCTGGCACATGCCGGCTGCGATGGCGTAGATATTTTTCATCACGCTGGAATACTCCAATCCGACCACATCGTCGCTGATGCAGGTTTTGACATACGAGGTCTGTAGGAGCGTGGCTACCTGTTGGGCCTTGTCGCGGTTGGCACAGCCGATGGTGAGGTAACTGAGGCGGTCCAAAGCAATCTCCTCGGCATGGCACGGACCGGCAATGACTGCCAAATGGTCGTCGGACATACCAAATTTCTGCGCGAGGTAGTCGGTGACTATCATGTTCTCGTCGGGAATCATACCCTTGACGGCGGTGATGATGGTCTTGCCCCGCAACGAGCGACGAATCTTGCTGGTGGTCTGCTTGACGTACGGCGACGGAATAGCCAAAATCATCACGTCCGAGGCAGAGATGATTTTGTTGATGTCGGTGTCGAAGTGAATACGGCTGGTATCAAACTGCACATTGCTCAAGTACCCCGGGTTCTGCCCCGTTTGCACAAAAGCATCAATCGCCTCCTGCCGACGGATGTACCAATTGATTTCCTGCTCATTGGTCATCACAATCTTGGCAAGCGCGGTTGCCCAACTGCCACTTCCTAATATCGCAACCTTACTCATACTTCAGGTTTCATGGTGGGGAATAAGAGGACTTCCTGTATAGTGGGTTGGCCGGTCATGAGGATAGCCAGACGGTCAATGCCGATGCCGATACCCGATGTGGGCGGCATACCGTATTCGAGGGCACGCATGAAGTCGTGGTCAATGACCATCGCCTCGTCGTCGCCTTTCTTGGCAAGGTTCATCTGGTCCACAAAGCGGTTGTATTGGTCGATGGGGTCGTTCAGCTCGCTGTAAGCGTTGGCGAGTTCTTTGCCGTTTACCATAAGCTCAAAACGCTCGGTCAGACCGGGTTTGCTGCGGTGCATCTTCGTCAGAGGCGACATCTCGACAGGGTAGTCGGTGATGAACGTGGGCTGAATGAAAGTGCCCTCGCAGGTCTCGCCAAAAATCTCGTCAATGAGTTTGCCCTTGCCCATCTTGTCGGTATCTTCCACCCCGAATTTCTTGGCGATGGGACGAATCTCCTCCTCGGTCATGGTGCTGAGGTCGTAGCCGGTCTTTTCCTTGATGGCATCGAGGATTGGCAGCCGGCGATAGGGCGCCTTGAAGTCCACTTCGTGGTCACCAATCTGCACTTTGGTGGTGCCGTTGACGGCGATGGCGATGCGCTCGAGCAACTGCTCGGTGAAAGACATCATCCAGTTATAATCCTTGTACTGCACATAGAGTTCCATGCAGGTAAATTCGGGGTTGTGGCTGCGGTCCATGCCCTCGTTGCGGAAGTTACGACCTATCTCATATACGCCCTCAAAACCGCCCACGATAAGGCGTTTGAGATAGAGTTCGGTGGCGATGCGTAGGTACATGTCCACGTCAAGCGTGTTGTGGTGCGTGATGAAAGGACGGGCGCTGGCACCACCGGCTATCTGTTGCAGGATAGGTGTTTCCACCTCGGTATAACCTGCCTCGTCAAAGACCTGACGCATCGTGCGCAAGATGGTGGCACGCTTGAGGAAGGTGTCCTTCACGCCCTCGTTCACCACGAGGTCCACATAACGCTGGCGATAACGCTGCTCGGGGTCGTTGAAACCGTCGTACGCCACACCGTCCTTGTACTTGACGATAGGCAGGGGACGGAGCGACTTGCTGAGCACGGTCAGTTTCTGTGCATGCACACTGATTTCGCCCATCTGGGTGCGGAACACAAATCCCTCTATACCAATGAAATCGCCAATGTCCAGCAACTTTTTGAAGACCACATTATACATCTGTTGCTCCACGGTGACAGGCGTTTCACCTTCTGCCACGGGAGCTTGTATATCGTCACGGCTGACGTAGCATTGGATACGTCCTTTGCTGTCCTGCAACTCAATAAAAGAGGCCTTGCCCATGATGCGCTTGGACATCAAACGCCCGGCAATACTGACTTTGTCGCCGGTGTGCCATGTACCTTCGCCTTCGTCAACGAAGCCGGCTTTTATGTCGGTGGAATATCCGGTTACCACATATTCGGCAGCGGGGTAGGGGTTGATGCCCATATCGCGCATAGTTTGCAAACTTTGTCTGCGGACTTGTTCTTGTTCTGAAAGTTCCATTTTACTCCAAATTTATAATTTGGTTGCAAAGTTACAAAAAAAATGGCAAACAACCAAATGTTTGCCACTTTTTTTATTCGAGTTCTCGAGTTTTCGAGGATTCGAGTCCTTACTTGACTTCTTCGAAGTCCACGTCCTCGGCGTTGTTGCCTTTGTCGCTACCGCCGTTGGTCGGACCTTGTTGGCCGCCATTGAAAGGACCTTGCGGACCGGCTTGTGCGCCTGCGTTTTGTGCGTTGGCAGCGTTGTACATATCCTGACTGGCAGCTTGGAAGGCGGTCATCAGTTCGTTGTTGTACTTCTCGCACAGGTCAGCGTCTTTCTTCTCGTATGCCTCTTTGAGGTTCTTGAGAGCGGCCTCGATAGGTGCTTTCTTGTCGGCAGGAATCTTGTCACCCAGTTCAGCTAACTGCTTCTCTGTCTGGAAAATAGTAGCATCGGCCTTGTTGAGTTTTTCCACCTGCTCTTTGGCTTTCTTGTCGGCCTCGGCATTGGCTTCTGCTTCGGCTTTCATGCGCTTGATTTCGTCGTCAGACAATCCGCTAGATGCCTCGATACGAATCTTTTGCTCCTTGCCGGTGGCTTTATCTTTGGCGGTAACGTTCAATATACCGTTAGCGTCTATATCGAAGGTCACTTCAATCTGCGGCTCACCGCGGCGGGCAGGCATGATGCCGTCCAAGTGGAAGATACCGATTTGCTTGTTTTGGGCAGCCATAGGACGCTCACCTTGCAGCACCTTAATCTCTACGGAAGGTTGATTATCCACAGCGGTCGTGAACACTTCCTGTTTCTTGGTAGGAATAGTCGTGTTGGCTTCAATCATGCGGGTCATCACACCGCCCATCGTCTCAATACCGAGGGACAGGGGCGTTACGTCCAACAGCAACACGTCTTTCACTTCGCCCGTCAGCACACCGCCTTGAATGGCAGCACCTACAGCCACTACTTCGTCGGGGTTAACGCTCTTGTTGGGCTCTTTGCCGAAGAAGTTCTTAACGGCTTCCTGGATAGCAGGGATACGGGTCGAACCGCCGACCAAGATAACTTCGTCAATGTCGCTCTTGCTCATGTTGGCGTTTTGCAAGCAGGTCTCGCAAGGAGCGATAGTGCGCTTGATGAGGTCCTCTACCAACATCTCAAATTTCTGACGGCTCAGGGTCTTTACCAAGTGAGCAGGCACACCGTTTACCGGCATGATGTACGGCAGGTTAATCTCCGTGCTGGTTGTGTTGGATAACTCTATCTTGGCTTTCTCGGCAGCCTCTTTCAGACGTTGCATAGCCATCGGGTCTTTGCTCAGGTCGGCACCGCCGTTCTCGTTCTTGAACTCCTGAACGAGCCACTCGATAATGCGATGGTCGAAGTCATCACCGCCAAGGTGGGTGTCACCGGCTGTGGCTTTAACCTCAAATACGCCGTCGCCCAACTCAAGGATAGATACATCGTGCGTACCGCCACCGCAGTCGAAGACTACTATTTTGAGGTCTTTGTTGGCCTTGTCCAAACCGTATGCCAAAGCAGCAGCGGTGGGCTCGTTTACGATACGACGCACATTCAGACCTGCAATCTCACCGGCCTCTTTGGTGGCTTGACGCTGGCTGTCGTTGAAATAAGCAGGCACCGTGATAACGGCTTCCGTTACTTCCTGACCCAGATAGTCCTCGGCAGTCTTTTTCATCTTTTGCAAGATGATAGCCGAAATCTCTTGTGGGGTATAGAGACGGCCGTCAATATCTACGCGAGGGGTGTTGTTGTCGCCTTTTACTACCTTGTAAGGTACGCGGGCGATTTCCTGACCGAGACGGTCGTAACTCTCACCCATGAAACGCTTGATACTGTTTACCGTTTTGGTGGGGTTGGTGATGGCTTGACGCTTGGCAGGGTCACCCACTTTGCGCTCGCCACCTTCTACAAAACCAATAACGGACGGGGTCGTGCGTTTACCTTCACTGTTGGTGATAACCATTGGTTCGTTGCCTTCCATTACAGCAACGCAGGAGTTCGTTGTTCCTAAATCAATTCCGATAATCTTACTCATAGTTGTATGTTTTTTTAGTTAATTATTCAGTTTCGTTTCACTCTCTGATAGATTATAGACCGTTCGCTTTGCTCTCTGATGGAGTATAGAGTATGGACAGTCCTTAGTCCTTATTCTATCAGCCGCAGGCGGTCTATCTTCCAACAGCCGCAGGCGGTCTGGTAGTTCTGCTACTAAACTAACAAACGCCGTGCCAAAGCACAGCGTCTGCCATTTTGTCAGTTTTCTTGTTGGCGATTATGACACGCGGTCTGCCAAAAGGAGAATGGGTTTGCCACTCGCGCGTGTACCTATAATATATTGTGTACCGCCATCGCGTACGTGGAGTTTCTTTTTCAGTTCCTCTGCCCCCATGACGTAGTTACGCGTCAGCACGTTATACTGCCCCCCACGCACATCGTGCATTGTGCATTGTGCATTGTGAACCTTAAAAACTCGTCCCGGAAAATCGTCTATCAGTTGGTCAGACACATACAGATGCGTGTTCACGTCCAGTTTGCTCAATCCGTATCGTGCCCCGACCAACTTGTACGCCCCGGCTTTCAGTATAGCGGCACCGGGCTCGTACAAATAACAATTTGTAAATGAATCAGTTTGTAAATTTGTAAATGGACACATCGTGTTTTCCTCTTCCTCTCGTGTGAACTCAAACTGCCACCCTTCCGCCACATCTGTAGCTATCATAACATCCCCCTTACTGAGGGGGATTGGGGGTGTCACCAACAGCACCTCTTTGACCTCGTTTTTGACCGCCACCACATGCACCTGCCACCCGTCGCCTAAACTGCGCAAAGCAGCCGTGATGTCCAGCATGGGGGACAATTTAATCATTATCGTGTCTGCCACCTCTCGCATACGGGGTAGCAGTTCCACTACATTGGGCGTGCAGTCCTCTAACCGAAAAACTTTGCCACCGTTCTTGTCCCGTCGGGCAGGGTCAATGTAGATGGTGGAGAAATAGCGTTTAGACCGTTCGCTATGCTCACTGATGGAGTGTGGAGTATGGACTGTCCTTATTCCATCAGCCGAAGGCAGTCTATTGAGAAATTCTTCCGCGGTCGTGTTATGTATGGTCACTTTGGAGGGTAGATTATGTTGTGCAAGGGCACAAAGTTCGGCATTTTGCTCCACGTAGTCCACCGTCTCAAAGTTCTCGCTCATAAAATAGGTATCTACTCCTGCCCCTCCGGTCAAATCTATCAAATGCCGCATTGTGCATTGTGCATTGTCAACTGTCAATTTTGCTTTGTACCTTGCCGTGGCTTCGGACGAACATTGTTCACAACTCAGCCGTGGCGGATACCACCAGTTCCCTGCAGCAAACGTGGGCAGTTTATCTTTTGTTCGCTGATAGCCCTCTACCTGCTGCAGAAAAAAACGCCAGTCCTCGTCCAAGAGGTCGGCATAGCGTGAACGGCAGAGGGCAAGGTTCTCCACCTTGTCCTCTAAATGGGCTTGTATAAAAGCAGGGCTTACCAATTGATTACCACACGGAATTGTTGTGTAGGAGGATCAAATTCGCTGCTGTTCTCATACACGAAATCAGATGCGCGATACTGGAACTCTACCCAACCACGGCCAAACTCATAGTCGTATGTTTCGGTGAACACGTAATCTTCTTCGGGGGACTCACCATATTCCTTTTTGTGACGCACGTAGGGCAACTGACGTTGATAATAGGTGTCGCTGTCCGGCTCCTTGAGGTAGATGTACACGTTAATAAAACCGTTGAGTAGCACCTTGTCCGTCAATTCGGGTACATCGTCGCACAGATACCTGAAATAACTGCCCTCGGCGGATTCGGTGTACTGCCAATCTGCGGCATTGACGGTGACGTCAAATACGCACCACTCAACATTCATACCGGGGTCACCTTTTTCCCCTTTGCAACTGGTCAAACTCATGGCAGCCACTATTGCCACCAACATAAATACATACTTTTTCATAATCTATTGTTTTTGTTATACTTCCACTATCGTAAACCCTGCTCCGCCGTGGTTGACATCGCCTTCGTAAAAGTCGCGAATGCGGTTTTGTTTCTTGAGTCGTTGCAGGTATTTCTGTGTCATCTGTTTAAGCGCGCCTGTGCCTGTGCCGTGTAATATACTCACCTCACCGGCATTGACCATCACAGCCGAGTCCATGTAGGCAATCAGTTGTTCCTCGGCCTCGTCTAAACGGTATCCGCGCAGGTCCAACTCGCGTTGGAAACGGAGTTTGGCACGACGAATAGTATCTACCACCATCAGCTGTGAAGAGGGTAGTGACTTGCTCATTCCTTTCAAGTCCTTAAAGTCCCTCAATACCTCGCCTTTCTGCTTTTTTACATCCCCCTTATTGAGGGGGCTTGGGGGTGTCCCCACTTTCAACTTTAGACTTTCTACTTTTTTCCGCGCTCTTTGCGTCCGTTCTTTGTCGGCTTTGCTCTCTTTTATTTCGCGAATAGTGCGTTCGATGGTGGCGTTACTCTGTTGCAGCAAATTCTGTGCCTCTTCCTTTGCCTCTGCGATAATCTCTTTCTTTTTGGCTTTCAGACCGGCTATCTCTTGTTCGTAGAACGCTATTTTCTCCTCCAAGTGCTTCTCACGCTGCCGTATATTCTGCCGTTTATTCTCCCAGTAACGCTTGTCTCGGGCGATGTCCTGCAACTGTTTATCGTAGTCAATATGTTCGATGCCGACGATGTCAATGGCCTGTTGCACAATCGTTTCCGGCAAACCTGTCTGACGGGCTATCTCAATGGCGAAACTGGACCCTGCCTGCCCTACACTCAGTTCAAATAGGGGCTTGAGCGCGCCTCGGTCGTATAGCATAGCGCCGTTGAGCATACCTTCCGTCTGTTCGGCAAGGTGCTTGAGGTTGGCATAGTGGGTAGTGACGATGCCGATGGAGTGCTGCGCGTTGAGTTTGGACAAGATGGCCTCTGCCAAGGCCCCACCAATCGTGGGCTCAGTACCCGAACCGAACTCGTCAATGAGGAAAAGTGTCTGGTTGTCTGCGTGTTGCACAAAGTATTTCATGTTGCGCAGATGGGAGGAGTAGGTACTCAGGTCGTCGGCTATACTCTGTTCGTCGCCTATGTCGATGAGGATTTGCTGGAATATTCCTGCCTGACTGTCTTCTGCCACCGGCACGAGCAGACCGCATTGCAGCATATACTGAATCAGTCCTATTGTCTTGAGTGTAACCGACTTACCTCCGGCATTAGGGCCGGATATCACGAGAATCCGATTTCTCCATTCTCCATTCTCATTTCTCCATTCTCCATTCTCATTTCTCCATTCTCCATTCCCTAATCTTAGACTCAGTGGCACCACTTGTCGTCCTTCGTCCATAAAGCGCAAATAGAGTACGGGGTGCCGTGCTTGCTTAAGGTCTAATATAGGACGCTCGGTCAGTTGTGGCGCAATGCCCTGCAACACGATACCCAATTCGGCTTTGGCGCAAAGGAAATCAATATGTGCCAAATAGGTCTGCATACCTAATATATCGGGCACGAAGGGACGTATGTAGTTGGTCAGGTCAATGAGAATACGTGCGCGCTCACGCCGTTCCTCGCCTTCCAACGTGCGGATATGGTTGTTGGCTTCCACCACGGCTGCCGGTTCGATGAAGACGGTCTTGCCCGTGGCACTCTCGTCGTGTACGATACCGCCTATTTTCTTTTTCAGTCCGGGGGGAACGGGCAGTACCAGCCGTCCCTCGCGCATAGTGGGGGTGGCGTCTTTGCCTAATAGGCCATCGGCTTGGGCTTGACGTAATATGCCGTTGATGGCTCTGCTGACAGACCCTTGTGCGGCATTCAGTTCTTTGCGTATGCGTGCCAATTCGGGTGAAGCGTTATCGCGCAGTTGACCAAAGGGGTCAATTATCTTGTCTATACGGGTTTTTAACGGGGGTAGAACGGGAGTAGAAGCTAAGGTTAGTGTACTGATAATAGGAAATCGAGTACTATCTAAGTGACTGAAGAACTGCTCTAATTCAATGGCATAACTGATGGTCTGCCTGAGGTGGTGCAACTCTTGTTCGTCCAAGAACAACCCCTCAACGCGGATACGTGCCATGTCCTCACGCAAATCGTGAATGGCACCGCGTGGAAACGACAGGGACGCATCTTGCTGCACATGCACCATCTCCTGTGTCTCGCCCAACAACCGTTGCACGGTCTCGTAGTCCGTTTGGAAGGTCATGGCATCTACCTGCTCCTGCCCCAACGACGATGAACAATAGCGACTTAGACGTTCACGGAGAACGTCAAAATCCAGTTTCTTCTCTATGTTGGCAGGATAGTTCATCTCAATCTGATATCTTCGATGACTTTGGCACCGATGCTCTCGTTCAGTTTCTTGATGAGGGCTGTGCGGCATTCAAATAGTTGCTGTTTGAGTGCGGCAGAGCGAATTTGCACGTATAGGACTTGTTCTTTTATTTCTATGTTGCCGGTCAGACGTGCCACCTGTGGACCCATTATCTCGGGCCATTTTTCAACGAGCAGGTCGCCTAACATCTGCTGTTCCATGCCGTTCTCACGGAAATAGGCCGCCAATATCTCTCCTATGGGTGCTGCTTGAGCCACAATTTTTTATTATCTATTACCTGTTATCTTTTATCTTTTATCTTTTATCTGTTCCCTGCTATCTTGTCTAACTCGTATCGCTCAATCAGGTCAATGAGTTTTTGCGGATATTTGGGGTCGGTGGCATAGCCGCATTGTTTCAGACCTTTTGCCCAACCCTGATAATCGCTTGCGTCTAACTCGAACAGTGAGGCATAACGTTTGCGCTTGAGGAAGAGCGAGTGGTCAATAAACGAATCTTCGGGGTCGTAGTATTTACGGAAGCACTCGGCTTGTGCATCATCGTCGTGTGAGTAGGTCTCCCACTTCCACTCGGAGGAGCATTTGATACCAAAGTGGTTGTTGGCTTGGGTGGCCAACTCGCTCAGTCCTGCCCCCGATTCCAGCAGTGCCTGTGCCATGGTGATGGCAGCAGGAACGCCGTATTCCTCTTCCTGCTGCAGAACGATGGCCTTGTAGCGGTCGATATAAGCCAAATAATTGCTATCTAATTGCTCTTGTGCATGAATTTTCACGCAGCATAAAATCAATAAAAGAAGTCCTATTCTGTGCATAATTTCAACTTTTGCGGTGCAAAAGTACAAAAAAATTTCCATATTTGCAAAAAAAAGTGTACCTTTGCACTTGATTTCGGAAAAGAACGAGGAACAAGGACCGCCTTCGGCTGATAGAATAAGGACAGTCCATACTCCATACTCCATCAGTGAGCGCAGCGAACGATCCATACTCTAAAAATGACCTACTATCTCTCTTTGGGCAGCAATCTCCACCCGCGTCATCACTATATCAATGCGGCATGTGAGTTATTGGAACAGCGATGCGGTGTGATACATCGCCGTTCTGCCGATTACTATTCCATGCCGGTGGGGTACGAGAGTGAGCACGAGTATTTGAATATCTGTGTTTGTTTGCAGACAGATATGTCCCCTCTCGAATTGCTGTATGCTACGCAACAGATAGAGCGTGACCTTGGCAGAACTCAAAAATCCACTCTCAATTCTCCACTCTCCACTCTCCACTCTCCACTGTCAACTCTCAACTCTCAATTCTCAATTCTCAATTCTCAATTCTCCACTCTCCACTATACGGACCGCACCATCGACATTGACTTGCTGTGTGCTGAGGATGAACAGGGGCAATCTGTTACGGTGCAGACTGCTGAATTGCTTTTGCCGCATCCTCGTATGAATGAGCGTGCTTTTGTCACCGTTCCCCTTGCCCAGATTCGGGCTTCATTTTAGTCGAGGGTCATTCGACACTCATTCGACACTCTCTGCCCCCTCTTCTGTCCCCTCCTCTAACCTATAGCGCAGCGTCCTCTAACTTGTAGCCCAGCGTCCTCTAAACTCTCAACTCTCACCTCTCACCTCTCAACTGTCACCTCTCACCTCTCAATTCTCAACTGTCAACTCTCCCCCTCTATATATAATATACGCTTTTTTTTGAAAAAGGTAACATTTATAGCAATTAAAAGTAAACTTTTTTTGCATATTCCATTTATTTTTTGTAATTTTGCGAGCAAAATTGAAATTAGGAAGGAGGAAAGAGTATGCACGCGTCTACAGCAATGCCAGCTTATGATTGTTTTACAATCAATGTCCCTCGTGTTGAAGCAAAACGTTTTAGGAACATTGTAAAAGCGTTTGGTTTCAACTTCGAAGTTCGCCCTATGACTCCATTGGAGAGGTCTTTGGAAGAAGAAAGATTGGGCAAGGTGTACACGTATACCTCTTTAGATGATTTAATCAAGGAGATTGGTTAGTATGTACACGTTGCAAGTCACACCTCAGTTCAAGCGCGATGTAAAGCGCTGTAAACAAGAAGGACGTAACTTAAGAAATTTATGGGAAGTAGTAGCTATGCTTCTCCGTGATGGTTGTGTTCCTGAATCATATAAACCGCACGAATTAGGGCGTGAATTTGCGGGTCGCATGGAGTGTCATATAGAAGATGATTGGTTACTGGTTTGGAAACAAAATGATAATAAAATGACGATGTTGTTTACCAATACGGGTTCACATAATTACCTTTTCAACAAGAAATAGTCAATTTAATAATTATTGTAGAAAAAAAGAGAATTTAACCACTCCCGCAGGGCATGACCCTGCAAAGACATAGTAAATAGAGTACTGCTAAGAACTTGGATTCTTGAAACCTCGACACTTTTAAGATTACCAACCAAGAACAAGGCTTTTGCTCACGCGTTGCGTGAGTCTTGTTCTGTAGATATTTGGTTGGTATAGGTAGTCGAGAACCTCAAGAATCCAGATTGAAGCTAAACAGGCCTCACGTTTTTTGTGACGTTTATTATTAACCAATAAAATCAAATGAATATGGAACTTAAAGACTCTCTTAAACAACTTGCTGAAAGAGCAAGTACATTGAAAAACAATCTTCTCACGGAAGAGGCAACCAAAAATGCCTTAATAATGCCTTTTATTCAAGCGCTGGGGTATGACGTATTTAATCCCTTAGAGGTTGTGCCCGAATTAGATTGCGACATTAATAAGAAGAAAGGTGAGAAAATCGATTATGCTATACTGAAAGAAGGAGAACCAATTATTGTAATAGAATGCAAACATTGGCAACAACCTCTTGATTTACACAAAGCGCAATTATCTCGCTATTTTGTAGCATCCAAAGCCAAATTTGGGTTATTAACCAATGGTATTGAATATCGTTTTTACACGGACTTGGTAAAGACAAATATTATGGACGAAAGTCCGTTCTTGTCTTTAAATATCGAAAATCTGCGCGAGACACAAATTGATGAATTGAAGAAATTTATGAAGGAAAACTTTGATATTGAAACAATCATGAGTTCTGCTAATGAACTAAAATATATGCTTGAACTCAAAAATTGTATCAAAGACCTTGTCGAAAATCCCAACCCAGATTTTGTTAAGTCATTAGCGAAAAATGTATATTCGGGTAAATTTACGGAATCTGTATTAGCGCAATTTACAGAAATGGTTAAAAAGGCGTCAGCAAGTTACATTCATGATAGAATAGCAGAACGTCTAAATATTGTTGTAAAGTCCGCAGAGGAAGACCAAAAGGCTAACGATGATAAAAAGATAGATGTTCCTGGAAATAAAAAAGAAGCAGAAGTCGTTACCACTCAATCGGAAATAGAAGCATACTATACTATCAAAGCTATTTTGCGCTCTATTGTGCAAGGGAAACGCGTGGTTATGAGAGATGCTTTGTCTTATTGTGCGATTTTGCTAGATGACAACAATAGAAAACCTATTTGTAAATTGCATTTTAATAACGAAGCGAATTTGCGTGTAGAATTATTTGACTCTGAAGGAAATAGTGAAAAGGTACATATTGAAAGTATAGATGAACTTTATAATTACGCTAATCAACTTATAGAATCAACCAAACGCTTCTTGTAATTTGTTTAGACAAGTAGTTAAGTGTTAAATAATCAAAACTCGTTTATTATGAAAAAGGTATTATCAGCATTGATGCTATGCTTTGTTAGCATTATGACATTTAGTCAAGAAATTAAGGAGACTGCAATCGTTTTTCCTGAATATCAAGGTATAGTCACATCTAGTATTCCTGCATCTGATTTGTATAACAAAGCAAAATTGTGGATTGCTGAGAATTTTCGTTCAGCAAACGATGTTATACAATTAGACAGTCCTGAAACAAACACTATTGTGTGCAAAGGCATTTACGTGTATAATGCAGGAAAGTTCTCGGAGATGCGTGTACACATAACTTTGAAAATAGAGGGTAAAGACAATCGTTTTCGTTATACAATAACAATTAATGATCTACGTGGTGGAACGCAAGATATGTCCGCATATTCAATGTATGCAAAGAATCCGGAAGGTAAATACACGGCACAATTTTCAAATGATTTTCGTATCGTCATCAAAGATTGGATGAGTGCAATAGCAAGTGCTACTGTTAATGATTCATCCAATGAAGATTGGTAATCTACAAGTTGATGTTATCTATTTTTCCAAAATCTTAACAAAAACACTCTTCATTAGCAAAGCACTCTTTGTCACCTTGCGATAAGCGAACGATGAGCGAACGATAAACGGGCGAAATGCACAACGCATTTCGCCCCTAATTTCTTAATAATCGGCAAGAGAGTCCCCCTTTGGAAAGTGTCGAATAACGGTCTGTCAACGGTCTGCCGACCCTCGGCTAAAAAATAGGTCGCGATTGTCAAATGGTGATATATTCTTTTCCTATGGTACGAATCATTTGCCAAATTTGATTTTCGCGTTCGGCTGATGGCGTTTTCCAACCATACACATAATTACGGAGTAAAGTGGTATTCATCTCCATTCGTTTAGCCAATTCCGCCAGATTGAGTTCTCGATGTGTCAATAAAAAACGTTGCAGAGGAGTTGGCTCTACATTATTACGATCTATAAAACCTTGAAAACTGATATCCTCGTCCAATTCACTCCAATGAACCCCAAAAGGTTCCAATTCATAATTAGTTTGTTGTTCTGGAGTAGCATTCATTAAACGACGATACCACAACAAACTCTGACGATATGTTTTCCCATCGTCACCCAAGCCGTAAAGGTATTCGTTTTCTATCCAAACTTTCGTTATTTTCATTTTCCGTCAAAATATTCATGCCAACGATCGATAATAATGTCCGCATTTTCATTTAC
Organism: Paludibacteraceae bacterium; assembly: GCA_024399965.1. Lineage (GTDB taxonomy): Bacteria > Bacteroidota > Bacteroidia > Bacteroidales > Paludibacteraceae > Colicola. The sequence continues at coordinate 22,191 of JAKSNJ010000001.1, forward strand.
AGACTTTTGTAAACGATTCAAATCGGAAACCTTAATGTGATCTGACTCAATTAATACAAATTTATCTTCTACAAGTTCAAAACGAGCAGCACCATCATGCCCGACAATATGAACATGAATAGGTTCGTGGTCATCGCTATAAAAGCGAATCCTAAATCCAAAAATACGATAAATCTCCGGCATAGTTATAAGTATATCTACAAAATCTATGCAAAGGTAGGTATTTTTTTTGATACCTGCAAATTTTTTACGCAAAAAATCTGAAAATTTGCAATACTATCTTAAATTTTACAGAAAAATTTGCAAATTCATCATATACATGCCCCCTTGGGAAGGCCGAATAACGGTCTGCCAACCATCGTTCGTTCACCGTTCGTCCACGTATCGTAACAATTTTATATCCGTTCAAGGTTGTTGAGTAAAATCCAACCTTGGTAGTTGCCGACGGATATATTGCACCATTCGCCTAATGTTTCCTCAATACGCACCTTGGTGCCCTCGTGTAGGGTAAAGAGTTCCGTACCGCTGCGGTCAGGCGAGGCCTTGGCATTAACCACACCTTGGGTGATGACGGCCTCCTCGCGTGCCGTGTCTCGGCGATTGAGTGAACGTGCTGCAAAGAAAGCAAACAGGGACACCAGCAGCATAACAACTGCCACCGAGAAACCCGTTTTTCGCATTGCCGGTTCTGCTGTCAGCAGGAACATCAACAGCCCTGCCATCAGTAGCGCAAAGGCAACTATACTGAGCCACGTCCACGTACTTTGCTGCAATCGGTTGCGTACGTTCGTGAGGAAAGTGCTCAGGAAAAAGGCCTGATTGTCAGATATATTGTCGGTAATACGCGACTCGGCAAAACGCAGGTTATGCCGTGCGTCTTTATTACTTGGGTCCAAACGCAAACTGCGCTCGTATGCCAAGATGGCTTGTGCCAACTCGCCCTGCTTGAAATAGGCATTTCCTAAATTGTAATACACCACAGCCGACGGTTGTTCGGATAATATTTGCTGGTACAGCGTGGCTGCATCAGCATAGTTGCCGGCGGCATATTGTTCGTTGGCTTCCGTAAAAGCGGTGGACGACTGACAATGCACAATGCACAAGGTCAGAGTGGCTATAATAAATACAAGACGTTTCATAACTTATATCTTTTGGTTTTCAAGTTGGTTAATCATATTGGTGGTGGCATCATATAGGGCTTGCTTCTCGGCTCCCGTAGTGGGGGCATAGCGAGCAAATTCGGCAGTAGAGAGTACCTCATGTACCTGCTGTATCAGTTCGTCGCTCACACCTTTGCGTTGTAGCAGGTCGGCTATGTTGTCCTTGGTTAGGTCGGCCGTAGGAATACTCAGGCGGTCGCTCAGGTAGGAGAAAGATGCTTTTTCTATCTCCGCATAGAACGCCTGACTGTCACCGGATAGCAGTTGTTGGGCGGTTTTGAGTCGTTTCTGTGCCACCTTATTGGCCCGTTTGTAGCGCACCTTGGTTATGTCGGCATTCTCTTGTCTGAACTTGCGGAAGAGGAAGTAGATGATAAGGGAAAGAACGAGCATAACCAAATCAATCAGGAGGATAGATTGAGGTAGTAGGTGGTAGAGACCCTCTCGGTCCCCCTTCAAAGGGGGAAGATTGGTTGCAGGTTCGTTGGTGTTGATATAACGGATATCGGTACCGAGTTCCTTGATGTTCTCTTTGTTGACCGCCGTATAGGTCTGTGCTGCTTCACCTTCGTTACCGGCTGCTTGTCCCGGGGCACGACGCACGTTGAGGGTGTACTCGGGGGTGGTGAGTGTCTTGTACTGCCCTGCCTGTATGTCGAAGTATGAGAAGGCGATAGCAGGGATGGTATATTGCCCTGCAGCACGCGGAATAGCCAAATACTCGATGGTCTTGGTGCCACTATAACCGCTGCCGGAGGTCTTGTAGTTGTTGGTCACTTTGGGGTCGTACGGTTCAAAGCCCTCCGGCCAATCAACGGCAGGGGTCTTGAGCAGTTTCATGTTTCCGGCTCCCTTGATGTCCAAACGCAGGGTGATGGCCTCGTTGGCTTGCACATCGGTGGTGGAGATAGAGGGGGTCAGGGTGAATTGTCCTACACCGCCACTATATCCGGCAGGTTTGCCTGCAGGTAAGCCCTTGACGTGAATGGTGATAGCAGGAGCCGTCAGCATACGGCTGACGTTCTCGTATGTACCAAAGAAATCGTCAAAGATAGAGCGTGCTTGTCGATGACTCTGTTCTCGCAGAATGGCCTCGAACTGTGCTGCCTCGATTTGTATATCGCCGCTATGCTGTGGGTAGAGCAGATACGATACTAAGGTAACTGCCTGATAGTTGCGCCCGTTGTAGTGCTCCAACTCGAATTGGCGTTCACCCAACTCCAGTTCCTGCTTCATAAAACCGGTGCATTCGGGTAACTTAATCGTATTGCCCATTTGTGCAAAATCGACGCCGGCAACATAGAGACGGTAGGAGAGTTGCAACGCTTCCTGCTCATAGACAGTGGTCTTGGTGGCAATCGCACGCACAAAAATATCCGAGCCGGATGTTCTTGCCGTACTCGACGAACCGGAATTGCCGGACTGACCGGAGTTGCCGGATGAACGTGTTTGTTGCGGTTGCTCGTCAGGAGGCAACACGGTAATGCGTACCCCGTTGGAGGTGTATTTCTGCCCGTCACAGGTGATGGTGGCAGGACCAATCGTGAAATCGCCCGGATTCGTTCCCATCAGCGTGTACGTGTACGTGAGGGAGAATGAGGACGTCCTCCGACCGTTTACAAACGATGTAGAGGACGACTGGGAGGTGTAGGGACCTGCTAAATAGTCAAAGCCATTAAACTCAGGTGCTTGCAAGTCTCGCGCTCGCTGGTTGATGGAATACGTTAGTTGAAATGGCCGCCCTGCGACCACTTTGTTGGGCGCTTCGGCGCGAAAGACGACATCATCTGCCGAGACAGATAAAAGATAACAGATAAAAGATAACAAACATAAAAGACGTTTCATATTCTCTAAAAACTTTAAACTCTAAACTATAGGCGCTCCGCGCCGTCCTCTAAACTAATCACCAATCTTTTTCTACCCGCCGTTTCTGCCCTTGTACGCGTTGCATCTTGTCTTGCGTATCTTGTTCGTCCTGTTCAAGGGCTTGCAGAATCTGCTCAGCCGTCTCCTTGTCCATTTGATTCTCGGGCTGCTGCTGTTGCTGCTGATTCTGGTCTTGGTTATCCTGATTGTCTTGGTTTTGCTCCTGCTGTTGTTGCTGTTGCTGCTGTTGCTGATTTTGGTCTTGGTTCTGCTGATTCTGCTGCTGTTGCTGCATCATCTGCATGGCCTTAATCAGATTATAGCGCGTGTCATCGTCTTTGGGGTTGAGGCGCAAGGCGTTTTGGTAGGCCTTGACGGCTTCGCCGAACTGCTGCTGTCCGTAGAGCGCATTACCTAAGTTGTGGAAAGACTGACTGAGTCGCTCTCGGTCTGCCTTAGGCACGTCTTTTACGTGCTGTGCGCCTTTTTGCAACAACTCTGCCGCTTGGGCATACTCGGCTGCGGCTTCGGGGTACTTGGACTGACGGAATAGGGCGTTGCCAAGGTTGTAGTGTCCCTGAAAACTCTTGTCGTTTACCTCTAAACCGCGTCGGTAATCTACCTCTGCTTCCGTGAAATTAGATGCGTTGTAGTCGCGGTTGCCGTGACGGATATGAGATGCCTCCTGCTGAGCATTGGCAGGCAACAGATAACAGATAACAGATAACAGATATAAGAGACGTTTCATATTATTTTTTCTCCTTAAAGATGTCTAATTTAGCCAATACATGATTTTGCCGTGCAAAGATAAAGAACTCAATCACCAGCAGCAACAATGCCAGCAACGCAAAGGTTTGGTATTGTTCGTTGTAGTCGCTAAAGACCTCGGTTTCGATGTTGCCGGTAGCCAGTTTGTTCATTTCTTTTTGCAGGGCGTGCATAGCGGTGTTGGTGTTGTCGCAATGTACGTACATGCCTTTGCCGGCTTGGGCAATGCTCTTACACATATCTTCGTTCAGGCGCGATACCACTACATTGCCGGCTCTGTCTTTGCGGTAGTCGGACGTGCCGGGCACGGGAATAGGGCTGCCCTCGGTCTTACCTATACCGATGACAAAGGTTTGTATGCCTGCCTCTAATGCCTGCTTGGCAGCGGATTCGGCATCGTCTTCGTGGTTCTCGCCGTCAGTGATGAGAATGATACAACGTCCCGACTCGTCGGGTTCACCAAAACCACGAATACAGGTTTGTATAGCCGAACCGATAGCCGTACCTTGGGTTTGTATCAGTTCGGGTGTGATGCTGTTGAGAAACATCTTGGCGGACACGTAGTCACAGGTGATGGGCAGTTGCACATAACTCTCGCCGGCAAAGATAACGAGTCCCACCTTGTCATCTACCATATTGTCTATTAGTTTGGACAACATCTGTTTGGCACGGTCCAAACGGCAGGGAGCTACATCTTCGGCTAACATAGAGTTGGATATGTCCAACGCAATCATCGCCTCAATGCCTTGCCGCTGTATCTTTTCGCTTTTCTGCCCGTATTGCGGACGTGCAGCAGCGATGATGAGCAGCGCGAGCGCCACCATCAACAGGGAGAACTTGATAACAGGCCGTTTACGCGAAGCGTCCGGCATCAGTTCATGAACGAGTGAGGGGTCACCGAAGTTGGCTATTTGGCGACGTTTATGACGTGTGTATAGAATAAACGCGATGACCAAAACAGGTATAATGGTCAGCAGCCACAAGATATTTATATTAGCAAAACGGAACATATTAGTCAGCGATTGTACGGGTTACGAAATAACGGATTAGCACTTCCAGCAGCAGGCAAATGAGGGCTGCATAGAGGAACGGCGGAAAACTCTCGGTGCGCTTGGAGAACTCCTTCACGCGAATCTTGCTCTTTTCCAATTGGTCAATTTGCTCATAAATGGCTTTGAGCGACTTATTGTCGGTAGCGCGGAAATACTCTCCGCCTGTTTGTGCAGCGATTTGCTTGAGCGTAGATTCATCAAACTCGTTTTGAATGGTGGTGTACTGTTTGCCGTAGGGGGTGTCAATTTGTATTTTGGCTTCTCCGTACGAACCAACGCCAATGGCATATACACGAATACCGAAGGTCTGTGCTATCTGTGCAGCCGTGAGGGGGTCAATGTCGCCACGGTTGTTGCTACCGTCGGTAAGCAAGATGATGACTTTGGACTTGGTGGGACTGTCTTTCATTCGGTTGACGGCGTTGGCAAGACCAAGGCCGATGGCGGTACCGTCCTCTATCATACCGAATTTGACGGAGCGGAAGAGGTTGACGAGTACGGCGTGGTCGGTAGTGAGAGGACATTGTGTGAAACTCTCTCCGGCAAAGACTACCAAACCGATTTGGTCGTCAGGGCGTGCTAACACAAACTCCTCAGCCACGGCTTTGGCAGCGTCTAATCGGGTAGGACGCAGGTCTTCGGCTTGCATGGTACCGGATATATCCAGTGCCATCATGATGTCTATACCTTCCGTAGATTGCGAGGACCAACGGTTACTGAGTTGTGGGCGTGCCAGTGCCAGCGAAAGCATCAGAATAGCCACCACGCGCAAAGCAAAAGGTACGTGTACGAGGTAGGTACGCAGGGTGCGCTCGCTGCGTGCGAAAGCGCGAGTAGATGATAGTTGCACGGTCGGATTCCACTGCTTGAGTTGGTAAATATACCAACCAATGACAGGAATCAACAGCAGCAACAGAAATAAATATGCAGGACTATGAAAGGTCATATTAGTTTAGAGTTTAGAGTTTAGAGTTTCGGGTTCTTCTGTGGCGACAGGAGTGGTACTGTGAACAAAGTCATACGCGGTATGCAGCGCTTGCTCGTTCTCATCGGGTGTGGTTTGCCATTTGGCGAACTTAACCAAGTCTGCCAACGAGAGCATTTGACGTAGCCGTTTGTAGAGTTCGGGTTGGTCATTGAGCACAGGCCGTACCTCACGTAGCGTCTCGTCGGAGGTCTTTTCGGTGGAGTGAATATCAAACCGCGAACCGATGTATTCGCGCACGACGTCGGTCAGTTCGGTATGATACTCTTTGACTTTGCCGGCTTGCCAAATCTTCTCCTCTTTGATGCGGTCCAATTTCTCCAGTGCCACCTCTTCGGCAGGGCGTGCAGGTGCTTGGGGTTCAGCCGGCAAGATACCCTGACGGCGACGAATATAGCGTACCAAGTAGTAAATGCCTACGCCTATACCTGCTAACAGCAGTCCCAACAGTATCCACCGGATAATGCCCCACCACCAGATAGGTGCATTTTGGATGGGCTTGATATCGGTGATGGCATCCGTAGTGTCCATCTCAAAGGGCTGAATGAAATTTAGGGTCAGGTCCTTGGAGAAGAATGTATCGCCTCCGCTGACAAAGGGTAGGGCAGGAATGACATACAGCGAGTCGTGAAAACTGGTGAGGGTAAGGTATTGGTCGTATTGTACCCTGCCATCGGACAAGGCGGTGGTGTCAATCAGGGTGCGGTCCACTATCTCAATCTCAGGAATCAGTGTCTCACCATAGACGGGGAAAGCCACCTTGCTCTCTGCCGGTGCGGTAACTTGCAGATGCAAGTCCGTTTGGTCACCTAAGAACAGCGTGGTGGAGTCCAACGAGCAAGCAACGATAATGGCAAATAGTATTTTCAACATGGTTTTATTGCTTAAAGAGTTTCATCAGGGCTTTTACGTAATCCTCGTCGGTACGGAGGGAAACGCTGTTGGTACCTGTTTTGATAAATAGGTCAGATAGGGCATTTTGGCGTTCTCGCCATTCCTGTTCATAGGCGGAGCGCACGGCAGTGACGGAAGTGTCTATCCAAGTCGTTTGCCCCGTTTCGGCATCGCGGAACTGAACCAGTCCCAAGTCGGGCATATAGGCATCGCGTTGGTCGTATATCTGTATGACATGTACATCGTGCCGGTTGGCGGCAATCATTAGCGGTTTTTCCATGTTGCGCACCTGAGCCGGAGTGGTGATTAAGTCGCTGATAACGAAGCACGCACAGCGTCTTTTCTGTGCATTGGAGAAATACTCTAATGCCTGTGCCACATCGGTGCCGGTGGAGGTGGGCTCGAAACTGAGCAACTCGCGAATGATGTGCAGCACATGCCCTTTACCCTTCTTGGCAGGAATGAATTTCTCTATCTTGTCAGAGAAAAAGAGTACGCCCACCTTGTCGTTGTTCTGAATGGTAGAGAAAGCGAGCGTAGCTGCCACCTCCGCCATGGTGTCCCGTTTGAACTGTGACACCGTACCGAAATGGCGTGAACCGCTGACATCGACCAGCAGCATGACGGTCAGTTCGCGTTCCTCCTCAAAGACCTTAATGTAGGGTTTGTTGAGCCGGGCGGTCACGTTCCAGTCAATCGAGCGCACATCGTCTCCGGGCTGGTACTCGCGCACCTCGCTAAATGCCATACCGCGCCCTTTGAACTGGCTGTGGTATTCGCCGGCGAAGATATTACGCGACAATCCGCGCGTCTTTATCTCTATTTTTCTAACTTTTTGTAGTAGTTCCTCAGAAGTCATATATTAGGGCACTTGTACGGCGTTGAGCACTTCGGTGATAATGTCTTCGGTGGAGATGTTGTTGGCTTCTGCCTCGTAAGTGAGTCCGATACGGTGACGGAGTACGTCGTAGCATACGGCGCGCACGTCCTCAGGCACTACGTAACCGCGACGATGAATAAAGGCATACGCACGGGCAGCGAGGGCGAGGTTGATAGAGGCACGCGGGCTACCGCCAAAGGCAATCATGGGTTGGAGTTTGTCCAAACCGTAGTTTTTGGGTTCACGTGTGGCAAAGACGATGTCCACGATGTATTTTTCTATCTTTTCGTCAATATACACTTGGCGCACGATGTCGCGGGCACGCTTGATGTCGTCGGTCGAGAGGATAGGCAGCACTTGCTTTTTCTCGCCGCAAATGTTCTGGCGGATAATCTGTTGCTCCTCCTCTTTCTTGGGATAACCGATGACGACCTTGAGCATAAAACGGTCGGTCTGTGCTTCGGGCAATGGATAGGTACCTTCCTGCTCGATGGGGTTCTGCGTAGCGAGTACGAGGAAGGGGTCGTCCAAGGTAAGCGTGTCCTCACCGATGGTGACTAAGCGCTCCTGCATCGCCTCCAACAGGGCAGACTGCACTTTGGCAGGGGCACGGTTAATCTCATCTGCTAATACGAAGTTGGCGAAGATAGGACCGCGTTTGATGGTAAACTCTTCCTTCTTTTGGCTGTAAATCTGTGTACCGATTACGTCGGCCGGCAATAGGTCCGGCGTGAACTGAATACGGCTGAATTTGGCTTTGATTAAGTCGGATAAGGTCTTGATGGCCAATGTTTTTGCCAAACCGGGCACACCTTCAAGCAGGATATGTCCGTCGGACAATAGACCGATTAACAGGGACTCAACGAGGTGTTTCTGCCCTACAATAACTTGATTCATGCCCAGCGTGAGGGCATCAACAAATGAACTCTCTCGCTCGATACGCTCTTGGAGTTCGCGAATGTCAACAGTAGTTGTCATAATAAATATGTTTTAGTACGAATTTTTGGCGCACATAATTAGTCATAAATTATGCAACAATTTTCGTGCCAAACCGTAAAAAACCATAAAAGATTAAGAATAGTGTATATAATCGTAAGATTAGATATTTTAAGATTATTAAAAAAAGAGTAATTTTGCAGCGTAAAATAAATGCACTATTTGTAAGATTATGCGAAATATGAAAAAATTTTTAGTTGGATTGTACTTGGCTGCTTGCGGGGCGTGTATATCGGTGTCGGCACAGCAAGTGAGTAATTCCAATTTTGAAGATTGGGGAGGTGAGGCGTTTGACGGTAAGGAGCAGCCCAAGGGGTGGCATGCCAGTAATGTAACACAATTTGGTTTTAAGTTTAATTTTGGGCACAAAGAAAGCGGTCACAACGGTGGATCGTGTGTGATGGTTCAGGACCAAGAGGTTGGTGCTGCCGGCATCACGGAGACCAGTCCGGGTTATGTGTCCCTTGGTCAGCCGTGGGTATATGTAGAGGGTTTGACCAAGGTGGGCGGAGCCACAGCAGGCACCCATGGCGGTGTGTCTTGGAAGTGGCGTCCCGATACAATGGCGGTTTGGATTAAGCGCACCGGCAGTCACGCGACGCAGGAGGACTATCATTTGCTGTATTACTCGTGGACAGGCACTGCCAAAGGCGATAAATATAGAGGCAAGGACGGCAGTTGTACGGAGGTGTCGTGGACGAATGAGGAGAGCGATATTCGTCAGGACGCCAATGGCAACGAATGTGGTACTATCCAAGCAGCCAAGCAGGTTTCGGAGGGTTGGATACATGAGCGTGCCAGTTATGGTTCGTGGACACAGATGAAGGTGCCTATTTATTATGTAGATAACACGGTGCCGGAAATGATGAACATCATCTTCTCTGCCAGTAACTATCCCAATTTCCGTTCCAATTCGGGTCTGTATGCCGGCAATTCGTTGTATATCGATGATGTGCAGTTGATTTATTCGAGCAAGATACAGCAGTTGTTTATCAACGGTGTCGAGTGGCGTGCGTTTGACCCCAATTCGACGGAGGAACAGGTATATGTGTTGGGCGAAAAAATTCACACCATACCGGCTATTAAGGCCTATCGCGGAGCAGGTGAACTGACCAACACGAGAAACAAAACTACGACCTATCTCGGTAGGCAGTTGTCGGGCGATGAGATAACCATCGTGCCCGGTGTGATTGACGAAACGCCGACCACGATTACCGTCAGAGCCGAAGATGGCAGTTCGGAGACCACCTACCGTATTCTGTTTATGCACGAAGCATCTTCAAATGCCTATCTTAACGGTATTCAGGTGAATGGCAAGGAGGTCGATAACTTCAATCCCTTCATTACGTCCTACACGGCATTGGTTGATTACGGTTTTGCCGGTGCTCCGCAGATTACGGTGAGCAAGCAGGAAGATAAACAGACGGTTTCGTTCACGCCTCCTACCGGCATAAACGATGTGACGGTGATTACGGTGACGGCCGCCGACCGTACGACCAAACAGACCTATACGCTGCAGTACAAAGAAGCCCCGTTGGCGGACAATACATTGGCCAATATCCTTATTAACGGCACTCCTCTTCCGGGCTTCAACCCCACACAAGCTACCTACAAAGATGTCAAACTGCCCTTGGGTACTACGCAGATGCCGGAGATCGTGCCGGTGCCCAAGTATGACGGGCAGACGATAGTCACTACTGCCCCCGAACAGATTGACGGTGGCACCTATCTGATAGCAGTCTCCACCCCCGGCAATCCTACGCCGAAGGTGTATAAACTGACCTTCAAGTTGGCGCCGTCCGATAATTGCTATCTGCAGGGCTTGCGCGTAGGCGGCGAGTCGGTTGACAACTTTGCTCCCACCACGTACACCTACTACAAGGTGTTGCCTTTGGGTACCACCGAACTGCCCGAAATCACCTACGACCAAGGCGATGCGTATCAGACGGTAGATGTTGTTCCTGCCGGCTTGGACGGTACGACGCGTATCACGGTGACGGCAGGTGACGGCGTGACAAAGATGGTGTATAAGATCGTGTTCTCTACCCTCAAATCCGATGTCAGCACGCTGAACGGTATCTTGCTGAACGGTCAGCCCTTGGAGGTTTTTGACCCGGCTACCACGTCCTACACCATCCGTTTGACCGAAGCCGAATTGCCTACCATTGAGGCCATTCCGGGCGACGAATACGAGAAGATTAGTATTATCAAGGGAGGACTGAATGCCGTAACGCGCATCACCGTCAGTGCCGGCAACGGTGCCGTGACGGTATATCAACTCACGTTCCGTGTAGAGCAGTCCACCAACTCAACACTGCAAATGATTCGCGTAGGCAGTACCGACCTGCCCGGCTTTGACTCGGAGGTGTTGGAATATACCTGTGAATTGCCGGTCGGGACTACCGAATTGCCCTTGATAGAGGCCGTTCCGAACGATGAACATCAGACGATTATCACTCGCTCGGGTGGGGTGAACGGCGATTACAAGATTATCGTTCGTCCGCAAAGCGGTGCCAGTCGCACGTACACCATTCACTTTGTCGTGCCTCAGTCGTCCAATACGGCCCTGAAGATGATTTATTTGGACGGTGTGCCCTTGGCTAACTTTGACGCCGACACATTGGCATATATAGACACGTTGGAGGTCAGCACTTTGCCTACGGTTACGTGGGAGGCGGAGAGCGACCAAGTCGTTACTGCCCGTTTGGACGGACAGGTGCAGACGCTGCGTGTCAAGGCCCCCAGTGGCGCTATTCGCACTTATACTATCACCTTCGTGGTGCGCAAGTCCGAGAATGCTTTTCTGAAGATGATTTACTTAGGTGGCGATTCGTTGCCGGACTTTGAGCCCACGCGCTTGAACTATGAACATATAGTTATCAGTGGTACGGTTTGTCCTCCTATCACGGTGGACAAGGGCGAAGGGCAGCAGGTAACGATTATGGCGCCTTACGCCGCAGGTACGGCTTATATAGTGGTGCGTGTCGGTGAGAATGACCACAACACCTATGTCTTGGAATTGGTGGACACCACGACCACACCGCTGCAGCCCGTTGAACCCGAACCGGAGTATATCAAGTCCGCAGACGCTACACTGCAAGCCGTTTTGGTGAACGGTACTCCGTTGGCGGAGTTCACTCCCTCGCAGCACGACTATACGCTGTCGTTGCCGGCAGGTAGTGCAATGCCGGAAGTGCGTTTTGTCCAACATATCGACAAGCAGACCCTGATAGCAGGACCGGGCGAGTACGGTTTGTTTACTTGCATCGTACTGGCTGAGGACGGTACGACGGCTACCTACCAACTGCGTGTGACGGTGGAGCTGTCCGATGATGCTTATCTGAAAAACTTGTCCTTGGAAGGCATCGAACTGGCTTTTGTGCCGGAGACGATGTGCTATCAGGCCACTATCGACAAGGGGCAGACCCTGCCGGAAGTGCATTACGAAGCCAAATGGGGACAAACCGTTTTGGTTTATGCCGTCAATGATAGCACCCAGCACGTGATGGTAACGGCGCAAAGCGGTAAGACCAACACCTATATCATCACGTACACGCGCACTATGTCGTCCAATGCCCTGCTGAAAGATATTTGGGTCGATGGTGCCGGTTTGCCGGACTTTGACCCTCATCAGTTTGCTTACACCTACACTTTGCCGTGGCGCACGCCGGTCGTGCCTAATGTGAATGCGTGGGGACAGGTCTCGGGTCAAACCATCACGACCTGTTTCAGCCGTCCCAACGGTGTTACGACGATTCACGTGCTTGCGGAAGATGGTGTCACCACAGCCGACTATACGATTGCTTTCTCCACCAAACAATCGGACAACACAGCCCTTTTGGACTTGTATTTGGAGTCGGATTACGGGGTAGAACTGAATTTTGACGCGGACCAAACTTCCTATGTGGTCGAACTGCCTTACGAGGCGGTGATGTCGCCTACTATTCTCTTTGAAAAAGCCGAACCCGAGCAGGAAGTCAAGCAGGTCTTGCGCCCGATGGAGCAAGTCAACGAAATAACGGTCAAGGCCGAGAATGGCGATACGCGCACGTACCGTATCACCTTCCACCGGGTCGCTTTGCCGGAGCAGGCCAATATACTGCGCTCTATCTTTGTGGCGGAGACGGGGCAAGCGATTCCGATGCAGGACACGCTGCAGCGCACCTTTGATGTGCAGCTCCCCTATGACGCCTCTTCGATGACGCTGTCTTATATCAAGAACTTCAGCGGTCAGACGGTCTTTGTGCAGCCCGGCGGTATATACGCGCCTACGGTACTGACTGTTCATTCGCCCTTGGTCGGTGTGCCGGACGAGGTCTATACCGTTCGCCCTGTGCGCACGTTATTGAACCCTGCTTCCCTCACGGGACTGACGGTAGACGGTGTTTCCGTGCCGAACTTTGACCCGGACCAGCTGACATATATCGTAAACCGCACCAATGTGAGTGCTTTCCCGCAAATCATTCCGCGGTACGATGCTGCCACTTGCCGTTGCGTCACCCGTTTGAGCGCACGCCAGTGGAGTGCCGACATCACGGCCGGCGAATATAAGCGTACATATACCATCTATTGGCACTATGCCAACGACACTATTCCCAACGGTGAGTTTACGGCTTGGACGCAAACGGCCAAGACCTCCTCGCTCAAGCCAATGGGGTGGAATGCCACCAACGACTATGTGGGGGATTACAATGCCGACCAATACATCAAGCAGTACAACAACTCCGTTGTCGAACTTACCAACAAGGCGCACTCTTCTTTGGACTGGTTGTGGAATAGTTACAAGTGCGCTCCCGCTATGCTGAATTTGGCCTCTATGTCCGCTTCGCATGCTGTCTGGGGTGGCTCAAGGGGTACCGTTTCGGGCACTATTCCGTTCCGCAACACGCCGGACGGAGCCACAATCAGTTATCAACTCGAGACCCTTGATGAAAAGAAAGCAGGTGCTTTGTTCCGCTTCCTCTTTCAGGACGAGAACAGCCAAACACTCACCTTTGACCACATCCAACCTGCGGAGCAAAGTGGCTTTGAAACGAAGACCGTTGCGTTCAATTTGGACGGCAAGGGCATTCAGGGTTACGATATTGTCATCGACGCTGCTTCGGCGGCACTTAACGAGGGCAAGGGGGCACAGGACGCACACCTCTTGGTGGACTACGTGCGCTTTGTCTATAACAACCGTTTGCATTCCGTCTTCGTCAATGGTCAGGAGGCCACTATCTCCGGCAACGATATCACCGTTACCTTGGAGCAGAGCGAAGACGCAGATATACCTGTTTGCACCTTTGTGGGTCAAGTGTCTGACCAAGCCCAACGGGTGGTTTGGCAAGCGCCGGTAGTAGAGGGCGACTATAGCGTACGCAAAGGTACGGTCACCAACTACGGCGAAGATGGCAACGCGTCCGTCTATACGCTGACTGTCCGTCGTCTGTTGGATACCAATGCTGCCCTGCGGGGTATGCGGGTCGGCTCGGCTAACTTGCCCGGCTTCAGTGCCGCCAAGACCGACTATACCTATCTCTTGGCTAAGGGTACACGCGTACTGCCCGACGTAACTCCGTTGGCAGGCAATTTGCTCCAACGCATCAATGTGTCGTATGCCGATTCGGTGCTGACCATCGTGGTAACGGCCGAGAACGGTACGGCTCAAACCTACACCCTGCGCTTCGTGCCGGAGCCCGTCAGCGATGCCTATTTGGCTAACCTGCGTGCCGAGCAGTTCAGTTTCCACCCCGAGCAGACCGAATATACCGTCGTGGCGGACCGTATGCCCGACTTCATTCCTGTGCGCAAATCCGACGGCCAGCAGGTCACGGCGGAGCAGGGTAGGATAGTCGTTACGGCTGAGGACGGGTCCAAACGGCAATATATCGTCTCGCTCCAAACGCCGCCTTCGGCCACCACCGGCCAACTGACCGAACTGGAGTTGGACGGCAATATACTCACGGACTTCCTTCCCACCACCTACCGCTACGAGAAAACACGCCCCTCGTGGATGTCCTTCGTGCGCAAGGACGATGCGGACTCGGTCGTTTATACCCAGTATCCGGACAGCTTGACATGGCAGGTCATTGGTGGCGCTGCCGAACACACCTATGTGTTGACTTCCCCCAACGAACAGTCGTCCTCTGACGAACTCAAAGGCATATCCGTCAACGGTGTCCTGTTGGACAATTTCCTTTCCACCATTCGCGATTATACGCTTCCTACCGACAGTGCCGTTCAGCTGTCCGTACAGGGGACCAACGCCCATCAGCAGATAGCGGTAACGCGGTTGGACAACACCTATACCATCACCGTCACGGCTGCCGATGGCAAGGTCGGAACACCTTATACCCTGACTATCGTGCCGGAGGAGGGAACCGACGCCCGTCTGCGTGAGATACGCTTGGACGGCACGGCGCTGGCTACTTTCGTGCCTGACCAATATACCTACACCGTTACCTTGCCTGCCGGGGATTACAAGGGGTATGAACCCCTGCTCCCTGCTATCGACTTTGTACCTGTTGATAGCCACGCTCAGGTAGAGGTGATTGCCGGTGGACTGAACGAAGTAACCAACCTGTTGGTCACCTCGCGCGATGGCACGCAGCACCGCGAATATGCGCTCACCTTTGTGGCTGAGCCCAGTCATTGCGCCGACCTCAGTGCGATTATCGTCAACGGATTTGCCGTGGAGAACTTCGACCCTGCACGCTCGTTCTACTCCGTGATGACGCAGTCCGAACAGGTCGAAATCAGTTATCGCTCGTTGGATAAGTTCCTTTCCGTGCAAGTCATTCGGAACGGCAACGAGTATATCCTTCACACCACCGCACAGGACGGTGTGACCACACGCGACTACCAAGTATCTGTTTATACGCAAGCCCTATCTACGGATGCCACGCTCTCGATGTTGTGGTTGGACGGCAAGGAGATGAGTGCGTTCCGCACCGACTTGAACCAGAACCTCTATTTCCACCCCTTGCTCAATAGTTATACGATTAACTTGCCTGCCAACATTACCGAACTGCCCGAAGTAGTCGCTACCACGAAGATGGAAGGCCAGACACTCTCGATGAGGCAGGAGAAGACGACGGTGCTGATTGACGTAACGGCTGCCGATGGGGTTACCACCAATACCTATATCCTTCACTTTGTGGGCATTCAGTCCCCCAATTCCTTGCTCAAAGCCATCTACTTGGACGGCGATGAGTGGACTGCTTTCCGGCCGCAAGATACCTATTATGTCCTGCCTACGTCGTCCAAGCAGTTGCCGGATATTGAGCCCTTGACCGAGCAGGGACAAAAGGTCACTATGACCTCTGATACCGACCCCGCTACCAATGACACGCAAGTCACGATTACCGTCACCTCTGAGGACGAATTGCATACCACGCGTTATGTCTTGCATTTCCGCTATACGCCTTCCGATGCCGATACGCTGCTCATGCTCTACGAGGACGGCGAACCGATGGCTACGTTCCGTCCGCAGTGCTTCCGATACGACTTGCAGTTGCCCAACACGGCTTCGTTCCCTGCCGTTCAGTGGGAGTTGGCCAGTAGTTCGCAAACCGTCACCGTCGATACGCTGTTAGCCACCGGCACGTGCTGGATGGCGCAGTACAAGGTCACGGCCGAGAGTGGACGCAGCAATACCTACACGGTGACTTATACCGTCACGCAGTCGGATGTCGATACCCTGCAGATGATGTATATCGGCGGCGACTCGCTGCCTGATTTCAGTGGCACGGTGTTGGACTATGTCTATACCTTGCCGGTCGGCACCACCGAGCGCCCGCAGGTTCACTATACCGCCGGCGATGATTATCAGTCGGTTGTCCTGACCGAACAGGCACCCGCCTACGACGACCACTCCTTGGGGACTGTCGTGCTTACCGTGACGGCGCAGAATGGCGCACAGCGTGTTTATACGGTGCATTTCCCCGTGGCCTATTCCGAATCTACCGAATTGGAGACTATCTATTGCAACGGCATAGCCGTGCCTAATTTTGACGGGCAGGTGCTTGACTATGCGATTCAGTTACCGTACGGCAACGACCAACTGCCGGCTGTGTCCTACACCAAGCACGAGCCCTCGCAGATGGTGGACATCGTGGTGCTCAACACCACGACCATCACCCTGCAGGTAACGGCTGAGGACAAGTTGCACACCGCCACCTACACGCTTACTTTCCTTCCGGGTAAATCTTCTAATGCCCTCCTGCAAGGTATTTACTTCAACGATACCCTGATGGCGGACTTCCTGCCCGAAAGTTTCTTCTATGAATATACGGTGAACGAGTTGATCGACCTGCCGCTTGTCTCCTATCAGTTGGCAGAGCCGAATCAGCAGGTCTCGGCCGATACTGCTTATGTCTATACGGCCGATGGCCGCGTGCGCGACATCACCGTTACGCTCAACGTGACGGCGGAGGACGGCTCGCATAAGCCCTACGAAATCCTGTTCCACATCAAGGCCAACACTCCCCTGCGACCCGAGGACAGTGACAACGCTTTCCTGCTCTCGCTCCACCTGCGGGGCGCGCTCCTGTCCCAACAGATGGGCTTTGACAGCGATTTCGCACCCGAACGGCTCGATTACCGCATCGTCTATCCGGTTGGCTCCGACCCGGACGCTTTCTTCACGGCAGAAGACGTGACCTGTGTCGCACAGGACTCCTTGGCGCAAGTCATATCGCCCCTCAACCTCGAAGTGCTGCGCAAGGTCAAGGATACGCTTGATACCGATGTGCCTGTGGCTACCTGCATTCACATCACCGTACAGGCGCCCAACGGCAAACGGCTCACCTACAATATCTACCAGACGCTCCTGCTCGACTCGCTCAACCATGTCACTTCGCTCTTCGTGGAGGATTTCAAGGGCGTTGCACGCGAGATATACGACTTTGACAGGGATATCTTCTACTACGAATATACCCTCTCCGACACGCGTCACAGTGCCCCCGCTTTTGGCTTGGAGTTTGACAACACCGACTCGCGTTTCGCCTGTGTTAAGTTTGAGCGCGACAACGAAAGCCGCGTCGTGGACGCCGACGACCACACCAACTATGCCGCCATTGACTCGGAGGACGACCCCACCTACCACATCAGTTACTATGCCGAAGACGGTACCAAGTACATGTATAAGATTAAGTTCCGTCGCTCCGACATACAGCGTGCCCTCAAACCGATGGCGGGCGATGTGCTCGTGCAGCATATACCCGGCTCCAATCAGATAGCCGTGGCATCTTTGCGTGCCAACGTGGTCTTCTCCCTCTATGACACGCGCGGATATATGGTCGCCACCTGCGAACTCGAGGAGAGCAACCCCAACAGTTTCAATACCGTTACCGACGGTTACGGGCAGATTTATTTCGGCCACGTTACCGACTTCTCGTCGTGTAAGATCTTTACGCTGCAACCCAATACCGTCTATTTCTGGGCGTTCACCGAGAACGGCAAGCAGAAAATCAAGTCCGGCAAATTAGTCATCACCCGTTAATCCGTTCGCTATGTACTACGTCTTAGGGCCCTGTTCGGCAGAAAATGAACAACAAGTCATGACCACCGCACGCGCTGTGGCGGACCTTGCCGTATCGCCTTCCGATACGCTCATCTTCCGTGCCGGATTGTGGAAACCGCGTACCTCTCCCGCTACTTTTCAGGGGGTGGGCTTCCTCGGCTTGGCGTGGTTGCAACGTGTTCAGAACGAACTGCATCTGCCTGCTGCTACCGAAGTGGCTACGCCCGAACAGGTGCGGCACGCCGTGCAGGCAGGTATTGCTTATCTGTGGGTCGGGGCGCGTACTGCGGCCAACCCTATCGCCGTTCAGGAGTTGGCGGACGCGCTCATTGCCGAACAGGCGCAGCGCTCCGTTCGCGGACTCTTTGTCAAGAACCCTGTCAACGAGGACGTCAACTTGTGGATAGGCAATATAGCACGCCTCCAAACCACTGCTATTCCTGTCATGGCTGTTCATCGGGGGTGCAACCATCGTCCCTGTTGGCGTATGGCGTATGCGCTGCGGCTGCAATGCCCTGCCGTGCCCCTTTTGTTGGACCCCAGCCACCTCAGCGGAGATGCGGCACGGGTGCCTGCGCTTTGTGGCAAGGCATTCGAACTGGGACTGGACGGCTTGATGGTTGAGGTACATCCTCATCCCGCCCAAGCCCTCAGCGACAGTGCCCAACAATTGCCCCTATCTTCCCTCCTCAACAACCAGCTCTGCTGGCCAACAAGTGGCTCCGCCACCCAACAAGTGGCTCCGCCACCCTCCTCCCTCCTTTGGCTCCGCACTATTATGGACGAGACCGACGACCGTCTCTGGGAGGTTGTGGAGCAGCGTATGGCGATTAGTCGGCAGATAGGTGACTATAAGCAGCAGCACGCTATTCCTGTCCTGCAACCTGAGCGTTTTTGGGATATCCTCTCCAAGCGGCAGCAGTGGGCTGCCGAACATGGCATTAGTCCGCAAACCGTCGAACAGATTATGTCCGCCATCCACGACGAAAGCATCCGCCACCAAACCCCCTCTAAACTCTAAACTCTAAACTCTAAACTCTCAACTCTCAACTCTCAACTACAACCTACCACCTACTCCCTACCTCCCCCTCTGAAGGGGGACCAAGGGGGTCTCTTCTCTTCCCCCTCTTCTCTCCCCACGTATGCAGCCAGCACGAAGATACGAAGTTCACAAAGCAATGAATCGTGTTCTTTGTTCCATTGTGTCGTCCACGTTAGGGGCTCTTTTGGCACCGACGACGTGTCGTCCTTTTGCCAAAAAGAGACGCAATGTGGACGATTGTGATTGTTTTTAATTAGTGCATCGTGCATCGTGCATTGTCAATCGCCAACTGCAATTTTCTTTCAAAACATTTGTATTTCTCATAAAAACATTTGCATTTCTCAAAAATAAGTTGTACCTTTGCACTAATTTTACGTGTGTTTTCCGTCAGTCGCCCGTAAGTCGGCCGTAAATCAACCGAAAATCGGAAGTCAATCAGCAGCTAATCGACCGCAAATCATCTGTCAGTAGGAAAACACGTGACAGTGCTGTTGAAATTAGGTTAATTAATCATCTAAATAATCATAAAATTATGTCAAAAGTCAAACTGTCTTATCCTTCACAACTCATGTCCGGCAAAGTTTCCGGCAAGGATGATGGCTATTTCTATGTTACTGCCGGTGGCAATCAGTTTTATCGCAAGCGCGATGAGTCCTATCACAAGACACGTTCTCCCAAGCAGCGTTGGGTAGGGTTGTCTTTTGCCTATGCACACGCCGAAATGCAAAAGCGTTTTTCTACTCCCGAACAGGTCGCGCAGATGGTGGCTGCGTGGAAAGAGGCGCACAA
This sequence comes from Paludibacteraceae bacterium, assembly GCA_024399965.1. Classification (GTDB taxonomy): domain Bacteria; phylum Bacteroidota; class Bacteroidia; order Bacteroidales; family Paludibacteraceae; genus Colicola. Next base: position 42,128 of record JAKSNJ010000001.1, read on the forward strand.
GATTGGGGCCAATGGCAAACTCACCAAAACGGCGCATTCGTGGCAGTTTGCACAATTGCAATTGGAGTGGCAGTTGGCGCACCCCTATGAAACGTGGTATGCCGCTTATATTCAGTCGATTTTTGACAATGTTGATGCCAAAACATCTTCCGAACATGTCTCTGATTTTATGCTCAGGCAAAAGATAGCCGAACTACAAGCCCAAATCGATGCTCTCAAAAGTCAATTGAAATAGCTTTTCCTTTTTTGAGTGCAAAATGTGATGTTGTTGGCACTTTCCCACCATTATAACCGCCAAAAATACCCCTCCGTGATATAAATATATCACTTTGTGCCCAAATTATTTGCGTATGTCAAATTTTTGTTGTATATTTGTAGCCAAATTGATGTAAATTTATCTAACAATTACTAATTATGCGTAAATTCTTTATGGCACTGATGGCTGTTGCCGCCATCGCTTTAGCAATTGCAGGATGCGAGAAAGAAAATCACGCAACCGATTTCAATCCGGAACCTCCTGAAAATCTTATACCTCCTACAGATACCGATGGTGCAAATCAGAATAAATGGGGTCTCGCTCCGGAGAGAATTCCCTTGACGGTTACCAGTACTGAAAACAACGAAGAATAATAATTTGTAAATTATGAAAAAATTCTTTTTGGCACTGATGGCTGTTGCCACCATCGCAATAGTAGGGTGCGAAGGACGTCACCAAGTGAATGACCCAGACGATCCGGACGCTCCTGAAAATGGTCGTGATCGTACTGTTCTTCTTACGGATTCGAATGGAGCCAATCAACCCAATTGTGCTCCGACTAGAATACCTCTATCGACTTGTGAATAACAAAAATCGTCCTTCGGGGCGATTTTTGTCTATTGTATGAAACGGAAATATTGGATATATTTGCTTTTTCTGTTCATCGGAGTCAGTTGCGAGCCGCAAGTGGTTCCGATGCCTCGTACTGCGACACGTCAGATTGTGATGATTACCGCCGTCAACGGACTGGGTGACCACGGCTACATTGATTTGATTCTTTTGGGGGCGGAGCGTGTCTATCTGAATTTGCCCGAGGATGTGTATATGCTGTTTTATAGCCCTACATCTTTTGAGCAGGCAGAGCAGACGGTGGACTACTATGCTTCCAAGGGCGCAGCCGACTACGACCACACGCTGATTATCTTGGCAGGGTCCGATTATGAACCGATCATGCTCAAATACATGAACGATGCCGCGATGAATCCGCATGTGGATATCCTTGCTTTTGAAATGGATGAACCGCAGCAAGGATATAATGCTGACCGTATAGCGGTGTTCTCCGTGGACATGTACAAGGGCAGTTACGATGCCGGGGTCAGTGTGGCTCAATTGGGGTATCAATCCCCGTTGATTTGGTTGGCGAACGAGAATTACATCTTGCAACTGGCACGCGACGGCTTCTCGGACGGCTATTTCTCGGTAACGGGTGTGCGCCCCGATACGGCGATGCTCAGTACCGACTGGCGCGGCTACGGTATGCCCGACGTTACCTACCAACAAATGGCGGAGAGAAGCCAACAATACGACTTCATCTATCCCGTTATGGGTGGCTCTAATATGGGTATATACCGCTATTTGCGTGAGCACCCCGAGGGCCCCAAAGTGGCAGGAATGGATGTGGACCAAAGCCAATATGCCTCCAATGTGATTGGCAGCTTGGTCAAGCACATGGACCAACTGGTCGAAAAGTATTTAGATGATTGGTTGAATCATATACCTTGGAAACGATATGAGAAATTTGAAGCGAACAGCGGTTATATTGAGTGGGTGCTTACTGGTGATGAGTAGTTGGCTGCTGACGGCATGTCATCCCGAGGAACCGTGTACCGTGAACCACCTCTGTGTGCGCACGGTGGCGGTCGTCTTGCCGTTTGAAGACGGCTTGCGCGAGCAATGGGAGCAGTGCCTCAATCTCTGTAATGCCAATTTGCAAATGGCGTTTTGCTATGCCGGCAAGGGGGTTAACTTGCGCTTTGAGTGGTATAACGAATCGACGGAAGACCTATCTGCTTTATCCAGAAAACTCGCGGCACGAAAGGATATAGTGGCGGTGATTGGCGGTCTCTATTCGTCTTCGGCAGCACAGTTGGCGTCCGGGTTGTGCAAGGGGGGAAAACCTCTTTTTACACTGGGTACGACCGAACAACTCGTCCGGGAGTATTCGACTTCAGGCAACTTGTGGGCGATGACCGAAACGGACATTACCGCATGTGAGGTGATGCTCAGCAAAGCTATGCAATACGGTGCCAAATCGGTAGCGCTGTTGGTCAACGGCGCAACATTGTACGGCCAAACATACTTGGACTGGTTCGCGTTTCAGGCAGAGGAACTGGAACTGGAAAACAAAGGTACCTATTCCTACGATGGCACTGAAGCACAGATTGCGCAGCAGACCAAGGCGGCTTTGGCATCAGGTGCAGACTATGTGCTGTGCGCTTCGGGCTCGGTCGATGAACTGAGAACGGTACTGCGCACGATGCAAGACACGCCGCATACCAACCAGATGCTAATGGCGGAATCGGGATTCTCGGGAGATGCTATCAACAAGTTAGGTCCGTTGATGGAGGGTGTCGAGGGGGTCGCCTACGGTGCCAATCCCGAGTCGGGATTCGATGTGGCTTATCAGGCACGTTTCAATCGTCTGCCCTGCTTGGGCGAAGCGCAAGTCTATGATGCGGCTATGCTGATTGCCTTTGCTTCGTATCTGCAGATGCTTAACCATGACCTCACTTTCAAAAAAGCCATGCGTCAACTCGTGGACGGACGCGAACAGGGCAACGGCAGTTGGCGGGGCGAAGATTTGGCTTGGTTGGCTTCAAGGTTGGCCGACGGCGCACATCCGGATATTAGTGGCGCTTCCGGCTCACTGGATTTTGACTCCAAAGTTTATACCAACGTGTTGCACACGGTCTATTATAACTACTTCGTCTATCAACAAAAGTACATCTTCTTGGACTACAACACCACCGACGGTTCACGCCGTACCGACCCCACGTTGGCTTCGTGGAACTGGAAAAAGTCGCAGCAGCAGGATATTACCTACGGCGGCGAGGAACATATCTATCCTCCCTTGGATAAGCGTTGGGCTTTGCTGGTGGCGTCCTCGCACGGCTGGAGTAATTACCGTCATCAGGTGGACGTGCTTAATATCTATCAGATTCTCAAAAGACACGGGTATGACGACGATCATATAGTCGTTATCATAGAGGACGACTTGGCGTACAACAGGAGCAACCCTCAGCCGGGTGTTCTCTATACGCGAATGGACGGCGTGAATGTCTATCACGACGTGCAAGTGGATTATCACCTCTCCCAATTGAACCCTAAAGATGTTCTTGAAATCCTGTTAGGACATGCTTCGGAACGCTTGCCGCAGGTGTTGCGCGCAGATGCTGACGACAATATCTTCTTTTTCTGGTCTGGTCATGGTTCACCCGGGGAGATGTGCTGGGACGACACACCGCATGGTATCACGAAAGACGATTTGGAAAAATGCCTCTCACAAATGGAGCAATCGGGCAATTACCGCAAGTTGATTGGCTGCATCGAGACTTGCTTCTCCGGCGGAGTGGCAAAGGCGGCTGATGACCACAATGGTATGCTGTTCTTTACGGCGGCAAACGCCAATGAGACTTCCAAAGCGGACGAGTATAACTACAACTGGGATGTTTGGATGAGCAATCGCTTTACGGCTACCTTGCAGGATTGTATGATTAATACCCCCTCGCAGTCCTTTGCGTACCTGTATAACCGCCTCTTCCAATCCACCGTCGGCTCGCACGTGTGCGTCTTCGGACATAAGGGCTTTGGCAGCTTGTACGAATCCAATCTTAGCGAAATCCTCGAGTAATTTCCCCACCTTCCCGCCCTCTAAACTCTAAACTGTAGCGGCTTTTGTTGTATCTTGGGACGCCGCCTGCCACTATGTGGCATTCCCCCCAATGTACGGTCGCGTCTTGCCGGGCATACGCACCTATTAGGGCACACGGCTTACGCCTTTCATTATCCGTTTTTGGGTAGTTCTTTATGTGCAAGCACCTACAAACCACCCAAAAACCGTATAATCGTAGATTAAAAATCCACTTTGTGCCCTAATTATTTGCGTATGCCAAATTTTTGTTGTATATTTGCAGCGGTTTTTTGAAACTTAACTATTTAGAGTATGGAAAGTCGTAGATTTGAAGAGAAAAACGAGCCCGAAATCGTGTACTCGCATTCCGTGAAGGCAGGTAAGCGCATCTATTACTTAGATGTAAAGAAAGCACGCAACGAGGACCTGTATCTGTGCATCACAGAAAGTAAGAAAAAGCAAGCAGGGGAGGACGAAGCACCTCAATTCGAAAAGCACAAGGTGTTCTTGTACCGCGAGGATTTTGACCACTTCAAGGAGGCCTTGCAAGATGTCATCGGTTTCGTAGAAGACAAACTCGGTAAGATGGAAGCCCGTCCCGAGTGGAATCCCGAGAATGCACAGCCAAACGCTGCAACGGCAGAGAGTGACGCTGCGTCTGAGGAAGACGAACCTAAGAAAAAAGGTTTGTTTGGAAGATTTAAGAAAGCGTAATGTTATCTAAGATAACGGCGGCGACTGCCTCCTTCGACTGAAGGGGGTAGTTTTTTTGTGACCCGTCGTGGAAGAGTAGGGTGACTTTGTTGGTGTCGCAACCAAAACCTGCACCCTTGTCTTGCAACGAATTGAGCACAATCATGTCCAAGTTTTTCTTGGTCAGTTTGCGTTGGGCGTTCTCGATTTCGTGGTCGGTCTCAAGGGCAAAGCCCACTAATACCTGCCCTGCCCGTTTCTGTTGCCCCAAGGTGGCGGCTATGTCGGGGTTTTCCGTCAGGCACAGGGTCATCTGCGAGGACTCGGCTGTTTTCTTTATCTTAGTGGCGGCTTGCTCTACGGGACGATAATCTGCCACCGCTGCTGCCAAGATAGCTACATCTGCGTCGGCAAAGCCGGCAGTGGCTTGCTCGCACATCTCACGGGCGGACATCTGCCCCATCACCAGTGTCACTTCGGCTCCGCGCCTACGGCACTCTTGCGCCAACGCTAAACCCATCTTGCCGGTAGAAAAATTGCTGATATAGCGAACAGGGTCTAACTTTTCAATTGTGGGTCCTGCCGTGATGAGCACTCGCTTGCCCGCCCATGTCTTGGGCGTCAGTGCCGAATAGACTTCTTCTAACAGTACCTCTATCTCCTGCATACGGCCTTTGCCCGTGGTGCCACATGCCAGCGGCCCTTCGGCGCAGTCCAACATCGTGATGTTGCTCCACTGTGACAGGGTGCGCATCGCTTGCTGCGTAGCAGGTGAGGCGTACATCTTGTCGTTCATCGCAGGGGCTATCACCACCGGCTTGCGCATAGCTGCAAAGGTCGTGGTCAGAGCATCGTCTGCTATGCCGGCTGCCATCTTGCCTAATACATTCGCCGTTGCAGGTGCCACCAACATCAGGTCGGCCCACTCGGGCAACGAGATATGTTCGGTGGCATGTGCATTAACGGAAGCAAACACGTCGCTATAGACAGTGTGTCCGCTTAGGGTGCGAAGGGTGGTGTCCGTCACGAACTCCAACGCATGACGGGTGGTCGCTACACGCACATCAGCGCCCGCTTTGACAAGCAGGCGTATCAGTTCGGGTATCTTATAGGCGGCTATACCGCCACTAATGCCGACAAGTATGTGTTTACCGGTTAGCAAATTATTTCAACTGGTCGTCGCGAGAACCGACTTTGAACATCAATTCATCGTCGATGAACTCTTGGGTTGCCATCAGGGTTGCTTTGGGCAGACGCTCGTAATTGCGCGAGATTTCGATTTGTTCTTTGTTCTCAAAGGTCTCGTCTATGGCGTCTTGGGGAATAGAGAAATCTTGCAGTTTGTTGTCCAACTCACGTTTGAGCGCCTGACTGATTTGGTTGGCGCGTTTAGAGATGATGGCTACTGTTTCGTACACGTTGCCCACCTTCTCGGTCATTTGGTTCATGTCGCGAGTAGGGGTGTTCTTGGGGGCTTTTGATTTTTTGTAATCCATAGTTTATTTTATACTGTTTTTAATTTTTGCGTATAGTTTGTCTGCTTGGGCGATATGTTTGCTGTCCGGAAACTCCGTACGGAAACTGTAATACTCGTCTTCGGTGTCCTGCAGCCGTTCTTGCTTTTTGCTTTCCACCGAGTTGATTAACTGCTGGTACTTGCTCAGGAAGATGAGCCAACTCAGTTCCTCCTGATAGGAGTTGCTGGGGTAGTCTTTGAGGGCGTTCTTGGCAGTTATTTCGCAACTCAGGTAGTTATTGCCGAGATATGTTCCGAGGTTGTAGTATAATTTGGCATTCAGGTATTCCTTGTAGGCCTTTTTGTCGTACATCTCGTTCAGTTCCTTGTAGGCCTGCTCCACATACGGACTTTCGGGGTAGAGATCGATGAACTGCGTGAGGTAGTCAATGGCCTTGTCCGTGGTGGCTGCGTCCAGCCGTGCATCGGGGGCGTCCAAGTAGTAGCAATGCCCTACCTGAAAACGTGCCTCTACCACGTATCTGCCTTTGGGGTAGTTCCGTATATACGACTGAAAATAGTCGGCTGCGGTCTCGTAGTCCTTCTGCCCCATATATGAGCGTCCCAAATAGATGAGTACGTCCTGCGCCCGTTCTGTACCTTTGTAGTAGGCGGACACATCGCTCAGCAGGGTTTGGCTTTTCACATACTGCTCTTGGTTGAAATACTCCAAAGCCATTTGGTACTTGTACTCGGGGTCTTTCGACTTCAATGTTTGCTGATACGCTCCGCAACCTGTCAGGAACAGGAGGACCGTATAGAGTAGTATGTGTTGCCTTTTCTGCATCGTTTATAAACTGTCCTCTCCGTGCAGCAGTTTGTCCCAGTTGGGAGATGTCTTGACGGTCATGTTGCCTTCGTCATCGGTAAGAATGAAGAAGTATGCCGTTTCGCTGATTTGGTTAATCATAAACGCTGCCTGATACTCACCCAATACCATACAAGCGGTAGCGAGTGCGTCGGCTTGCATACAAGTGGGGGCGATAATAGTGGCGGACAGCAGTTTATGGTGTACGGGATAACCGGTACGGGGGTCGATGGTGTGCGAGCGACGCACGCCGTCCTCAAAGTAGTAGTTGCGGTAGTTACCCGATGTGGCCATACACAGGTCGGAGGTCTCGATGATGTCCTGCAACTCCTGCTTCTCGCCGGTGGGGTCGTCTATGGGTTTGGTAATACCGATAGTCCAGGGTTTTAAGTGGCGGTTGTTACCCTTTACTACCACCTCACCGCCTATATCGACGAGGTAGTTCTTACTGCCGTTCTCAGCCAGCAACTCAGCCACTACGTCGCACGCATAACCCTTTGCCAAGGCACTGGCGTCCATCATCGTTCGTGGGTCGGACTTGATGATGCGGTGGTTCTCCAAGCGTATGCTCTGATAACCGATGAACTGCAGCAAGCTGTCTATCATGGCTTGCGTCACGTTCTCTTTGTGCTTGAAACCAAAGCCCCAAGCATTCACCAGCGGAGCAACGGTGATATCAAATCCGCCTTGGCTCACTTCGCTCACGTACGAAGCCGTCTCGTACATGCGCTCGAAATAGGGGTCTGTCTCCACTTCTTCGTTGGCGTTGATGCGCGAAATGGTGGAAGCGGGATTGTACATACTCAACGAGGCGTCAAATTCTGCCAAACGTTGCTGAATCTGTGCGTCCATATTTTTGGAGGCCTTGTACTGGATATTGTAATACGTACCAAATACCGAACCTTGATGTTGGTAATAACGTTGGCAACCCGTTGCACAGATAGCAAGGACTGCAATTAAAAAGTAGTTAATGTGTTTCATACGCTTTGTGTTTTTAATAAGGTTTATCTTTTATCTTTTATCTGTTATCTGTTCTCTTTTCTCTTTTCTCTTTTCCCTGTTCCCTGTTTAGAACCATATCCCGAGGCCGATAGTGCCGTTCAGCGTTTGCATATAGAGCTTGTCGTCACCGGCTGCATTGATATAGAGGAATTCGTTGTCTTTGTCCTGACGCATAGCGTAGGGGTTGAGGCAACCCTCTGCAAACAGGTCTATTTCGACGGTCTCAAATGTCCACGCTTTCTCCAAACGGGCGGATACGTTCGTTACGGCAAAGCGGTCGTTGCCATAGAACTCGCTTGCCCAAGGAGACATGCCTACTTTGACACCCAAGGTGATGTCTTTGGGCAGGGCTTGGTCATAACCTATCTCCAAGTACGATGAGTAGGCACGATTGTATGTTGTGTCTGCGCCGTCAATACATTCGTTGTAGTCATCTCCTGCCACAATGGTATTCCAACTGATATGTAAAGGTATGCCTAACTGGTCATCAAAGTCATACCCCAGTGTTATTTCGGTTTGGAAATGGTCCTTGGCTTCCGGCACGAAGTATTGATAGTGAGTAAATCCTACTTGCACGCCATAGGCATTAAAATTGGCTAAAACATCCAATTCCGGCATAAAATAGGTATTCGGATTGCCATCTTCGGTTTCTTCCAAATTCTTTTGAAATTTCCAGTCGGTGGCACCTATAGAGCCCCACACTCCGGCACTGAGTCCGATATGTTCGCCCTCAAAGCCCACTTCTAAATCGGGCTGAAAACTCAAACCGCCGTTGTACTGACCGCGCCACAGGTAAGCGCTAACTATCTCAGCACCGGCAGTGTAGGAAAACTCTACTTTCGCGTGCGCGCCAGTGCATACGAAAAGAGAGACGAGGAGCGTCCCTATCGAAAGGACGTTCCCCAAGACATGTTTGGTTGTCATTGTTTTATATACCATTGTTTTTAGTCCATGCGAGGCGCAGCGCAACTTCCAAGATGCGCGTGTTGTCCAGCATCACAATACCGCCATCGGGGCCCGGCTCCAAGTGGTAACCGCTTTCCGGTCCTGCTGTGCCTCTAAAGAAATCGCGTACATCATCGGCTGCTATGCCCAACTCCTCGGCTATAACAGCCGAACTTCCGTGTGGGAGCGCATCTTTTACCTCCCGTAATTTGTTAAATGTAGTCCGTATCATAGTTTAAAAACGAATTTGGCTGCAAATATACAACAAAAATTTGACATACGCAAATAATTTGGGCACAAAGTAGATTTTTAATCTATGATTATACGGTTTTTGGGTAGTTCGTAGATGCTTGCATATAGAGAAAGCCCCAAAAACGGATAATGAAAGGCGCAAGCCGTGTGCCCAAATAGGTGCGTATGCCCAACAAGACGCGAACTACCATTGGGGGGAAAGACGCTCGCGTCTGGCAGCTTGCCCAAGGTACAACAAAATTTATTATTGTTACGATACGTGAACGAACGGTGAACGAACGATAGACGGAGGGTGAATTTTGGGTGCAAATCGGTTCCTTAACGGTATTGATATTCCTCGACTATGTTATGTTGATGTTATGTTGCAAACAGGGAGAAAGCATCATATTTTTTTGCATATAAATCATTTAATAGGATAAAATCTTTGTCAAGTCTAAAATAAATGGATTGCAAACGTTCAAGTTATTTTGAGACTTATTGCTGTCATTGGAGATGCGTAGTATGCGGCTTTTTACCATATAATAAACCCTAAAAAACAATTAAAATGGTCCGCTCTGAAATATTTTACAATAATATTTCAAGAAATGTTGCAATGATTACCATGATGAACACAACTACCCCCAAACATCCTGATTTGACGCTTTGAGTAACTTGTTTAGTTTCTGCATTTTCTAACTCCTCGGTATCATCTATTTCTTCCATTTCCAGTCTCTCTGTCGTTCCATTAAAGGTACGTCTCTCTTTGGTGAATATTACGTCGCCATTAGGTTCTGTGTAGCAGTGGAATGGTAAAACATAACCAGATATTTGGTCTGAATCCCGTAGCGCTCTATTGTTAAGTAAGGTAAAGAGTTTTTGAGCTAATGTCTTACCTCTATCCTCATAGAGCTCATCTATATATTTTTTTACACCTTCTGCTGCGTATTCTGGACACTCGGACAAATAAAGAGTCCGTTGTTGTGCTTCCTCATAAATATGCTCTATGAGGGCATTGTATTGCCGCACTGTTTCCTCATACTTTTTACATGCTATTGTGTAGCCGATTAAATTATGATGATCTGACCAATATACTAATTGTCGCTTAAATGTTGTTTCGGTCAATTCTGCTTGATTACGGTAGAGTTCTTTGACCACTTCTTCTGCCACTGTTTGTGGTTTCTCATAAATATTCGGATATAAGTCTTCTACATACTTGGTTAAGACGTCATTTGTGAAGTATAAATACTGTTCCCTATATTTTGCTACTGCACCCTGTGTCGCCACTTTCCTTTGCTGGTTTTCACGTGGTTCTTCCATTTCCCGATAGGTCTCAACCTCCGGTGTACCTGCTATTTCATTGGGCGATATTCCTATGAGTAATGACCTTGTATAGATGTACAAATCCCCATTTTCAAAAACAACTTCACAACCCGCTCCTGAAAGATATTCGTTCAAGGGTCTATCATTATACATATTGCGGTTATAGTCATCTATTACTTGCTGATTTGGAGCTTCTCCTTCGAACTTATAGACTTCATCTCCTACCTGAAATTTAGATAAGTTCTTTGCCTCTAAATATGGTACATGATGCTGATTCTTGTATTCGTTAATCCACTGCGCGTTATAATTGATGACGCGCTTATATTGTTCAACTATTCTACAATAAATATCGTACCCTCCAAATAAATCTTCACTAGTTGGCAACTTCATATTTGGATTTTCTATCCATGTGTGAAGTAACATTTTATATTTAAGCTCGGCCTTTTTAAACTCCTCAATTTGTGTTTGATAATATGCTCTTTGTTCTGCTTCTTTTGCTTTGCGAGCTTCTTCTTTCTTTTCCATGGATTCTTGATGCGATTTCTCACAAGCTTCTAGATTAACAGCTATTCCACATTTAGGGCATCCATACGATGAATTAAGAATTGCTTGGGGCAAACGGCTAAACGCACCATGTTTTGGACATATTAGCGTAACTGGTGTTGTTGAGTCGTGGTAGATATATTCTTCTAAACCGAATTTATCACCAAACTTGCTTCTAAGTTTTGTTAGGAATTTCTCGCTTTTTTCGCACTTGGGGCAACCTTTTCCATCCAAGTGTTCTCGTGCGTATATTTCAAAATCTCCATGTATAGGGCATATTATAGTAACTCTATGCTCTCGATTAATATATTGCGTTTTGGAGTAATCGTACCTCGCACCATAGATAATTTTAGCTTCTTCGATAAAAGATTGGGTTGTCACCACTCGTGTGCATAATTCCTTGCTACGATTCGTTGTGTTTTCCATAATTTATATTTTTTGCGAACTCTGCTAAAATATCTTCTTTTTGAGTGAGCAGATGTTTTTAATAGTATAGATTTAGTTTATTTACCTTATCGATAGAAGATGTTTTTATTCGCTTTCCCACTTATTAACGCTGGTATTCTCTATTAATAATGTCCCTTAAACGAGATTGTTGTAACCACCTTAGTGTCCTCGTTTATTGTTTACAAAAAGCTCGCATTAAATTCTTCGAAACTAATTGCACAAATATTCTCATTCAGTTTTTTACGGCTAATTACCAAACCGGAAAAGGCAGTCGATTGATTTAGATTTGTCTTTGTCATAAAGATTTTGTTTTAGTTGATAAATGGGGTTGGTTTGTTATATTATTCATATAAGGTCTATACGGCATTAAATGTAGGTGAAGGTCATTTTAAAAGGTATCGCATTAGAGCAAAAAGATAGGATCATTCACGATTAAATTACCTTTCCACTTTTTTTAGCCCACTCCCAAAGAGACTTGTGTTGTGTTTGTTCTTGTTGTTCCTTCGTCTCCATAAAACTACATTTTTCCAAAGTCGCTGCAAATATACAACGAAAATTTGGAATATGCAACATTTAATAGCAAAAAAATAAGATTTTTATCTTATTATTGTATGTTTTTTTTGCACTTTCTTTGCAGTAAGCCACTTTCAACGAGGTAGCGGTAGTTGTATATTTCGGCGTTCTGCCTTGTGAAAAAGCAATTCTTAGCCACAAGGGCACGAATTGTTTTACAATTCCCCCGAAAGATACGCATATTTTTATCAAAATAGGCGAATAGTTGTTTTTTTAGGCAGGGCTATGCCCTTTGTTATAGCGCTTTCTTCGTCTATTATGTGCAAGCACCTATAGACCTCGAAAATTGCTTTAACAATAGATAAATATCTATTTTGCCTAAAAAAAACGAACTAAAATTTGCCTATTCCAAAAATTCTTTGTACCTTTGTACCCGAAAGTGAAATAGCGCTAAAATAGTGAACAATGAAGAATATAGCTTTTATCATTAATCCCATCTCAGGCGGTGTGAATAAACGCAAACTGCCTAAACAAATAGAAAAAGAGTTGGACCACAGTCGATGGATGGAAAATATCGTGTTTACCGACTATGCCGGTCATGCCACCGAGTTGGCTCGCCAATACGCTACTATGGGCTTTGATGCCGTCGTAGCGGTAGGCGGTGACGGTACGGTGAACGAAGTGGTATGCGGCCTGCGTGACACGAATACCGCCCTCGGCGTTATCCCTACCGGTTCGGGAAACGGTTTTGCTCGGCACATAGGTATGTCCCTGCGTTTCTCTCGCGCGATGGAGCAAATCAACAACGGCGAAATAATAAAAGCCGACTACGGACTGGTCAACGACTATCCCTTTGTGTGCACCTGCGGTATCGGTTTTGATGCCCTGATAGCTGACCACTTTGCCAACGCCGGTTCGCGAGGCATGAAGACATATATGCAGAATATACTGCGTGACCTGTTCTCGTATCAGCCGGAAACGTATATCATCAAGGGCGATGGTGTCGAGTTGAGTCCGCAAGCGTTCCTTGTGACCTTTGCCAATGCCAACCAGTGGGGCAACGATGCTTTTATTGCTCCCAAGGCCAGCATACAGGACGGTAAGATGGACATAGCTGTACTGAGCAAATTCCCGTTGATAGCAGCACCCAGTTTGGCGTTTAACCTGTTTACCAAACGCATCGACACCGACAAGTTCATGAACACCATTCAGACCAAAGACGTGACCGTAATACGCGAGAAAGAAGGACCTATGCACGTCGATGGCGAGCCCAAACAAATGCCGAAGGAACTGCATATACGTATCGTGGAGGACGGTTTGCGCGTCTTGGTGGAAAAAAGATTTTGAGATATGGAAATAAAGATAATCAACAAGAGCGGTAACCCGTTGCCACGGTATGAGTCTGCCCAAGCGGCAGGCATGGATATACGCTGTAATCTGACGGAAGCAGTTACATTGCAACCCATGGAACGGCGCCTGATACCCACAGGCCTGTTTATGGAACTGCCACAAGGATATGAGGCACAGATTCGTCCGCGCAGCGGTTTGGCACTGAAACGCGGTTTGACGGTACTCAACACACCGGGCACTATAGATGCCGACTATCGGGGTGAGGTGGGGGTTATACTCATCAACCTCAGTAACGAAACCCAAACCATCGAGCCCGGGGAACGGATATGCCAAATGGTAATAGCCAAGCATGAACAGCCCACCGTGGTGGAGGTGACTGAACTGAGTACCACCGAACGCGGAGCCGGCGGGTTTGGACATAGCGGAGTGAATTGAGAATTGAGAATTGAGAATGGAGAATTGAGAACGAGACGATGGTTCATATTAGCGATGTGGGTTGTGGTCGGCAAGGCGGCAGCCATGACGGTGGAGCAACGGCAGCAGTTCGTGTACTATTTCTATGAAGCAGAACGGCTGTGGCAAGCTGAACAGTATGCAGACGCGTTTGCATTGTTCGACTTTTGCTATGCCCTCAATCCTGATGACGCCATGACCAACCGCTATTTGGGACATATCTACCGCGGTTCACAACTGGTACCGCAGTCCTTGCCTTTCTATCGCCGTGCATGGGAGGCAGCCCCTGAGGAGTGCTGGAACGACTATGCCGTCACCCTATACAACAACGGCAGTGCAGCACAAAAGGCGGAAGCCATACGTGTGATGGAACAGGCCGGCACGTCATTGCCGGACGACCCCGATGTGTGGGACCGTCTGCGCGACGCCTACATAGGAGTGGGGCAGTACAAGCAAGCCATTCATGCGCAGGACCAACTGGACCGCGTGGAGGGTTACAGTCCCTATAGCGCCATCAACCGCTACCGTATTTATATGATGGCGCAGGACACCAAGAAAGCCATCAAAGCCATAGAGGACTACCTGCAAGAAGACCCTACCAATGTGCAGTTTCAGTTATACCGTATGCAGTTATATGAGATGACGGGTCGCCCTGCCAAACAGTTGGTACCTATCTATCAAACGATATTGAAACTGGACCCGTATAACGCCCTCGTGCTGAATAATTATGCGTATCAGTTGGCCACCACCAAGAAAGGCGACCTCCGCTTGGCGGAACAGATGAGCGCCAAAGCCGTACAGGCAGAGCCCAATAACCCGACCTATCTGGACACCTATGCGTGGATACTCTACCTAACCGGTCAACAGACCTTAGCCCAGTTGTATATGCGTCAGGCAATAAGCAAGTTAGATGGCAATGGGATACCTACCGAGATGTTAAAGCACTATGATATAATAGTAGAGGGGGAAACGAAATGAAAAAGATACTTTGGATAGTAATGCTCCTGATGCCGTTGGCGGTGGGGGCACAGACGGTGAAAGACCTGCAGCAGGAACAGCAGAAACTGCAAGCCCAAATCAAAGAAACGGACCGTATGTTGTCGCAAACCAAAAACGACAAGAAAAGTACGCAAACCAAGCTCAATCTGCTGAACCAAGACATCAAGAACCGTAAACGCATTATATCGTCTATCAACACGGAGATTAATGTGTTGGACAACGATATACGCGAATTGACGGACAAGCGTCAAGCCCTGCAAACCGAGTTGGAGCAGCACAAAGCCGACTATGCCCGTTTGATTCGCGAGACCCACTACTCCGATATGAAGGCGTCTCCGCTGTTGTTCCTTCTTTCCGCCAAGAGTTTTCAGCAACTATACCGCCGGATACGCTATATGATAACGTTTCAGGAATACCGCAAACAGGCAGTACGCCGCATAGAAGGGGTGCAGACGGACATAGACATACAGAATAACCTGTTGGCGGAGCGTCGTGCCGACCGCAGTACAGCCCTGCAGGTACAGCAGAACGAGAAAGATAAGTTGGCACGCAACGAGCGCAAGCAGCAGCAAATGCTCAAGGACCTGAAAAAGCAGGAGAAGAACCTGACTGCCCAACTCAAGAAACAGCAACAGAAAGCAGACGAAATCAACCGCAAGATAGACAATATGATTCGTCAGCAGACGCAAAGCAAGAGTTCGCTCACCAAGGAGCAGCAACTGATAGCCGGCGGTTTTGAGCGCAACAAAGGTTTGCTGCCGTGGCCGGTGGAGAAAGGGTTTATCTCGGGCTACTTCGGCACGCACCAGCACCCCGTGTATGAGCACGTCACGATTAATAACAAAGGTATCTACCTGCAGACGGTGGCAGGTGCCGCAGCACGGGCGGTATATGAAGGCGAAGTGAGCGGCGTACTCGTGTTGGGCAATACGTATGCCGTCATCGTGCAGCACGGTAATTACCGTTCGGTGTATAGCAACCTCAAAGATATATCCGTCAAACAAGGCGACAAGGTGCAACCTAAACAAACCTTAGGACATATCTTCACCGATGGCGATAATGACAACAAGACCGAATTATTCTTCCAAATATATCAAGACCGTACCCTGTTGGACCCCCAACCGTGGTTGGCGAAGTAGGTAGTAGAGATTAGGTAGTAGGTAGTAGAGATTAGAGATATGAAACGAATTATTTATATTGTATGTTTGGTGGCACTGCTGCTGCCGAGTTGCAAGACAGACACTTGGCTGGATTGGCAAACAGAGAATACCGCGTGGCTAAAGCAGAACGCTATGCGAGAAGGCATACACGTAACGCCCTCAGGGCTACAGTACGAAGTGTTGCGTGAGGGTATTCCGACGCAACTGCACCCCGACGACCTCAAGACAGTGGTGGTGAACTACAGCGGTTCGCTCATCACGGGCAACGTGTTTGATAGTGCAACGAACAAGTCGCTGCAGGTGAATACCCTCATCAAGGGCTTTGCCGAAGGACTTAAGCAGATGACACCTCCTGCCCACTATAGATTCTATATCCCGTCCGACCTCGGTTACGGCAAGGACGGTACAGGTTCGGAGGGCGTGATGGGCTATATACCGCCGTTCTCGACGCTGGTGTTTGACGTGGAACTGCTGGAGGTATATTGATGAAACCACTCCGTTACATCTTGCTGTTAATGAGTTGGCTGGTGCTGGCCACCGCATGTGAAAGCGAGCGAAGCAATGTGCCCGACTACCCCGTATCGGTAGATATTGACCTGTTGGTCTATCCGCATTTCATTCCCGAGAACGGTTTTCAGGTGTTTGACGAGGTATTTACCAAACCCACCAAACCATACGAGTACGTGGGTTATGCCGGCGTGCTGGTATGGATTAACGCCACCAATGAATACTGTGCAGCAGACTTATGCTGTCCAAAGTGTTTACGTAAGGATGTGCCTGTGAAAGCCGATGGCGGACTATTTGCCGTGTGTCCGTTGTGCGGCGAGAAATACGACCTGTCTACCCGTGCCTTCCCCACACGCGGCATAGCCGACCAACCGCTGAAGAAATACTCGGTGTCGGTTAACCGTAATAAAGTACAAATCCGTAACTGATGATAAACCAAGACGACATACTGCGCATAGGAGCTTTCACACGTACCCACGGCAAGCAGGGCGAACTGCAATGCCGTACCGACAACACCTATTGGGACGAAGCCGAAGCCACGTTTATTGTGGTGGAGGTAGATGCCATTCCTGTACCTTTTCGGGTAACGGATTGGCGGAGCAAGGGTGCCGATCTGCTGTTCACCCTACAGGGGGTTGACACGGAAGAGAAAGCGTTGCGACTGGTGGGCTGCCCCGTGTCTATGCTCCGCAAGGACATAGCCGCAGAAGACGATGCTATTCTCTCGTGGCAGGACTTGGTCGGTTACACCGTCAACGGTTGCACCATCGAGGAAATAGATGAGAGTACCGCCAATGTGCTGGCCGTGCTGCAAGACGGGCGTTTGGTACCCTTGCACGAGGACCTGATCACCGCGGTGGATCATACCGCCAAAACGATTACTATGACTTTACCGGAGGGCTTATGAACCGCACTAAACTGACCATACCCGAAATGCACCGGCTCTCGACAGAGGAGTTTCAGCAAGCCGACAAGGTGCCACTCATAGTCGTGTTGGACAATATACGCAGTCAGCACAACGTGGGGGCCGTCTTCCGTACGGCAGACGCTTTCCGCCTCGCCGGTGTCTATCTGTGCGGTATATGCTGCTGCCCACCCAACGCGGAAATACACAAGACGGCTTTAGGGGCAGAGCAGACCGTTCCCTTCCGCTATTTTGCCAACACAACCGATGCTGTCCGTTCACTCCAAGAGGACGGCTATCAAGTGTATGCCATCGAACAGGCGCATAATAGTATCGACTTTGATACGTTTGTGGCGCAAGGACCGACCGCCATCGTCATGGGGCATGAGGTGTTCGGCGTGCAGCAGGAGGTGGTGGACATGGCAGACGGCTGCATCGAAATAAAACAATATGGTACCAAGCACTCGCTCAATGTCAGCGTGACAGCCGGTATTGTGATGTATCAATTATCGTGTCAACTCCGTTAACTATATTATCTCCTGCCAAGAACTTAGATGTGGCGCGTGCCGCTATCCAAGCGGGCGCTGATGCCGTGTACATAGGTGCGCCCAAGTTCGGTGCCCGTCAGGCAGCCGGCAATAGCATAGACGACTTGACAACACTCGTCCGTGAGGCACATCGCTACGGTGTGCAGGTACTGGTGACGCTCAACACACTGCTGACTGATGACGAACGCAAGGAAGCGGTGCAGATAGCGTGGCAACTGTATGAGATAGGCATAGATGCACTCATCATTCAGGACCTGTCGCTACTGCAAGAGCACCTTCCACCTATCCGCTTGCACGCCTCGACCCAATGCGACAACCGTACAGCAGAACAGGTGCTGCGGCTACGCGACCTTGGCTTTAAGCGTGTGGTGCTGGCACGCGAATTGAGCATAGACGAGATACGTGCTATACACGACGCGGTGGGCGATACGGTAGAGTTGGAGTGCTTTGTACACGGTGCCCTATGCGTGAGTTACAGCGGTAGGTGCTATATGAGCGAGGTGCTGATGAATCGCTCTGCCAATCGGGGTTGCTGTGCGCAGATGTGCCGTATGCGTTACGACTTGTTGGACAGTTCTATGAACGAGGTCTTGGACGACAAGGGTCAACCTATTCACCAGCGTTATCTGCTGTCCTTGCAGGACCTTGACCGCAGTGCATACCTGTGTGAACTGATAGAGGCAGGGGTGACGACCTTTAAGATAGAGGGCCGCCTCAAAGATGCTGACTATGTGACCAATATTACCGCCTATTACCGCAAAAAACTTGACGCAATCCTATCACCTCTAAACTGTAGCGAAGCGTCCTCTAAACTTTCCACCCAATATACTTACTCTTTCACCCCTAATCCCGAAAAGACTTTCCACCGTGGAGGAACAGACTATTTCCTGCACGGCAGGACACGCCCGATGGCGAACTGGACCACTCCCAAATCGACAGGCGAATTGATAACTGATATTCGTCAATTGCACCCGGGAGACGGCTTGTGCATAGGTGACCAAGGGTGTTATGTCAATGCCATACGTGACGGCAAAATCATCACCAATAAACCGATTCCCCAATTCACCGATTTTAACTGCTCCGGTTCTAAACCGGCGATTTACCGCAACTACGACATCGCCTTTCAGCGCTCCCTATATGCCGAACGCCGTGTGCCGTTGGATATCGTCTTTGAGGAAGTACCGGAGGGATTTCACCTCTCCTTTACGCCTATCCTCCCCAACCATGCATTGTCAACCGTCAACCGTCAACCGTCAATCGCCACCTTCCCTTATCCCCACGAATCGGCCACCAACCCCGAGCGCGCCTTGCGAATCATACGGCAGCAGCTCACCAAATTGGGCGACACCATTTATACCCCACGAAACGTAACTATTCACTCGCAACCCTATTTTATACCGATTAGCCAACTCAACCAATGGAGACGTACCCTGCTGGAGAACCTTTGATGACATGCCGCTACTGCCTTCTGTACGAATTAGGGCATTGCCGCAAGACTAATCCTTATCCTAAAGATAAGGAGCCACGCTATTTGCGTCTGCAAAATGGCACGGTTCTTGCCGTAGAGTTTGATTGTAAGAATTGTCAAATGTTGATATATGGAAGACAATAAAGTCATTTACACCCTTCTGACCGAGCGTCTTGAATTGATGCGTGGGCTGGATAAGGAGGGAGATGGTGCCCAACGGAGGCATATCGCCGAGGAGACGCAGAACTTACACGCCCCCTTGGCGCACCGCTTGGGCTTGTATCAGATTAAGACTGAGTTAGAGGACCTTGCCCTCAAGTTCTTGGACTACGACGGCTATAAGCATATCGCTCACGCCCTCAATGCCAAAAAAGCAGAACGTGATGCGTATATAGACAAGTTCATCACTCCCCTAAAGAAGAAACTCGAAGACGAGGGCTTTACCTTCACCATCAAGGGACGGCCTAAGTCGATTCATTCTATTTACCACAAGATGCAAGTGCAGCATTGCGATGTGGATCATATATACGACCTATTCGCCATACGTATCATCTTAGACAGTGCGCCGGAACGCGAGAAAGCCGATTGCTGGCAAGTCTATTCGATTATTACGGACCTGTTTACTCCCAATCCCAAACGATTGCGCGACTGGCTGACTATGCCCAAGGAGAACGGTTACGAGTCGCTGCATACTACCGTACTGGGACCTGAAGATAAATGGGTGGAGGTGCAAATCCGTACACGAAGAATGGACGAGGTGGCTGAGCAGGGCGTGGCTGCCCACTGGGCATATAAGGGTATTCATAATGCCAATATAGTCTCGCAGCAAGCGTCGGTCTTCGTCTTCACACCAACGGGTGACTTACGTAAACTGCCTGCCGGCGCCACGGTACTGGACTTCGCTTTCTCCATCCACAGCGAGGTGGGCTGCCACTGCATAGGCGGTCGGGTCAACGGACAGAACGTTGGTATCCGTCAACAACTGAAAAACGGCGATAGGGTAGAGATACAGACCTCGCCTAATCAGCACCCTACTGAGGGCTGGTTGAGCGTAGTCGTATCAACACGTGCCAAGAATAAGATTCGTCAGGCACTCAAGGAAATAGAGTTCCGCAACGCTTCCGCCGGACGCGAACTGATGGAACGCAAGTTCAAGAACTGGAAACTGGACTATACCGAGGGCGATATATCCCACGTAGCTGCCAAATTGGGGTATAAGACTATCACCGAACTCTATCAGGCACTCGCTCTGGAAAAGGAAGATATACAGCACCTCAAGGAAGTGCTTGAGCAACTATCTTCCCCAAATGAACCGTCAGTGGCGCGTCGTGTCGCCGACCAACCCTCGTCCGCTGCGGCTCAGCGCACAAACAATCAGCAACAGATAGAAATAGACATCCGTGTCCGCAATGTCGATTATCACTTAGCAGCGTGCTGCCAACCCAAACCGGGTGATCCCATCTTCGGATTCATCTCCGTCACCAAAGGTATTCGCATTCACCACTGCAACTGCCCCAATGCTGCCGATATGCAGGCACGATACCCCTACCGACTTATTCCTGCACGTTGGAAAGAACAATGACTATAACCGTACTCATTGACAATAAGAAACAGACCAAAGCCCTCACCAAAGAGTGGGGATTGTCGTTGTATATTGATTTTGAAGGACATAAGTATCTGTTAGATGCTGGGCAGAGTGGTGCTTTTGCGGACAATGCCCAGCGGCTACATATCGACTTAACGCAAGTGGACGCCGCTGTCCTCTCGCATGCGCACTACGACCATGCCAATGGTTTGGAACGCTTCTTCGCCTGCAATCCACACGCTCCTCTGTATGTCCGCGAGGGAACGGCTGAAGATTGTTACCATCAGATTTGGTGTTTCCGCAAGTATATCGGTATTCGTCGGGGCTTGTTGGCTCGCTACGACGCGCGTATTCGCTACATAAAGGGGTGCTATGAAATCAACCACCATGTGTGGCTCATACCACACGATAATACGACTTCGCCCTATTCGTCCCCACATGAGCAGTCATTGGTGTTCGATACCGAACAGGGACTGGTCATTTGCAGCAGTTGTTCGCACGCCGGCATAGACACTATCTTAGAACAAGTGTATGACGCGCTGCCCAATAGGCAATTGTATGCTTTTGTGGGCGGACTGCACCTATTCCGTACTTCGGGAAAAGAGGTCCGTTATCTCGCTAACCGCCTCTCCAACCGTGCATTGTGCATGGTCAATCGTCAACCGTCAACTTTTTATGTCGGTCATTGTACGGGCAACCGTGCCTTTGCCGTCTTGCACGAGGTTTTAGGCGACCGTGTACAACCTCTCTATACCGGCTTAACGCTAACCTTATAGCACCTCTCTGCTGCGGCACAGCAAGAGCGTAATGCCTGCAATGAGGAGGCCGCTGACAAGGTAATTGGTGGTCAAAAAATGAAGTAACGCTTGTGGGTAAGCGAGCAAGAGACACACCAGTCCGACAAGGACGGACATAAGGCGAATCCCCCACACTATACGCCAATCAATTTGCGTCTTTGGCAGTTGGTTCATCACACGTTGTACAAATTCTTCATCACTCATATCCGTTTTCATTTAAGTAAGTTCGTAATTTCTCTTTGCCCCGTTTAAGGTGGCTTTTTACGGTGTTTTCGTTTATTCCCGTAATCTTGACTATTTGTTTTATGCTGCGGTCTTCCAGTACGCTTAACTGCACGCAGGTGCGTTCGGGAGGGCTGAGTATCAGCAGGGCTTGCTGCATGTCTATATGCAAGTCCGTGGCCGGTGGGTGCATCTGCGAGGGGGTATCGCTCACGGCATTCAGGTCCTCGGTGGGGTGCTGCTGACGCATATAGTCCATAAACGTATTATAAGCAATACGCATCAGCCATGTCTTGGGACTGCTTAGCGCAGCAAAACTATCCCACGCATAGAAGGCCTTAATGAACGTATCTTGTGCCAAATCGTCCGCCAACATACTATCCCCATCGGTTAGACCGGTCAGGAAACGACGTACAGCACCTTGATACCGCCGAACGACTATTTCGAATACTTGCGAAGGTACCACGCTACTGCTAATTCACCAAGTCCGATAATCGCGATAAAAGCACCAATACCCACCGTGCTCCAATAGGAAACCCAACTACTTACCATCAGTCCAATGCCTATGGTAAGGAGCGTGATGCCTGACTTGAAGTGCTTAGTGGGAGATTTCTCTTCCTCTTTTTTGTTGTTCAGCAGTTGCCGAATGTGTTCGGGGTCCTCGCCTTTCTCTATCATCTTTTCGATGAGACGGTTACGTTCCTGTTCCTTCTTATGCGAGAACCACAAGACAATGAATACCAATAAAACGGGCATCAAAATGCCACAAATAGGTACAATTTCCATCTTAGTCGTGTATTTTTTGTATTTGTATTATTCCATTTACCACCGCAAGGTTGACCTCCATTGTGGATTGTTCTCCACAAATATAGGTGTTGCCGTCTTGGGTACACTCAAAGTCGTTTGTCAACAAGCCGTTGACTTTGCTGACCTCTGCCTCAAAAGCAGCAGTGTCAGGCAAACATAACGTGACATTGCCGTTAACGGTGTGCAGGTCTATATTGTTGGAACTTCGTGTTGTTAAAGTGTTGCATCCGTTTACGGAAGAAATATCGATTTCGTTGGCATCTATTTCAATGGTGTTATTGCCGTTCATAGTTATTACATTCACCCTATTGAAACGATAGTGCAGCGGAATATACACCACTAAGTCCTTGACCAGCGTGGCTTTCTTCCCCAAACGAATATCTTTGCGTCCGGAGTCGCAGAACTGCAGATCTACGCGGTGGTCATGCACCCAATAGTGTAAGAGATTGGGGTCGATGGGCTCACCTGCTACAAAGGTTTCTTTCCATGTGATGTGTGGTACATCAGCGTAATACATATCAACGTTGCCTGTGCCCCACTCAATATAAATGGATTGAATGTCCTCGTCCGCACTGCCGACCGAATCAATGCTATAGCACTCGGGGTGGTCGTACTGTAAGGCGGCGTTGGGCAGGATGTTGGTCAAGATGTGCCCCACCTCTTTGGTGCAAGTACGCATACCCACAATGCATAGTACGACAACGGCTACCACGATTAATACAATTTTTTTACGTTTATCCATACGTGTTTTTTTTGTTTGTTTATCCATTAGACGGATTAAGCACCCCCAAAAGTTGCATAATTTGGAACTTTTTGGAGTAAAAATATCAGCGCAACCTCTGCGAAAAAGGTGCGGTAGCAAACGAATTACGAATGTATATTACAAGGGGTAAACCTGTTGACCCTCAAAATAGGTGGCGAGGACGTGGGTGTTGTGAATGTTTTGCGTTTCACAGCGGAGCACGTTTTGGTCTATCAGTATAAAGTCCGCGTATTTGCCAACGGCTATACTGCCTCGCTCTTTTTCCAAATGCAGTTGGTAAGCACCATTGATGGTAATGGCCTGCAAGAACTGTTCACGCGAAATCAGTTCGTCAGGGTCCCATGGTGTAGTGCTGGGCAGACCTTCCTGCTGATACATTCCGGTGATGGCTATTTCCATAATGCCAAATGGGTCTTCCGGACTGCCTGATGTGGCAGGGTAATCGGTGTGAGAGGTGATATGCACACCTTTGTCAAAAAACGATTTCATGGGGTAGGACTTACCTGCCAAATTGGTGGGTAGGGCTTTTTTCAGCGTGTCGCGAGCGAGGTCGGGAACCGAGTGCCAATGCATACCGGCATCAATGCAGATATTATTGTCGGCTATTCGTTGAAAATCTTCAGGAGTCACGTTGCGCACATGTACCAAACTGTTGCGCATATCCTTGATGCCTGCGGAAGCGTAAGCGTTGACCACGCGCTGCACGGCAGCATCGCCCATTGTGTGAATATGCATAGAGATACCCCGTGAATTGGCATAGCGTGTGATGGCGGCAATGTCTTCTTCAGACCAGTTGGCTATACCGTGTCCGCCGGTGGCATATTCGCCGATGACGAAGCCGGTAAACGTCTCCACCGTTCCGTCCATAAATAATTTGAAATAGTCGGGGTGTACATGCTTGGAACTGAATTGGCTTTGCCAACGCTCTGCTTCTTGCACGGCTTTCTCTATATCTGGGCACCAACTCTCGATTTCGTAACTTAAACCGATATTCAGGTGCAGGTCACCACGTTTGTCCATCTGTTTGGCTACTTGGTAGTAGGCGTCGTTGCTAAAGTAATTGGACCAACCGTCCATATAAATGGTGTAGCCGTTGGCCAAGATACGCTGCTGCAGCAACTCGAAGGTCTGTTGTGCCACTTCGGGCGTCAGCAGTTCGTTGAAGTCAATGCCATGCGAGCGCACATACGTGCCCGCTTGCTCCTTGAGCAGTCCTGTCGGCAGTTGGTCATCGCCCATAACAATCTCTCCACCCGGGATAGATGAGATGAGCAGTTTGCCGTCCTTGTCCAAAATACCTGCCCGTTGCAGGCATAGGGTGTTCGCCAACCCTTTATGTCCCTCGGAGTCATTCATATAAACCGCTACGTCAGGGCATATTCGGTCTAAATCTTGTCGGGTAGGCAGATTGTCGCACCAGTAGAAAAAGTTCCACCCGTGCCCGTATATGTTGTTTTTGCCCTGTTGCTTGGTTTTCTGATAGAAAGCCGTCAGTTGTTGCATACCTGCCTCTCGGTCGGCATTGTTGTCAATGTCCAGTCCCATCAGTTGGAGAGAAGTGCCCATCGTGTAATGGGCATGTCCGTCCGTGCAAGAGGGCATAACCATACCTGAATGATGGTGAATGCACTTCGTGTCGGGAGTGCGGTATGCTTCCGCCCCTACGCTATCACCTACAAACACGTATTTGCCATCGCGAATAACCATCGCCTGAGCCATAGTGTTATTCTCGGCGGTGTAAATGGTGCCATACACGATGAGCGTTGAGTCCGGCTGCGGTGCAGGAGTATGCTCTTTGCACCCTGCCAAAAACACAACCAACAGACATACGAGATAAGGGGTGATAGACGTTTTCATAGGAGGGAATTTTAGTTATTAGAATAAGTAACGAATGCCAAGACTGACGCCAGAGTAGAGACCTCCGATGCCGAAACCAACCTTGTCATTGTAGTTGTCCACACCAATCGTGGGACGCCAATCCAATGACAACTCCATGGGGAACCAGAAGTCATAAGCAATGCCAATATGACCTGCTACACGGCATACCAAATGGTAGGATCGTTGAAACTGTACAAACCACCGGCACCACCGACACCCATAGCCCAGTGCCATTCACCGCGTTGGTTCCAAGGAACAGATGTTCCGAACGGGTCAATCCAATCGTAGGTAACACTACCACCAATACCGAAACCATAGATGAAAGGAACATTAACAGCTACATCCAGCATGTTCTTTTCACCAAAACCATGTTGATACGAGAAACCGGCACTGTAACCTAAGTTAGCACCAATTGCACGAGGTTGAGCGGCTGCAAAAGCGCAGGACGCGATAGCCATAACAGCTACAAAGAAAAGTTTTTTCATTTGTGTAAATGAATTAAGTTGATAAATATTGTTAATATCAGATAGTTGTGATATTTTCTTATACCATGTGCTCAATATTCCACGAAAAGGCTTTAACACCTACCTCGGGATTACGCGCATCCAGTTTCTGCACCGATTCGAGCAAGGACTCAACCTGTTCGTCCTGCACCACCGTAATCACGGCAGAGTTCATCTCCGGCCAAGCGTGTGTGCCACGACGAGGGTCTCCGTTTACCGACCCCTGACCTTGTACTTGCTCAAAGAATGACCAACCGCGTATGCCCAATACATCTAACATATACTCCACACGCTCGGTGTTGGCTTGGTTAAAAACAATCATTACAGCTTTCATATCTCTAAACTATTTCTTCACCTTAATATCCATAAAGATAAATTTCTCACGCAGTTTGCGTTGCTTGGCATCGGCATCTTCCTTGGTAATTGTGCCATAGAGGATGGGGACGATATACAGCGTGAGGAACGTGGAAACGGTCAAACCGCCAATCACCACAATACCCAACGGTTGCCACATCTCGGCACCTTCGCCGCTACTTACAGCCATTGGCACCATACCGAGAATGGTGGTAAACGCCGTCATAAGCACAGGACGGATACGGCTTCGCCCACTGACCATAATGGCCTCGTCCAACGGCATCTTGCGCTCACGCATCAGGTTGATATAGTCCACCAGCACAATACCGTTCTTCACCACAATACCTACCAGCAGTACCAAACCCAAGGCACCAATCATATCCAGCGACCTGCCTGTCATCCACAGGGCAAAGAATACACCCGAGAAGGCAAACGGCACGGAGAACATGATAATTCCCGGCTTGGAGAACGACTCAAACTGTGATGCCATCACGATATATACCAAGATAACAATCAGGAAGAATAGCAAAATCATGTCGCCAAAGGTTTCCGATTGCGTCTCATACGTACCGGCAAGGCGGTAACTATATCCTGTGGGGAAAGTGATTTGATTCATTACATTGTCTTCCAGCGCTTTGGCAAGGTCGCCCAAAGAGGTCTCATAGGGGAAGACCTTAATGGTGACGATACGCTGACGGGCCTTACGCTCAATGACAGGCGGTGCCCAGTACTCGCCAATAGAAGCCACTTCACTAAGTTTGACACGTCCGCCGGTAGCGGTAGGAATAGTGAGGTCCAGAATGTCCTCAATTGAGTTGCGGTCCTCTTCCTGCAAGCGTACCAAGATATCGTACTCCGAACCTTCCTCCTTCAGATAACCGCAGTTCATACCATATACGCGGTCACGCAGGTAGGACGATATAGTGGCAGAAGACAATCCTAAGCGGGACGCTTTCTCTTTATCGACGGTAATCTTAATCTCAGGGCGGTCGTCCTGACGCGATATAGTTACGTCACGCGCACCCGGTAATTGCTTGGCCAAATACTTGATTTGGTTGGCGATATTGGACGTGGTGGCAAAGTCATAACCATATACCTCCACATCTACCGTCTGTGCCTGCTGACCACCCATACCACTGGAAGCGGTAGCCGTGAAATTGGTTATTTCGGGGTAGGATGCCATTTCACGACGCAACACTTCGGCTATCTCGAAGATAGTGCGCTTGCGCTGCCACTTCTTGTTGGTACGGACGGTCATAGATATTTTGTTATTCTCCGTGGAGGAGAACATGGCACTGATAGATGCATCGTCATTCGAACCGGCAGAGGTGGAAATCATCTCAATCTCCGGCACCAGTTCGCAGAAACGTGTTTCCAACTTACGGGCAGTCTTCAGAGTCTCCTCAATACGTGTACCACGTTGCAACTCAACCATTACCGACAGACGTCCGTTATCCTGCTCTTGCATAAAGTCGAAGCCAATCTTGCCCGTTATAATAGGTAGTAACGAGATGGCGAAGAAGAGGAACAGACAGCCAAAGGCAATTCCTTTGTGCTTGAGGCACCAACCCAACGATTGTGCATACCAATCGTCTATCTTATCCAGTAGGCGAACCACCGTCCGGTCATACCATGTCTTATTATTGGCATCATCGTCTATCAGGTCGCCGTTCTCATCGACATGCACCTTACGGGGCTTGAGCAACTTGGAGCACAGCATAGGCGTCAGGGTGATGGCTACCACGGTGGACGTACAGCACACAATGGTTACAATCCAGCCCAATTCATGGAACATGATACCTGCCATACCGCCTAACATCGTCAGGGGCACAAACACAACCACTAACACCAGCGTGGTGGCAATAACGCTGACCCACACCTCATTGGTGGCGTAGATGGCTGCCTCGCGTGGGTGTTCGCCACGTTCCACGTGCTTGGTGATATTCTCCAACACCACAATGGCATCGTCCACCACCATACCGATAGCAATGGTCAGTGAGCAAAGCGAGATGATGTTAATACTGGAATCTACCAGTTTGAGGTAGGCAAAGGCCGTAATCAAGGCAATAGGAATCGTGATACCGATAATAAAGGTGGCACGCCATTTGCCCAAGAAGAATAGCACAACCAGCACCACGAAGAGTAGGGCATACAGCACGGACTCTTCCAACGAGTTAATAGAGTTTTGAATGTTCTCGCTACCTTCGTAAA
The DNA here is from genome assembly GCA_024399965.1 of Paludibacteraceae bacterium. Taxonomy (GTDB): domain Bacteria; phylum Bacteroidota; class Bacteroidia; order Bacteroidales; family Paludibacteraceae; genus Colicola. Next base: position 70,542 of record JAKSNJ010000001.1, read on the forward strand.
TCTTCTCAATCTTAATATCAGACGGGATTTGCTTTTGGATGCGTGCCAACTCTTCCTTCACTTCCTGACACACTTTCACGGTGTTGGCACCGGTTTGTTTGGCAATGACCAAACGCACGGCTTCACGGCCGTTGGCTTTTTCGTCCAAAGTAAGGTCCTTGATGGTATCGCGCACGGTGGCAATATCTCGAATAAAGACTTGCTGACCGGTGGGCAACATTGTTACCATCAGATTCTCAATCTCTTTACTCTCGATATATTCGCTGCGCACCTGCATCTGATACTGTTCCTTGTCCATCTTCACTGTACCGGACGATAGGTTGAGGTTGTTGGCGGAAACGACTTGTCCCACTTGCTCCAAACTCAGTCCGTAGGCATCTAACTTCTGCTGGTTAAGATCGACATACACATACCGGTCAGGCGAACCTGATAGGGATATATTACCGATACCGTCAATGTGGTTCAACTGAGGCACTATCTCGTCGTTGAGCAACTTGTCCAAACCGGCATAACTCTCGTCTGCCGTAATCGAATACTGTGCAATAGGCATTGACGATGTGGATAGTTTGAAGATAACCGGCGTACCGCAGTTGTCGGGCAGGTTATCTTTTACCATGTCCACGAACGAACGTATGTCGTTGGTTATCTCGTCCATATTGCTGCCCCATTCCATTTCGAGGGTCACCATGGATATGTTGTCCTTCGATTGGGATGTCAGGTGTTTGAGGTGGTCGGTGGAGTTCAGTGCGTTCTCCATGACCTTGGTTACATTGGTTTCCATCTCGGAGGCAGACGCTCCCGGGTAGGTGGTCATCACCGTTACATACGGCGGATCCATCTCAGGAAACTGGTCAATAGGCAACTGCGTATAGCTGTATATACCTATAATGATGACTGCCACAAAGATAAGGGCGGTCGTGACCGGTTTTTGTATCGCTGTTTTGTAAATTGACATATTATTCGGCTATTTCAAGTTTAACACCATCTACCAGTTTATGTTGGCCTACATAAACATATTCTGCACCTTCTACTATTTCAGGAGCGATTATTTCTACATCTTCGCCAACACGTTGTCCGAGTTTCACACCTACACGCTGTGCGCGACCGTCTTTGTTTAGGAAGACGAAGCGGTCATTAGCACCGACCAGTTTCTCCACGGATTGGTAAGGCACGCAGATGATTTCCTCTTCGTTCAAAGGCAAGAGAGACGTTACGTACATACCCGGTCGCAACAGACGTTGGGCATTGGGAATCTGTATCTTACATTGGAACGTGTGCGTAGAAGCATCTACGGTGGGATATACGATTTCGATAAAAGCAGGGAAGGTCTTGTCCTTGTAAATCTCAGAGGTCAAGGTGAGTTTCATTCCCTCTTTTACCTGTGGAATATACGACTCGGGAATGGCGATGAGGGCCTTGAGACGCTCCACTTGGGTGATAGTCAGGATAGGCGCACCGCTATATAGTTCGCCGTCTTCGTTGTTCTTGGCGCTGACAATACCACGGAACGGTGACCGGTAATAGGTGTTCTGCTTGAGGAAGTCCAAGTTCTCCTTGGCTTGGTCATAACCCAGTTTGGTCTGGTCGTATGCCTGTTGGCTGACTGACCCGGACTCGATGAGGGCGTTCATACGCGTCATTTCGGTCTCTAAATTAGCCATCGTCAGTTTGGTGGTGCGGTACTGCGTTTGGTCCATGCGTACCAGCGAGTCGCCTTTGCTAATCTCGTCGCCCACCTCTACATAAATGTGCTCAATGCGTCCCGTAACCGACGGTGCTACATTGACGGTCTCATACCCCTGTAGGTTGGTGGATACGGATAACTGACGTTGCACTTTACGTGGGTGGAGGGTCATGGTCTTCACCACTTCCACTTTTTCCTGCTCTTCGGTGGCAGTTTGTTTGCTGCAAGCCATCAGGGCCAATACAGCAATGCTTAAATACACAATTTTTTTCATATACTTAATTATTTAGAAATTTCTTGAGTTCGACTTGGGCTTTTACGACGTCCAGCACGGCATTGACGTAGGAGGTCTCAGCGGAGATAAGGTCGTTGGAGGCATTGGTCAGTTCCAATGCAGAGGATGCCCCCCAATGGTATTTATTGCTTACGTTGTTGAATACGCGGTTTGCTACCTCGATATTCTCTTTTTGCGTGATATAAGTTTCAAACGCATTCGTCATGTTGTAGCGCAGTTGCTGGTACTGAATGCCGAGGTTGTCGGTGGTTTCGGACAAGGTGTTTTGTGCCTCTTGCAGGGCAATCTTCTTCTCCGTTACGCCGGCAGCACGTTTACCGCTGGACCAGATAGGCATAGACAAACTGACTCCGATCATGTGGGGAGGTGTCATGTTAAATCCGCCCTTGGTCAGGTCGTGACGGTACGTGTATTGGTAACTGCCGCCGATGGTCGGACCGTATGCCCAACCGGCAAGGTGTACGTTCTTCTTGGCCAACTCCACATTCTTTTGCAGCAGTTGATAGTTGAAGTTATTGTTAATGTTCCACGGCTGGGTCAATAGTCCCAATGCGGTCTCGGGACTTAACATCTTGTCCAGCGAGGTGGTCAACTGCAGCCCTGTCGTGGCATCTACGTTCAGCAACACGCGCAAAGCGTTGTAGGACAACTCCAAATTACGGCGATTGGCCATCACGCTATTCCTTAGTTGATTTACGCGCACGCGTACTTGGTCGGCTTGTGTCTGCTCTACGGCACCCACTTTCGCCATGCGTTCCGTTTGCTCGTATAGGCGCTCTACATTGGCCAAACTGGAGTCCATAAGCACCACAATATCCTCCATCACGAGGGCGGCGGCATAGCCCGTAATCACTTGTGCGCGCAGGTCGCTCTCCGATTGCTCGCGTGTGATGTCTTGCATCTGAATGGCGATGTTGTTAATCAGCACAGCCACGATGGCTTGACCGTTCAGTCCCAAACTGACGGACGCACCGCCGGTGATGTAGTTCGGCATACTGATTTTTTGACCGGTCATACCAAACTCCATTTCGTAGCCGCACATATTGACATATTGTCCGGAAGCATCGGCTTGGGGCAGCATACCGGCAATGGCTTGCCAGCGTTGCGCATGGGCTTTTTTCACTTCCAATGAAGCGTTTTGTAAATTTCTGTTTTGGCGCACGGCATAATCTTGTGCGTCTTCTAACGACAGGGTCAACTGGCTGGTATAGACCGGCGCAGTCATTGCATCTAACACTTTCTGCAAGGAATCCATATTCGTGGATTGCTGTGCTATCAGCGACATCGCAATGCACCCTGCCAAACATACACTAATTAATCTTTTCATATCTTATTGTTTCTTAATACGATTTGTTTGATTCCCTCCTCGCTGATTAGTCCGCGGAAGAAAATATCCATTGCCACCTTTGAGTCCGACACGATACTGGGGTGGTTTTGCGCCTCTGCCAACTTATCCATCATCACTTGGTGCAATGCTGCAATAATGCGGGCAGTCACTTCTACGTTCACATCTTGGCGGAAGAACCCTTCCTGAATGCCCTGCTGCAAATAGTGTGCCACAAGGTTGCGGTTAATCAATTTCAGCCGTTGCAAATGCGCTTGTAATTGCTGTGGGTAGTATTTCTTCAGGTCATACAATAATGGCGGCACTTGGCGCACATCTTTCAGGTCCTTCAGCACTTTCATCAGGTTGAGCAACAAATCTACCACTTGCTTATTCTTCGTCTTGCGCTCCACCTCTGCAACCAATGCCTCTTCACGGCGGCGTAAGAGTGCGTCTATCAGGGCGTCTTTTGTCTCAAAATAGACATAAAATGTCTTTTTGGACATACCCAATTCGCTACAAATGTCATCTATCGACACCGAGCGAATACCCAGCAACCGCATCTTCTCGGACGCTGCCTGAATGATATTTTCACGTTGATTTTCAGCCATCTTGCTCGAAAACGGCTGCAAAGGTACAAAAAATTCTTGATATATGCAAATTTTTAGGAAACTTTTTTCACTTTTTTAGTTTCCTCATTCCCAATTTCTCATTCTCCATTCTCAATTCTCAATTCTCAATTCCCTAACCACTGCTCTAATTGCACCATATTGTCAAAAACGACATCTGCGCCGGCTTGCAGTAGGTCGTCCCGTGTCAATGCTCCCGTATTGACTCCGATGGTGAATAGTCCGGCTGCTTTGCCGGCCTGTATGCCGAGGGGCGCATTTTCCACAACGCAGCAGTCCTCTTTGGCAAATCCAGAACGCTCCCATGCCGTCAGGTAGGGCTCGGGGTGGGGCTTGCCATGGGCATAGTCGAATGCGGTAACCATCTTGTTTCGCTGAAAAACACTTGGAAATACGGCCTCCAATTGTTCATACAGGTCCAGTTGTCCGCCGCCCGTCACAACCCAGATGTCGGCCTTTTGGCTGGTCAGTACCTGCAATACCTTATCCATGTCCTTCATGGGCTTGCCGCCGCCGATACGCCGGTAGGCGGCGGTTTTTTCGTGGTAAATCTGTTCCAATTGGTCTTCGGCCACGGTAACATGATGCCTCTCGGCCAACAGCATGATGACATCGCGACTGGTGCGTCCTTCGTTCAGGTAACAGTCCCGCGCCGTAAAGGGAATTCCGTATTTGGCAAGGGTCTCGCTCCATGCTGCAATATGATTGGGCATCGAGTCAAACAGTACCCCGTCCATATCAAAAAAGAATGCTGAAAACATAATGTGTCTGGTTATTTGTTTGCAAAGGTATAAATTTTTTTTGATATATGCAAATTAATCTCGTTTTTTATCCCGTGCATTGTGCATCGTCAACCGTCATTCCCCTTTCTTCCCCCCTCTGAATGGGGACCGAGAGGGTCCCTTCCTCAACCGTGGTCTTGCCGACGGTCGACCGACGGTCGAATTATACGTTGTGCTGACGTTACCCCAAAATATGTTTTATAACATAAAAAAATATTTGTGTATGTGAAAAAAAAATTGTAATTTTGCGCACAAATTTGAAAGAAACATAAAAAATGAGTATGAAAAAATGTTTAGTCGCTTTGCTGCTGGGCGCAATGGTATTTACAGCATGCACGAACAAAGATCCCTATCAGACCCGTTGGCATTGGGATGAAGGTACTATTGTGGTTGAGGCACCTGCCATGCCGGAAGGTCAGCAGACCGCACTTGGCTTGACGGCTGAGCCCATGGAAGTGGTTCGCGTCGGTTTTGCCGGATTAGGTATGCGTGGCCCTGCTGCGGTTGAGCGCTTTACCTATATAGAGGGTGTGGAGATTAAGGCGTTGTGTGACTATGAGGCAGCACGTGCCGATTCTTGCCAAAAATACGTGGAGGCCAAGTCGATGCCTCTTGCCGATATCTATAGTGGCGAAGACGGCTACAAACAGATGTGCGAGCGCGAGGATTTGGACCTTATTTATATTGCTACCGACTGGGAGCACCATTTCCCCATTGCCAAATATGCGATGGAGCATGGCAAGCACGTGGCCATTGAGGTACCGTCGGCTATGAACCTGAGTCAGATTTGGCAACTGATTGACTTGAGCGAGCAAACTCGTCTTCATTGCATGATTTTGGAGAACTGCTGCTATGACTGGTATGAGATGAATACCCTCAATATGGCACAGCAAGGCGTGTTCGGCGAGATTTTGCGCGTCGAGGGTGCTTACATCCACGGCTTGGACGAATATTGGAATCAGTATTGGCACAACCCCAACGGCACCGACCCCGATTCGCTGCACTGGCGTCTGAAATATAATATGGAGCACCGTGGTGACGTGTATGCCACCCATGGTCTTGGCCCTGTGGCACAGTTGCTGAATATCCATCGTGGCGACCGCTTTAAGACGATGGTGGCTATGGATACCAAGAGCGTGCATGGTAAGGAACTCGTTGAGCAGAAGACAGGTCAGCCCTGCGATAACTTCCGCAACGGTGACCATACAACGACGCTGATTCGTACCGAATTGGGCAAAGTGATTGAGATTCAACACGATGTAATGAATCCGCAGCCCTACAACCGTCTGTATAAACTGATTGGTACCAAGGGTTATGCTACCAAATATCCGGTAGAGCATTATGCTTTGTGTGCTGAGCAGATAGAGGGTGACGGCGAGAAGGCCATGGACGATTTGTCCGGTCATGAGTTCTTGCCCGAAGCAGAGCACAATGCACTGGTGGAGAAATACTACGATCCTATTCTCAAACAATACGGCGAATTGGCACAAGAAGTAGGTGGCCACGGCGGTATGGATTTTATCATGGACAGCCGTTTGGTATATTGCTTGCGCAATGGTCTGCCTTTGGATATGGACGTATATGACTTGGCTGAGTGGTGCTGCTTGGCAGAGTTGGGTGAACTCAGTATGGACCACAATTGCGCTCCTGTAGCTGTGCCTGACTTCACACGCGGTCACTGGCAGGACGTAGATGGCTATCGTCACGCTTTTGCTGAATAAAAAACGAAAATGTGCGCGCCCGCGCGCGAACATTATATAATTATAATATTAACTAATTAAAACAAACGTATGAAACGCTTACAAACACTGTGTTTGATGTTTCTTGTTGCCTTAGCTGCTATGGCAAATGTTACGGTACGAGGAACAGTTACCGATCAGGACACAAATGAGCCCATGATTGGCGTAAGTATTTTAGTGAAGGGGACCACAACCGGTACAGTTACCGACTTTGACGGTATGTACGAGTTGAGTGTTCCTGAAAACGCAACTATTCAATTCTCCTACGTTGGCTACAAGACGCAAGAGTTGAAACAGCAAAGTACGTTGAACGTTGTCATGGCATCTGATGCATTCATGATGGACGAAGTCGTATCTTTGGGTTACTCGTCTGCCAAGAAGGCCGAGTTGAGTAGTGCAGTAGTTTCACTTTCTGCCGAGAAGTTGACAGACGTTACCTCCAGCGATGTTGGTAACATGTTGCAAGGTAAGATTGCCGGTGTGCAAGTTACCAATGCAGGTGGTCAGCCCGGTGAAGCTGCACAAATCCGTATCCGTGGTACGGGTTCCATCACTGCCGGTAGCGACCCTGTTTATGTGGTCGATGGTGTGATGGGTGGTACTTTCAACCCCAACGATGTGGAGACTATCTCCGTATTGAAGGACGCCGGTGCAACGGGTATCTATGGTGCTGCCGCTGCCGGTGGTGTCATCGTTGTTACTACCAAATCCGGTAAGAAAGAGGAAAAAGTACATGTAGACATCAAAGCTACTGCCGGTGGTAAACAAGCGCTTTATGGTAACTATAAGATGATGGGATCTGAGGAGTTGTACAACTTCCACAAATCGCTGTATTCCAAGAGCGTGTTCAACGCTACTTATCCCAAACTGAAGGACATGCAGGACTATAACTGGCAAGACGAGTTCTTCAAAACGGGTGTTATTCAAAACTACAACGTAGCCGTTAGCGGCGGTTCCAAACATGTTGGCTACTATGCCAGCTTGGACTACTACGGAGAAGACGGTACATTGATTGGTACCGGTATGCAAAAAGTCTCCGGTCACGCTTCTATCAAGGCCGACATCTGCAAATGGTTGGATATGAACGTAAAAGTTGATTTCAATAAATCGACTGTTGACTACGAGCCGACTTGGACTATGTTGGACGATGCTTTCATGAAAATTCCTTGGGACTGCCCCTACGAATTAGACGCACAGGGTAACCCCACCGGTAACTATGTTTATATGAACGGTGACGTTCGTCCCGATAATGGTGGCAAATGGTGGTCGCAATCCAAGTGGAACTCGCTCCACACCACGGGTTACAACTATGTTCGCTCCAATAACTTCGACTTCTCGGGTGTGCTGCAATTAGGCATTCACTTCACCGATTGGTTGCACTTCACTACCACGAACACCTTTGGTGCCGGTTACTATAAATCCACTACGTACAAGGACAAACGTGCCTTTGACTCCGAGTATTCTGACGGTTATATCGGAAACGATATCGGTCTGAGCAAGTCCTTCGGTACGACCAACATCTTAAAGGGTGGCTACCAGTGGGATCAACACAGCTTCAATGCTATGGTTGGTTTTGAGTATGGTTTCTGGAGCACCGAATACACCACGGCTTCCGGTACAGGTATGCCTGTTGGCGTGCAAGCACTGAATGCCAGTGTGCCTCACTCTGTGGCCGGTTACACCATGCCCGGTTCCAGTTGGGCCGCTTTCGTTCAAGCACAATATGACTATGCAAAGCGTTACTTCATCACCGCCACCTTCCGTGCTGAGGCAAGTTCTATCTTCGCTCCTGAGCACCGTACGGGTTACTTCCCCTCTGTGGCTGCCAGCTGGTTGATTTCCAACGAGAACTGGATGAAGGACCAAGACATCGTTTCTCTCTTGAAACTCCGTGCAAGTTATGGTGTTACGGGTAACAACAATATCCCGCAATACAAATACTTAGGCACATACGCTCTGTCGAAACTCTATCAGAGCCAAGTAGGTGCAGAGCCCAGCCGTTTGAGCAACCCTGTACTGCACTGGGAGACTGCTAACATGGCTGCCATTGGTATTGACTTGGCATTCATTGACCGCATTGATATGTCTATTGACCTCTATCAAACCGACAATACCGGTCTGTTGCTCAACGTGCCCGTTGCTCCATCTACCGGTTTCTACGAGATTATGAAGAACGCCGGTGAGGTTCGCAACCGTGGTATTGAATACCGTATCGACGCTAACGTGCTCAAGCTCGGTAAATGGCGTTGGGACATCGGTTTCAACATCGGTTTCAACCAAAACCGTGTTACCTACACTCCGGACCACACTCCGTTCCTGCAAACTGCTTCTTCTGTTAGCCAACAGGTTAAGGAAGGTCAGGATATCTACACTTGGTACATGAAAGAGTGGGCAGGTGTTGACTCCAAGAATGGTGATCCTCTGTGGTACTGCGTAGATGATAAAGGCGACTACATCTTGGACAAAGATGGTAACAAGACCACAACCAACGACTACAACGCTACCAAAGAGCACGCTTGTGGCAAAGCTACTCCCTTGTTCACCGGTGGTTTGAATACCCAAGTTAGTTGGAACGGTATCTTCGTAAACATCAATACCGCCTTTACCTATGGCAACCAAATCTTCAACTATACTCGTCTGAGTACCGATGCCGATGGTGCTTACCTTGGCTACAACCAGTTGAGTCTTGAGAACAGCGTTCAGGGCTGGACTCGTTGGCAGAAACCCGGCGACGAAGCTACTCACCCGAAAGCTAAGATTAACGGTAACTTGAATAGTAATGCCATCAGTTCTCGTTATCTCGAGGACGGTAGTTACTTCCGTTTGAAGAACCTCACCGTTGGTTATGATTTCCCGACTTCTCTGATTAAGAAAGCCCACATGACCAAGTGCCGTATTTATTTCAGTGCTGATAACTTGGCTACTGCTACCAAGTTCTCAGGTATGGATCCTGAAATCACGCTGGAAACCAGTACCTATAACCTTGCCGGTATGTATTCCACCAACTATCCTGTTGGCCGTACCTTCCAAGGTGGTGTAGAAATCAGTTTCTAATTGTAAGTTAAAAGTATAAATTCATACAATCATGAAAAAATTATTTTATATTGCTGTGGCAATGGTTGCAGGAGTTGCTTTGACTGGCTGCAACTTGGATAGTATGCCGGATGACGAGCTGAGTTCTGCTGTACTGTTGCAAGACGAGAGTGGTGCTGAGTATGTCATGGACGGTTGCTACGCTTTGCTGAAAGACCAAGTGGAGTATCTTGGCTATGCCAGTGGTAACGACTACTGCCGTCACTACTTCCAGATGTCTGAGTTCCCCGCTGACAACGTTTGTCTGTCTGCTAAGACTACAGACCCTCTGTATGAAGCATTAGCTTATATGATGACCGATAACCTCAAGAATGTTGGTACCCTTTGGATGCTGGCTTACAAGGTTATTTATATGTCGAATACCGTTATTGAGAACTTGGACGAAGGTGATGCTGCTTCTCACCAACTGTTAGGTGAGGCATATTTCATGCGTGGCATGATGCACCTGCACATGGTTACGCTCTATGCTAAGCCCTATACACAGGGTCGTGGCAACATGGGTGTGCCCTTGCGTATCTCCACCAACTCGGAGACTACTACCCGTAACTCCGTTGGTGAGGTGTATGACCAAATCGTTAAGGACTTGGACAAGGCATCTACTTTGCTGGGTGAACCTCGTGTAAAGGGTAATTACGGTTATCCTTCTCGCGATGCTGCTCTTGGCTTGCTGAGCCGTGTTTACCTCTATATGGAGGAGAATGCGAAAGTTATTGAGACTGTCAACAAGATGTTGGGTGGTGCTACCCCTGACAGCAAGTTGGTGGGTGACTTTGCTACCTATTTTGCTAACGCCAAGACCTCTCCTGAGACCTTGTTCTGCATAGCTCACGAGACGACTGACGACAAGGGTCAGGCCTCTGTTGGTTCCATGTTCAATGGCGACGGTGGCGGTTGGGGTGAAATCTATCCCAGTGTGCCCCTGCTGTACTTGTATGAGCGTTATCCGATGGATGTACGTTATACCGGTTACATCGTTCCGCAATATCCTCCTTCGGAGATTCCCGGCATGTTTATCTACTTTGCCGATCCCGAGTCGCCTGAGGCAGAGCAATCCGGCCGTCAGGTTCTGGAGCTTCAACTTACTGAGGAAGGTGACCACTACTATTTCATGGACGGTGCCAACAAGTGCATTGTTGAGCAACGTGCCGTACACGGTGGCGAGTACAAAGAATGGCATGTTGTTTATCGTGGCGAGGACTGTGTAGCCCGCGTACATGGTAAGATGAAGCACCGTACTACTGACAACAACCCTGCTTATTTCGTTACCAAGTTCGGTTATCAGGACGGTATTCCTACGCTGTCTTCTCCTGTTTACTGCCGTTGGGGTGAGGTTATCCTGAATGCTGCCGAGGCATACGCCAAGACCGGTAAAGATGCCGAAGCACTGGCATACGTCAATGCTATCCGTACCCGTGCAGGTATTCCTTCGGAGGGCTTGTTTAATGCCGTTACTGACCACGGATATACCTCTGCTCTGGAAATCGTTTTAGACGAGCGCCGTATGGAGTTGGCATTTGAGGGACACCGTATGTTCGATGTTTACCGCAATAAACAGGATATGGACCGTCGTTTCCCGGGTGCGCAACCTTGGAATGTCGTTCCTTATACCTATGAGAAGATTCAATATCCTATTCCAAATAGTGAGTGGACCGTTAGTGGAATCCAACAGAATCCTACTTACTAAAAGATCAATCAACACAATTATTAACAAACTAAATTTTTTACAAGTATGAAAAAGTTTGCATTTGCCTTAATGGCTATCGCTACCCTCGCTATGGTAGCTTGCGACAAAAAAGATGAACCCAAGAACAACGGTGAAGGTGGTGGCGAACAAGGCGGCGATGACTTCGTTTCGATGATCAGCGTTCGCGATAAATCTATCGATGATTGGAATGCACTTCCTGCATCGTATGTTGCTACTGCTACTACTGCAGCTAATCCTGATTTGACCGGCTTGAAGAGCGTGAAAGTATTTGCTGACGAAGTGTACATCAACGTTTTGATTCAATACGATCCCACTGTTATTCTGAGCAAGAGCTGGGACAATGCACTGCACATGTATTTCGATGCTGACAACAGCGATGCTACCGGTGGTTACGGTGACGAATTTGCTGATCCCAACGCAGAGTGGTGCTTGGAGACTTCCTGCTGGGCTGAGGGCGTAGCACAAGACTACAATCCTGCTGTCTTCAAATGGTGGGGCGAAGTTGGTGAGAGCGGCTGGCTCTGGACCGATCCTGAGAACCCCGGTACCGAGGAGAATGGTTGGGGTGCTATCGTTCCGACCGGATCGCTGCCTATCGGACAAAGCCAAATGATTGGTACCGACATGATTGAGATCCAACTTCTCCGCGAGCTTATTCCTGCTCAATGGAACGACAAAACCTTCGGTGTTGGTTTCGATATCCAAGACGCTTGGGAAACCGCTGGTATCCTGCCTAATGCTGACGTTGACGAACTGGGTAACCGCGTAACCGCCAATAAACTGAAAGTTAACATTTATTACGCAGAATAATAATTTGTTGATTGAATTTCAATAAACAGAATAAGCTTATTAATGTTGATTGACTAAGGGTATAGTGTGGCGCCAACCACACGGTGGGCGCTACACTATACTTGATTTATGTACTGACGAATATGAAAACCGCTATTTTCTCTACCGCACTGATTGCTGCTATCGTTTTGACCTCGTGCCACAAACCCGAAACCGAACCGGCTGCACCTACCGACCCTGAAGGAACGGTGTATTTCACCGAGTTGGATTCTGTCTTTCCCAATCCCGAGAAAGGTTTTCATGTACAATCCTATTTCTCCAGCCAAGACCTTAGCAAGCGCGCAAGCGCAAAAAGTATGATTACGGAGCGCAATGGCGAGTTTGCCCAAACGCTTTATCTACATTCCTATTACCTTACTGATTATATCGAGTCAGACATTCCGCAAACGTTCTTAGACCGTATGCAGGACAACTTTGACTCCCTGCGTGCCGGTGGTGCAAAAGCCGTCATACGCCTTTCTTATAAAGATAATGAAGCACCAGCATATAAACCATGGGACGCTACTCCCGAGTGGGCAAACCGCCACATTGACCAAGTAGCACCCGTTCTCAATAAAAATGCCGATGTTATCCTCTGTTTCCAAGCCGGCTTTGTCGGCGTTTGGGGAGAGTGGTACTATACCACCGGCTTCAAAATGAATCCCAAAACGGATGCAGAATACCAGCCACGTTGGGATTTGCTCAACCACGAATTAGAGGCATTCCCGCATGACCGCCAAATATGTCTGCGTACACCCGGCTACAAGATGCGTTATCTTCAGCAAATGGGCTTAGATGTGCTCCCGTTGGACGAATATACGGCGCACAAGGGCGATGCCAAATCGCGTTTAGGTGGACACAATGACTGCTTTATCTCTGATCCCAATGACGTGGGCACATACTCTTCAACGGAGGACCGTGACTTCTGGCAGAAAGATACACGCTATACTTTGATGGGTGGTGAGACTTGTAGGAATTGCAAACAGTCAGCAGGCGATAATGCCATCAAGCAAATGCAGTTGTATCACTGGACCTATATCCACCGTTCGTATGTTTCATCTGTAGTTTGGGGGTGGAAAAGTTCGGGGCACTTCCCCTATATCGTTCAGCACTTGGGCTATCACCTCGTCATGGAGAAAGCGTATTGCCAAGTCAATGCCAACAACTATTTTGTGGCTAATGTCAAGTTGCACAACGATGGTTTTGCTGCTCCGCAAAATGCCCGTAACGTGGAACTGATTTTGGTCAAGGGGGACGAAAAACACGTCTATAAGCAGAACATTGACCCTCGCTTCTGGATACCTGAGAACAAGAGTTTTGAGATTGCTCTGCTGGCAGAGAAAACGCCCGATTTGACGGGCACCTATACGGTCTATCTCAATTTGCCGGACCCCTATCCGTCGCTGCATGACGACCCGCGCTATTCTATTCGCATGTACAACAAAGACGTGTGGGAGGAAAGCACCGGCTACAATAAACTGGGTGAATACACATTTAACTAATTCAATATGCGTCGCATTTTTTTGATTGCTTTATCTTCGGTATGTGTCTTGACGATGTATGCCGAGCATTGGTGGGGCTTTGCTGTGGGTGAAGGTCACAACCAGCCCTATACCACGTTCCGTTCGTTTGATATGTCCCGTGAGGACGCCAATAACCAGTTGACGCCACTCCTTATCTCCGACGAGGGGCGTTATATCTGGACCGATACGGCCGTTACGTTCTCTTTCAAGGACGGTCAACCTGTCTTGCCCAACGGCATTGCTATGCAGCAGGTGAAAGATGGCACGTTGCGAGGTGCGTACATGGAGGCAATGAATCGCTATTTCTCTCCCTCCGGCTTGATGCCCGATTCCCTCTTCTTTGTGCGTCCGCAGTATAATACGTGGATTGAACTCATGTACAATCAAAACCAAGCCGATATTCTCCGTTACGCCCACGCCATCGTGGATAACGGTCTGCCGGCAGGGGTGCTCATGATTGACGATAACTGGCAGCGCTACTACGGCAACTTTGATTTCAAGGCAGAGCGTTTCCCCAATCCCAAAGCCATGATGGACGAACTCCATCAACTCGGCTTTAAGGTCATGGTGTGGGTGTGCCCCTTCGTCAGTGCTGACAGCCCTGAAGGACGTGCCCTCGCAGAAAAGGGCTACCTGCTGAAGGACAAAGACGGCAATACGGCTATTCTCCGTTGGTGGAACGGCGCTTCGGCGTGCTACGACCTCACCAACCCTGCCGCCCTCGCGGACTTTGTGGCTACCTTGCGTCAGGCGCAGGCCAAATATGGTATAGACGGCTTTAAGTTCGATGCCGGCGATAACAACTGCTACGCCTCCACCGACTTGGCTTCTACTGCTACTACCGTTGAGCATTGCGAGTCATACGCTCGCCTTGGTCTCAGTTTCCCTGTCAACGAGTTCCGTGCTTGCTGGAAGATGGGCAATCAGCCCCTTGTTCAGCGTTTAGGCGATAAGGACTACAGTTGGGACGCTGTGGCTTCCCTCATTCCGCAGATGTGCGTAGCCGGTCTGTTGGGTTACACCTATGCGTGCCCCGACATGATTGGTGGCGGTCAGTGGACCTCTTTCCTCAATATCGCCGAGGACCAGTTTGATCAGGCACTCATCGTTCGCTCGGCACAGATTCATGCCCTCATGCCGATGATGCAGTTCTCGGTGGCTCCGTGGCGTATCTTGTCTAAGGAGAACATGGCGATTGTCAAGCAGGCAGCATTGTTGCATACGCAGTTTGCACCGTATATCTACCAATGTGCGCAAGCCAGCGCACGTACGGGCGAACCCATCGTTCGCAATATGGAGTACCAGTTCCCCCATCAGGGTTTGGCGGACTGCAAGGACCAGTTTATGTTGGGTGATAAGTACCTGATTGCCCCTGTGGTAGATAATCGCCTTGTGCGCGAGGTGCGTCTGCCCAAAGGCACTTGGCGTGACGAATTGGGCAAGAAATACAAAGGTGGCAAGACCTATACCATCAATGCTCCTTTGGCCCGTTTGCCGTACTTTGAGAAGATAAAATAAGTTCTCCATGAGACCTATATACTTGGTTGTCTTGACCTTAGCGGTGGCTCTTGCGGGCTGCCGCTCGGTGTCTGTAAGTCCCGTATCGACGTGGACCTATCGGCCCTCAGATGTCAATTTTGCCAACCCTGAACGCGGCTACAAGTATCTGACCTATTTTGAACATGCGCCCTTTGACAACGCTGCCAATGCCACCATGTACCGCCTGATGCGCGAGCAGGATAAACTGACGTTGCATCAGCATGTCTATTACCTCTCCGATTTCATGGAGGGTGACATCTCGCAGGAGTACCTTGATGCCCTTGATGCCAATATGCAGGTACTGCGCGAGTCGGGCTGCAAGTGTATCTTGCGCTTTGCCTATAAACATGAGATGGAAGAGGAAGATAAACCCTTTGACCCGTCGCCCGATTGGGTCAATCGCCATATAGAGCAGTTGCAACCCTATCTGATTAAGAACGAGGACGTTATCTTCTGCTTGGAGGCAGGTTTTATAGGCGTTTGGGGAGAGTGGGGATATACCTCCGGTTACACCCAATTGGACTGGCCTTACCGTTGCGAACAATTGGAAAATCGTTGGGAGACGCTGGACCACCTCTTGGCTGCTACGCCTGTTTCGCGACAGATTTGTCTGCGCACGCCGTTTTATAAAAAGTGCTATTTGTCCTATCACGGCCAGCCGGACATACCTGTTTCTGAATCCACGGCGCACCGGCCCACCGCTTTGGGGCGTTTGGCTGCCCACAATGACTGTTTCCTGTCCGCTGACGATGATTTTGGCACCTATTTGAATGATGACGACCGTGAGTTTTGGAAGCAGGACACGCGTTTCACCGTCATGGGAGGCGAGATTTGCATGAATTGCGAATACTCCGACGGTGACCGTGCCGTACAGACGATGGAGGACTATCACTACACCTTCCTCAACGACGGAACGTGGAACGATATTCGCGACAAGTGGGAAGCGTCCGGGCACTGGGAGGAAATCTGCCGTCGCATGGGCTATCGCTTGGTGCTGGACGAGACATCGTTTAAGGAGGGCAAACCTGAGGGCGATTGGGTTGTGAATGTTACCCTGCATAACGAGGGCTTTGCTGCGCCGATGAATCCCCGTGCCGTTGAATTGGTGCTGGTGCAAGGAGCAGATACACTCGTTTTTCCACAAAATAACTTTTATCCCTATATGGCTGACCGTCAAACGGTTGACCCGCGTTTTTGGCAGCCGGGTGAACCGATTTATTTGCGGCTGACGGCATCGTTGCCGTCCTATGTGAAGGGCGAGTATATTGTTTATCTCAACTTGCCGGACCCCTGTCCCTCGTTGCACGACAACCCCAGTTTTTCTATCCGCATTGCCAACAAAAACATCTGGAACGCCAATGCCGGCTATAACCGCCTCGGCACCGTCACGTTCTAACTCCTCC
Source organism: Paludibacteraceae bacterium (assembly GCA_024399965.1). Classification (GTDB taxonomy): domain Bacteria; phylum Bacteroidota; class Bacteroidia; order Bacteroidales; family Paludibacteraceae; genus Colicola. The sequence continues at coordinate 87,086 of JAKSNJ010000001.1, forward strand.
TCCCTTCCTCACACGGGTCTTTGCCGACGGCGAACCGACGGCGAATGCTCTCATGGATAACCTTAGCGCCTTTGCCATGTTATGTTGATGTTATGTTGCAAACCCCTATCAAGAAGGCGTTTTTTATGTTTTATAACATATAAAAATATTTTTTTATATGAAAAAAAAGTTGTATCTTTGTGCGTTTTTTGAAAGCAAGACAAAAATCTAGAATATCCGGGACTCTCCGGAATATCTAGTGCAAAATAATAACTAACTAAAAAACAAACAAGTATGAAAAAGATTTTCTTTTTTGCAAGTGCAATGGTAGCTGCATTGGCTATGAATGCACAAACCATCGTTATTGATGGTAACAACTCCGAGTGGGCAAATGTTCCCATGATGACTGAACCGGGTGAGTATCCTGTATTGAAATCCGTTGTGGCACAACAGGGTGTTACTTTGGTTGATGGTACTATGTTCAACTATATGGTTGAGCAGAAAGACAACTGGAGTGCTGATTATACCGGTGGCTCTAAGGGCTGCAATATCTATGTTGAGAATGCCGGTGGTACCAATTTCAAGGACTGGAATGTATTCTATTATACCGATGAACCCAATACATGGGATAACGCTTCTTCCTTCAGCGGCAAAGTGTTGGAGGGCTCTATCAAGACCGCTAACTTAACAGTATCCAAGACCGCTCCTTTCGGCTTTGTTTTTGCTGCTGATTGGGGGAATGGTGGTTTGATTCCTAATACGCCCGATAATTTGGGTTGGAAATGGGATCAGAAGTACTATCACGCTCTTACGGCTAAGCCCTATTCCTATGTCAATTTAAACGGTACGCTGGCTGTGGCTGATGCTTATGCACGCTTCCAATTCCTTACCCCCGGTGCTGTGGCTGATTTCGATATCTGCAAAAGTTCTGCTAATGATACCGCTGCTTGGGTGGCTTGGCCTGTTGAACTCGTTACTCCCGGTACTTATACAATCACGATTAATGGTGACTTTACGGAGACCAATACCGGCATTCGGTTCTTCTTGGTTGACGTTGCTACCAATGCTGTTGTGGCTACTATTGACAACGGTGAATGGGGCACATGGGCTCCTGCCAGTGGTTTCGAGCACAGCAAGTGGGATTTGAGCAAGGTTCCTGCAGGCAAGTATATGCTCAAGATGAAGAGTTACATCGCTTGGTCCACTATCAAGGTTAGTTCGGTTACTCTCTACAATCCCGAAGCTCCTACCGGCTTTAATCCGGCTGCTACTGTAGCTGCTCCTGCCAAGATGATTAAGAATGGTCGCTTCATGATTAACAACAACGGCAAGTACATCAATGCTATGGGTTTCTAAACCCAATCTCAGGTATAGGGAGCTGATTACTCCCTATGCTTACTTATTTCAAACAAGTTTCAAATATTTAGTATGAAAAAGACTTTTGTATTGGTTTTGTTGGCAGTCGCCAATTTCGCTATGGCTTCCACGGTTAATTACACCGTAGATGACGACACGTGGTTTCGCAATCCTGAACGTGGCTGGTACCACCAGTCTGCATGTCACCCTCAAGGCAACGGAAGGGGTGGGGGACTTGGTAGTTGGAACAAATACGAAATAGACGAAAGTCGTTCCCTCTTGCTCCGTATTTACTATATGGAATACTACAACAACGGCAGAGCCATCACCGAATCCGACCTCAATATGTTTGCTTCCGACCTTGCCCAAGCGCGTCAAAACGGTATTAAACTGATTCTCCGGTTCGCCTACGGCGACAGTGGCTACAAAGATGATAATAACTGGTCCTTTACCGAGCCGACCAAGGCGCAGATGATGGCGCACATGGACCAAATCAAACCTATTCTTGCCAAAAACGCCGATGTCATTGCTTGCATACAGGCCGGATTTGCAGGCATTTGGGGCGAGTGGTACTACACATCTACCTTTGGCAAAGATTGGTCTAAAAGCAACGCCGTAAATGACCGTAACGACCTAATCAATAAACTGTTGGAGATGACCCCTGCCGACCGCTCGCTGCAGTTGCGCACTGTTCACTACATCACCGAGTATATGGGTAAAGGCATCCAAGATTATTCCTCTCCACTCACTGATAAAACCGCGTTCTCCGGCTCTGCCCAGTCCCGACTGGGGCATCACAACGATGCTATCTGCGCAGATGCGTACTGCTGGGGCACTTTCTACTACGATGATGAGTTTGCTTACCTTGCCAACCTCAGTCAGTATGTGCCTATAGGTGGCGAATCGGCAGGTGGTGATTGGAACTATTACAACGGCCCCAAGGCCTATGCTTTCTTTGAGAAATACCACTACGACTATATCAACCGTGACTATCATTCAGGTGTTATCGATTCATGGTTTAACGACAGCAAGGACGGCAAGACTTATTTCGACCATATCACTTGCCGTCTCGGTTACCGTTATGCCCTTGTCAGTGGTACCTATGCCGATAAAGTTGCCTCGGGGGACAAGTTGGCAGTTACGCTTAAAATCAAGAACGGCGGATTTTCTGCTCTCTACAACAAGCGCACCGCCTATATCGTGCTCAAAAACGGCAGCAAGAGTTACAAACTGGCTCTCGCTTCTGACCCGCGTTTGTGGAAAGCAGGTCAAACGACCACAGTGAGCGAGTCCCTGACCGTTCCTGCCAATGCCACTGCCGGCAAATACGACCTCTATCTGTGGCTGCCAGATGAATACAAGTCCCTCCAAGGCGATGCTCGCTACTCTGTCCGCATGGCGAACAAAGACATGACTTGGACTGATGGCATGAACAAGTTGAATGCCTCCGTTACCATCACCAATGAAGGCGGTGGCGGACAAGAGGAGCAGGGTGGTGGAGATGAAGACCCCACGCACGACTATGCCATATCGGTTGACTTTGTGGAGTTGGCAGCGCAATATGCGCCGTATAAGGACCACAGCACCAATGGCATACAGACCGAATTGGACGAGTATAATTACTCCGTTTCTTCCGCAACCGATGGCAAGGTTTATTGGGACAACCAAGATGGTCCTGACGGCGGTTTTGGCATAGACAATACCAACGGTACCCAACACCCCTTCTCGTTTTGGGTGAAAGCGAATTGCAAAGTCACAATTACCGTGGGTACGCTCAACGGTGACGGCACCCCCAATACGGCTACGCTTACCATGAACGACGGTAGCCCCGTCACGATTAACCAAAACACGACTACCGAATACACCACTACCGAACCTACCTTGTTCGTGCTGACTATGCTACCGGGCAGCAAAGACTGGTCGTGGAACCGTATTCAGCAGATTACGATTACTCCCCTGCCCGCTACACTGTTGCCGGCCGCTCGCGAAACGGCTCCGGCGGTAGGCAAGTATTTAGACGGAAAGGGACAGCTGCATATTGTCCGCGAGGGACATCACTATAACGCATTTGGATTATAAAATATTGATACAATGAAAAAAACTTTGATTGCGCTGGTTGCAACGCTGCTTTGCACCACCTTGAATGCTGCCACCAAAACCTACGTGGCTGACGACAACACGATGATTCTGAATCCCGAACGCGGTTTTTACCACTACTCCGACATTAAATTAAAAGGTGACGGCACAGGCGGTTTGACCAACAACTCAGGCGGTATCACGTCCTGCCGCCTCGACAAGACCACCCTGCTGTTCCGTTATTTCTATCTGAATAAGTACAACGACGGTTCTGCCATCACCGACAAGGACCTTGCCCTGATTGCCAACGACTTTAAGGTGGCACGCGAAAACGGTATCAAAATCATTGTGCGTTTCTCCTACGGTTCACAGGGGTATAAAAGCGATAATAACTGGTCCTTCACTGAGCCGAGCAAGGAAGGCATGTTGGCACACATGGCGCAACTCAAGCCCGTTTTGGCTGCCAATGCCGATGTCATCGCTTGCGTACAGGCCGGCTTTGTAGGTATCTGGGGTGAGTGGTATTTCTCCTCTACTTTTGGCAAGGATTGGTCGCTGCCGAATAAAACAGATGCCAAAGCTGCCCGCAACGACATCATCAACGGTCTATTGGATATGACCCCTGTTGACCGCTGTGTGCAACTGCGTACCGTTCACTACATCACTGAATATATCGGCAATGGTTCACGCGACTATACCACCCAACTGGACGACCAAACGGCCTTCAACGGTAGCGCACAGGCCCGTATAGCCCACCACAATGATGCTTTCTGTGCCAACCAAGAGAACGATGGTACGTACTATGAATACGCCAAAGAGCGTCCTTATCTTGCCAACCTTGGTCAGTATGTGCCCCTCGGCGGTGAGAACAACGGCGGCAGTTCATCGTATAACAACGGTGCAAAAGTTGTGGCCGATATGGAACTGCTGCACTACGACTTCCTCAATACGGAGTACGATGCCAGTGTGATTAGCACGTGGCGTGACAATAAACCTGCCGGTAGCAAATTGTCCTACTACGAGATTATGCAGCGCCGCCTCGGCTATCGCCTCCAACTCAAGACGTGGTCCATGGCTGAACTGCTTGACCCGCAATATCCGCTGCATGTGTGGTTCTCGATGTACAATTCCGGCTTCTCTAACCTCTACAACAAGCGTATTGCTTACCTCGTCCTCAAGAACGACAAACACACCTACCGACTGCCCCTCAAATCCGACCCGCGTCTGTGGAAGAGCGGACAGACCACCGATGTACACGAGGTCTTGACATTGCCGGACGACGCTGTCGAAGGTGTATATAAGGTGTACCTGTATATGCCGGACGTATATGAGTCGATTGCCGCCAATCCTGCCTATGCTGTCCGCTTGGCAAACAAAGACATGCCGTGGACAGAAGACGGTATGAACGACCTCGGTATCACTTTTGAGCTCCGCAAAGGCGTCCCTTTTGACGCGTTGGACGAGGCCAAAGTGGCTGCCTTGTCCACCAAATACATCAAAGACAATAAACTCTACATTCGTCGCCACGGCAAAATATATAACGCCCTCGGCATGTAAAACACCTATCACCTATCACCTATCAACTATCAATTATGATAAAACGGTATTTCTTTATTGTTTTAATGTGTATTGCCGTCATTGGCGGACATGCCAAAACGGTTACCTACACGGCTGACAATACAACGGATTTCTGTAACCCTGAGCGTGGCTTTTACGACCATGTAGAGTGGACCATTAAAAGTGATCAAGCTACCACGAATCTTTCTTCTGGTTACTTGACCGGTGCTCGAAATAATAATCGCACACTTATTTTGCGACTGTACTATTTGGATAATTATCGTACCAAAGATATCCCGCAAAATATCCTTACGCAGATAGGAAACGATATGGCATTGCTTCGTCAATATGGCTGCAAAGCTATTCTGCGTTTTGCCTACACCGCTTCTTCCACAAGTGGAGACGGTACACTGGAGTGGTGGGAAAAACACCTTGACCAGCTCAAGCCCATTCTTGCTGCCAATGCCGATGTTATCTATGTGGTACAAGCTGGATTCTTGGGTGAATGGGGCGAGTGGTACTATTCGTCTTATGGCAAAGGAACAGCTATTCCATCCTCAGTTAAAACATCCTTGTTGAATAAACTCTTGGAGTGTGTCCCCACTTCGCGCTATGTGCAGGTGCGTACACCTAAATTCAAAAAAGACTACACCGGCTCTTCTTCTGCTATGACCGCTTCGGATGCCTACAAAAATACTGCTAAAGGGCGTCTCGGACACCACAACGATGCTTTCTTAAAAGACGAAACAAATTCGGGAACTTATACCAATCGTACTACGGATATGGCATATATAGCCGCAGAATGCCTTTATGTACCTAACGGAGGTGAAACCAATATGGAAAGTGGGAAAACGGCTTATGACAAGTGGGCAAAAGGTACAATTGCTGAGGCCGAAATGGCACAATTACACTATTCTTACTTAAATGCCGGTTATTCGGAATTTGTTACTGACCAATGGCGAGAAGAAGGAGCTTTTGCACGTATGTCACGCAATCTGGGTTACCGCTACCAACTCACCACTGCCACCTTGCCCGAAACGGGTGCTGCCGGCAAGAAAATAACGGTGCAACTCAACATCAAGAACGTGGGCTACGCGCCTCTCTACAACGAGCGTCACGCCTACCTTGTCTTCAAATCGTCCTCCAAGACCTACACCGTGCAACTCGCTTCCGACCCACGTACTTGGCAGCCCAATGGTGCTACCACTGCCATCAGCGAAACCGTCACCTTACCATCTACTATGGCGGCAGGGACTTATACGATGTATCTGTGGTTACCCGACGCTGCTGCCTCCATTGCCGACAAGGCCGACTTTGCCGTGCGCTTTGCGAACAGCAATACATGGGACAGCACTACGGGTTATAATAAACTCAACCACACTATCACGGTCACGGCAGACGGTGGTGAACAGGGCGGTGACGATGATGACGACCCGACACCCACTACACCGTGTGAGTACACGGTTGACCTATCTACCGCGCAAACGTGGTCAGGACAGTCTGAAGGTGCATCGGTGAACTTTTCCACCACGAACAAAGTGCTGACTGCCAACTATTCCACTGCCGGTTCATGGCTCGCTACAGGATTATATTTCCCTATCAATCAGTCGAATATAGAGGAAATCAGAATCTCCTTCAAGGGTGCCGTCACTGCCGATTCGTGGACTGCCTTTGAGGTATGTCTCACCGATGGAACGAACATCTACCGCGATAATACGACGGACTTCTCCCTTCACGGAAGCAGTGAGTGGCAAACGGCGTCGGTTGTACCCAATAGTATTTTGTGGACCGAGCCCGAGCAAGCGGCTTCCATCAGCGGTGTCAAGATGACGGGCATTATCTTAATCATCAATCCGGCGGGCACCGTCTCGGCACAAATGCAGGTAAAGGACTTGACTCTCAAGCTCAAGTGTACCTCCACCGATTCTCCTTATCACCCCCTTACTGAGGGGGACGGGGGGTGTCTCAAGATTATCAAAGATAATCGTCTCTATATTCTCCGCAATGGCAAAATGTATAACGCCCTCGGCATCTAACCCCCCCGTGCATTGTCAACTATCAACTGTCAACTATCAACTATCAATTATCAACTATCAACTATCAACTATCAACCATCAACTATCAATTATTAATTACTAACTAACACTATTATGAAAAAACACTTTTTAACACTCGTTCTGTCGCTCATTAGTGTAGCGATTTTTGCTGCCACTATCAATGTATCTCCCGGTAGTGGTAAAATTAAGTCGGCGGTTGGCAACGCCAAATCAGGTGATGTAATCGTCCTTGCCGATGGTGAATACACGGAGCCGTCTTATTCTGACGTTAAGTATTCTATGACCATTAAGGCAGCAGAAGGTGCCAAACCGATTATCAAAATGGGGTACGGCTACTTTTTGCGCGTTCGCAACGATGGTACCGAACTCACTCTCAACGGACTCACCATTGATGGTAACGGCACTGCCAATGCACGTTCTATCCGCAACTACGGTTCCGATGGTGCTATCACTGCCAACCAGAAATATCTGGTCTATAACTGTACCTTCCAAAACATGGACCGCGCTTTTTACTTGGCTTCGAATACGTCCAACTGCACCCTCACCGTTGATGGCTGTAACTTCACCGATGTTACGCGCGCTATTTATATAGGTTCATATTTGGATGCAGGTGATGATTATTATTCCACTACCCGTACCGACATCAATGTGCCTGATTTGACGGTAACCAATTCGATGTTCGTGCGCAATATGCGCAGTTTGTCTGTAGCCGGTGCTCGCCGTACTACCAAGAACGTCCTCGTTCAGAACAATACCTTTGTTTCTTGCGGTAAATATGATGCCACCGATCCCAAAAAAGTTATCAACGAGCGCACCCTCTATTTCTCCGCCGTAGATGGCGAGGACGAGAGTTATACGCCCATTAACTGCACCATCGACCACTGCACTTTCTATGCGTGCAACAACACCCGTACTGTCTATTGCCCGGCTTACGACGGCACTATCATCTCCAACTGTATCTGCTACTTCACCGAAGCCGTTGCTGATGGCTATGCGTATGCTGTCTATGGGGCTAATTCCATCGTTAAGAACTCCATCGCCTTTGGCGCTCCTATCAAGACCAGTTCAGAGGCCACTACCGATAAGTGTTCCTTCCAAAATCCCCTCTTTGTTGATGTGGAGAAAGGCAATTTCCAACTCTTTAAGAACTCGCCTGCTGTCGCCACTGCTTCCGACGGCACCAATATGGGTGACCCGCGTTGGGGCGTAAGCGAAAAAGACGCTGACATCAGCAAAATACCTTTGGAGGAACGTATCGTCAAGACGCCTTATTCGATGTCGCCTACCACTTCTTCCGTCAAGGTCATTTGGCAGCAGAGTGACGATACACAACTCGGTTACGTCAGATACGGCACCAGCAAGGCCAACCTCAACCTGTCCGCTTCTTCTTCCGAAGGTAAGTACGTTGAGGGTGAGGGCTATGTTCACGTTGTTACGCTCACCGGTTTGCAGCCCTTCACTACCTATTATTACCAAGTGGGTGATGGCAAACAGTGGTATGACCAAGTGAACAGCACCAAGACTGCTCCCAATGCCGGCACCGCTTTCCGTATCTTCACCATTTCCGATATACACGTCAATTCGCGCAGTAACTGGTCCAATATGCAGGATTTCATTTGCACGCTTGGCTGCGACCTCGCTATGTGCAACGGCGACTTTGTCAACGATGGTGCCGGACGCGATTGGAACTTGGCTTATTTCCAACCCGGTAAACCGTTCCTCAGCCAAACACCTATGATGTCTGCTGCCGGCAACCACGAGACCGACGACCCCTACACCTACCGCTGGTCCACGTTCTATGACTACTTCTGGCAATTCAGCCACGGTGACTCCGAAGACCCCATCAAAGACCCTCGTGGGGAGGGCTATTTCGCCTATGACTACGGCAATGCACGTATCATCGCTGTCAATGTCAATGGCGGACCTGCTGCACCTGACTTTGGACCTAACAGCAAACAGTATAAGTGGCTCGAAAATGAACTCAAAAACGCTACCGCACCGTGGATTCTCATCTTTGGTCACGTCGGTCTTACCACTTCCGGCTCCCACGGCGAATGGCCACCTGAATACCGTAACGAGTGGCGCGCTCTCTTCGAGAAATATGTCAAACTGGGCAAACACATCATCTATTTCTGTGGTGATGACCACTCTTTCGAACATGCCTTCAAGGACGGCGTTCACTACGTGCGCCCTGCTTGTGGCCGTAACTCCAACTATGCCCAGAAAAAGTACCTCGACGATGCCAAATATACCCTCTTGTACAAGCAGATTTCCTGCTATTCCACGCTCGATATGTCGGCTGATGCCAAGACGCTCACACTCACTGCACGCGACTCCGCATCGAACGTCTTCTATACCTACCAATTCAAGCAGGAGGGCGAACTCATTGCACCTAATTTTGAGTTCACCGTGCCGAATGCTAACGTAGAGGCCAAGGACTCCATTATGCTCTCGTGGAACTTGCTCGACCCACAGAATGATGCCAAGGTCGCTATCTATGCTTCCACCACAGCCAACCTCACACAGGCACAACTCCCCAAATCACCGATTTACCAATTTACCGGTACCTCCACTCCCCGTTTCTTCTGGCACACGCGCCAAGTGGACCCCAAGGGCACCTATTACCTCTATATCACCGTTACTTCCGGTGGTAAGACCTATTTCTTTGCTAGCCCTTATACCGTCACCTTGCTTGAGGACACCGAAGCACCGGCTGCTCCGGCTAACTTAGGGGGCTACATATCCGATAACCACTATCAACTCTTCTGGACCAATCCCACGGCTCTGCAACCGCGTGAACGCCAACTCACCGACTTCTCCGATGGCGTAGCGTGTATGTCCGAGAATAGCGAAGCCAACACCTCCTCTGTCCTCTCTGCTGACAATGGTGCGCTTAAGGTCGAGTTCAATGTGTCGGTTGCTTGGGCACAAACGGCTGCCGAATATACCTTTACTCCTGCTGCTGACTGCCACGAGACGCCTATTCTGCATTTCCGCCTCAAAGGCGACGGCTCCAACACCGCACTGCGTATCATCGCCAAAAACGATTTCTTCGGACACGAAGATTGGTGGGGTGGGGACGAGTACCTTAATCTCGCCTCTACCGAATGGCGCGAATATACCATTGACCTTTCCAAACTGCCTATGTTTGACTGGTACACCAATTCGGCTACTGCCAATGCGTGCGATGCGCTCAAGGCCATTTCTTTTGCCGTCTCACCGGCATCACCCGTGTCCGGCACGTTCTACCTTGACGACCTCTACCTCACCGGTATGGTCAATCCTGCTCCTGACTTTGACAAGGTCATCATTCGCCGTTCCACAACGGGCTATCCTACCTCCATCACCGCTGGCGACGCTGTTTATCAGGGCAAGGAAGAGACCTGTCTCGACGCTACCTCGGATATCTCCACCGTGTATTACTACTCGGCTTTTGCGCTCGATGACCGCGGTAATGTATCTGCTCCTGCTCAATGGCTCAGCACCAACCTGACCGACGCCCTTGATAGCCCCTATCTCCCCCTTACTGAGGGGGTCGGAGGGTGTCCCAAATTTATAAAAAACAATCATCTTTACATTCGTCACAATGAAAAAACGTACACTATCCTCGGCCACTAAACTCCTTTTCCTCGCCCTGCTCTCACCGTGCATTGTGCATGGTCAATTCTCAACTATCAACTCTCAACTATCAACTATCAACCGCACCGTTGACCAAGTTCAACCCCTCACCGGCTTAGTTCTGTGGAACTACCTCGCCGAGGAGGAAAACGCCTCTTATGGCTCTTGCTTTGGCTTGGAATATACCTATTGCAAGTATTCCGACGTCGTCACCGGCAAGAAGGACGGACAACTACAGTACGATTGGTCTTCGCTCGAAGCAACCCTTAATGCCGTCAAGAAACGGGGACATCAGTCTATCTTGCGCTTTTGGTTCGAATACCCGGGTGAGCAGCCCGATGGCGCTACCGGTGGCAAAACTGCCGTACCCGACTATATCAAAAAGATGGACGGTTACTCCGAAACGTCCTATACCGGCGGAGAGGGTAAATGCTACTATGCCGACTGGTCACATGCCGAATTGCAATGGTTCGCCAAGCAGTTCTATACCGACTTTGCTGCCAAGTACGATTCCGACTCGCGTATCGCACTCATGGAAGTCGGCTTTGGACACTGGGGTGAGTATCATATCAGCGATGGACCATCTCTCAAACTGGGCAAGAACTTCCCCTCTAAGGACTATCAGGAGCAGTTCCTCACTCACGTGGCGCAGCAGTTCGTCAACATGCCGTGGTGCATTAGCGTGGACGCTGCCGAAACAGAACAATCCGCTGTCACCCAACGCCAGTCCCTCAAAGCGCTCCACTTTGGTGTCTTTGATGACTCTTTTATGTGCAACGGACACGACCTTGGCAGCAAAACAGGCGAAAAGGGCTACAATGAGGAAAACTGGAACGCTATTGGCAATACACGCTGGAAAACAGCACCTTGCGGTGGTGAAATCAGCTACTATAAATCCGCTGACCAACACAATTTCCTCAATCCTGACGGCATGTACAACATGACGTGGGAGGGCGAATGCGCTCATTATCATATCTCCTTTATGATTTGCAACGATGCCCTCGAGGGCAAATATGCCACCACCACGCGCTTCAAACAGGGCTCTATGGCGTGTGGCTACCATTTCCAGCTCACTGCTTGTCAAACCGATGGCAACAAGACGCTTGTCACGGTCACCAATACGGGTGTTGCTCCTATCTACAAGGACGCTTATTTCGCTATTGGCTCTGTTCGTGCTACGGAGTCGCTTAAGGGCTTGCTGCCGAATGCCACGGCGACTTTCACTATTCCTGCCGGATTGAGCAAGGCGGACGATTTGCATATTGTCAGCGACTTCATCTATTCCACCCAGCAGATTCAGTTCGATGCCAATGTCACGGTCACTGTTGTCCCCACCGCCCTTGATTCCCCGATTCATCCCCTTATTGAGGGGGCCGGGGGGTGTTCCAAGATTATCAAAGCCAATCGCCTCTACATTCTCCGCCACGGCAAAATGTATAACGCCCTCGGCATATAACCAATCCTCCTTCCCCCTTCCCCCTCTTCTCTTCCCCTTTGAAGGGGAAGTTGGAAAGGGTCTTGGGGACTGGGGGGCATCAATACGTAATAATTTAATACAAAATGAAAAATAACATATTTCTTGCGAATAGGGCGACTTGTACCCCCCCCTATAATTCGCACGTTAATTTACCTGTTTTTGGTGCTGCTTTTAGCACTGCCTTTAATGCTGCTTTTAATGCTGTTTTTGCCGACGGCGAACCGACGGCGAACCGACGGCGAGAGCAACCGTGCATTGCACATCGTCAACCGTCAACCATCAAACGGGTTTCTCTCCCTGTTTCTATCGGTAGTATATCGGTAGTAGAAGCTTCGGTTACACATCTGTCAGAGGAATCATACTCTTCCCATTCGAAGGGGAAGTCGGTTAGGGCCTTGTGCCGCAGAGCGGCTATGCTCCTCTTTGCCCTCTTTCTTGGCATCTCCAATGTCTGGGGAGAAGAGTATTTTTTGATAGAAGATGGATCAATTAACACTACACATTTTAAGGGAACTAATAATAAAATCGCAACCAATCAGTCTTCTTGTGGTGGCGAATCCTTTGCTAAAAATGTTTACAATGGTTCTAGTTGCAGTAGTCTTGATAATATAATTGGATCAAATTCAATTGGTTATGATGTTAAGACAACAACTACCATAGTTGAATTATATGTGTTCCAAAACTCTAAAACTTTAGCCACTTTATATGTTTGCGAAATGGAAGAAAATGAAACTCCAACTATAATTCAAACCTATAAACCAACATATAGTTATTCTTCCTCTACTTATTATGGTGAAAAATATTCGTTTAAGATTGACAAATCAAAAAATACATCGTTGTATTTTTACACGTCAGCAACAAGTTTACGATATGCACAAATAAAAATAACGGAAACGGGTGAACCTTTGAAACGTGCTGGTGAGGTTGGATATTCTACTAATTTTACCAAAAATCGTTTTGCAACAACTGATGGCAGTCTAATGGTGCATGAAGGGCTTGAAATAACCACTTATGGTAATATGAACCTGAATGCAACGGGTATTAATATTCGTAATAAAAGCATTTCATTTACTACAAAATCTTCGTTGTGTTTATTAAATGTTACTGTTAGAGGTTTGTCAAAATCATATCCAATGTATATAAATACAACAGGTCTTGCTGAAGGAAATGTTTTTGATGGTAATATCGTAGAATATCCATTAACCACTAATACCAAATATTATATTGTAGCATCGAATGCTAATACTTATATAGATGAAATTTCGTTTACTTCTGCTACTCCTCCTACTAAATGGCAACTATATAGTAACATTTCTGGTGAGTGGAGTGGAACAGATATGACGGTTATAGACGGTGTGGCTTCTATTACAATGGACAATCTTGCTCGTGCAGGTGTGTACAAGTTTAAGATTCGCAAATCTATTGATAATGGTTCAACATGGACATATTATGGTGCCACAGCTTCGGACAATTGGCTGTACCTAAATAATCACCAAGATTGGGATTTGATAACAGACAATAGTCAGGATATCAATATGACCGCAGCTGCTGCGGGTAGTTATACCTTTACTTTTGATACGGAAGCCATCGAGAAACAACTGACAGTTACCTATCCTGACAATTCGGTAATGGTGACGTATAGTATGAATGATAAAGGTAATAACCAATATGATTTTACTTCTATTGGTGGTACGGTGCCTACACCGAATTCTCCTTCGCACGATGGTGATGCTTTCTTGGGTTGGTATGATAACCAAGAATGTTCTGCCGGACATGAGGTTACATTTCCATTAACAGTGAACGAGAATATGACTATCTATGCTAAATGGATAGCTGCATGGTATTATCATGATGATTGGATTAATAGTGGGGCTGCCAATGTGATGGCGATGGCAAAAGATGGCATTTATTGGTATTATGGCGTGCCAAAGGCAGATGGACAACGCACATTCCAAGTTCAAAGATTAAATTCATGGTATGGGTTGTCCTGTAATCAGCCGGGTGCTTATGGTACGAACATTACCAATATGAACACAAGTGATAATAAGTGGAGTTCTGATTTTAAAAGTAAAATTTATGAAAATAGCAACGATTACTACATTATTGTTTATCCTCCTCATACAGGTGCCAACGATACCGATAATCCAATTATTTGTGCTTCTACTTTCCTTCCAACAACAGACGGTTACACTATTCCAGCAGGAATAACGGTGTATTTCGATAATTCAGGGAGAAAGTGGGGAACTCCGCATTTACGTATGGGACGTAGTGATCATAACCTTGCGTGGGCTATGTCAAAAGTTCAAGGTACTGATAATTTGTGGAAGTTTACTACTGATAATGATCACAAATATAGCAATTATCACGCTATTCATATAGCAAATAATTGTGGTTGGACAATTACTAATTCCATCTACAAAACGAAAACAGGTGATGGCAATGCAATTACGGAAGCCACTGCTTTTATGAACGCTTCCATAGGTTGTGATATTACAATTACTCCCGGAAGTGACCATAATATAGGTGATGATGACCAAAACAATAACTGTCAATTTTATTCCTATACTAAGAGTGTTGGCTACCCAACGCATACTGTTACCATTATGGCTCCTGACAATGGTACAATTAAAATCGGTTATACGGATGTCAATGGCACGGTTCACAATAATGTAACAGAAACCACTGCAGGGCTTGCGCACACGTGCCTTCTTACTATTTCTGCAACTCCTGTCACCGGTTACAAAGACCCTGTCATAAAGGTAAATGGTACTCTAATTAATCCGTCTAATCAATATATTTTGACAGACGATGCAACGATTACTGCCGAGTTTACAGCTCAATCTTATACGATTATACTTGATAAGAATGGAGGTTCCTCTAATGGTACTGCTTCGGTAATGATGGACGCAAGTACCTTATCTGAAATCACGCATGTCGGGGAATATCAAGGGTTTGTTTTAGATGGGTATTATACTCAAGATATGTTGATTAAAGTCCTCAATGCCGACGGTACATTTGCAGCAACGAACATCGACGGCTTTATTACAAACGGCCAGTGGACCAAGAACAACAATTGCACACTTTATGCAAAGTGGAATGAACGTGGAACTCATACTCCGGGTAAATATGAATCTACAGATGGTTATAACACGCCATTGACCACGTATGAAACACGTCAATACGAAGTTTACCGATTTGTTGGGGCCTCTCCTTATCGTTTATGTACAGCTACTGAAAAGTTATGTGATATTCCTGCTTCTGCAACAAATGAATATGACGATTGGTTTACGATGAAGTTTGTTAATTCTCGTACTTGTGCAGTTTACGTGGCAGAATGGACAGGATTGGGAACATTAAATCAAACAAATTATGCATTGAATATTGACAAGGGGAAAGCAGATTATTTAGAGTTGAAAATACAAGGTTACGACCAAATATCGTTCAACCGATATACGAATACTGGAACAATGCAAGTGTTGATAAATGATGTTGTTGTATCTCCAAGTGAATCCACCACTGAAAATAGTCAAGATATTTATCGTTATGATTTGGATGTCAACACAACTTATACAGTTCGATTAAGTTCCACTTATAGTTCTGTGGCACTTCAAGGATTTTCACTTCGCTTGCCAGAAGATTACTTGATACCATCTACTCATATACCGGGTACTTATGAAACCATTTACGATGCCGGTTATAGTTCACGACCTAATGACGGACACCAATATGAAGTGTATTTTGGAAAACATGCGTCCTCGAGCTGTGTTAACTTCATGGCAGGTACGGAAATGAATTATGATGTGTTTGGCAATGATGTCGCACAAAATATTGATGGTTGTGCATCAGATGGGTGGATTGCCATAAATGGTTATGCGAGAGCATCATGTAACGCACCGAAAGAAGAATGGCAAGTGAATGAAAATTGGTATTATCAAAGATTCAAGAATGAATATAGCAACTATATTCGTCTAAAGGTGAGTGGTTATGATCAATTCTCCTTTATGTTTAAGAATGCAGATGCGAGTGTGACTATTAATGGTATAAATCAAATAGTCACACGCTCAGGTGATGAATGGATGGTTTCAAGACATGATCTGCAACCAGAAAATACGTATATTATTACAATCACAGCAGATGCCCAAAAAGCAGATTTATATTTAGCAGCATTCTCGCTTCGATTACCTTTGGAACCGATTGAAGTACAAGCGAATGAAACAATATCTTTAACCGCCCCTGTAGATGTCCTTATCATTCACCAAGGTGGGCAAGTTACCGGCGATGTGACGGTAAACGAGCGCATTGAGTATATCCGTCCTACCGTGGGCAAATACTCTGCCATCAATCAATGGTACACCTTCAGCGTGCCCTTTGCACCTACTGATGTTACTATTTACGACGAGACAGACAAGAAGGCATACCCTATTGATGCTGTCTGGGAGAAAGGAAGTACTCTCCAAGCTGGTTACTACTATCTCAAAACTTTATTTGCACAAACGGTGGCAAAAGACGTAGTGGCAAGTTGGAAATACATCACATCTGCCAAGCCAGAAAAAGATAAGCCCTATATTATCTATTTCTCCAATGAGCACGGCTTTGGCAACTACTTTGAAACAAATACCCAAGTTTCGTTCATAGCAGAAGTAGACAAAGAACCAATAATTATTAATAATACTGCCACTCCACAAGCATCGGAGAATATTGACGGTTTCCAATTGGTGGCTAACCCGACATTGCATAATATTGAGGTAGAAAATGTTTATAAACTCAATCCTGCCACCAATCAATTTGAATTGGAAGAAAATGCGACTATTCCTCCGTTTGAGTGCTATATTCAAGCAACCAAATCATTTACGGCAGCAAATGCAATTATTCGTTTCATTCCAGAGGGTTCTTTCATCTACACAGATTGGAAAGGTGCCGGTGCTGCTCAATCCGATAAACCGTGCAAGTTTATTGAGAATGAACGGCTGATGATTCGCTACAATGGGCAACTCTACGATGGTACGGGTACAATGTTGAACCGTGTGAAATAAGAAAGGAGGAAAAATGGCAATATGAAAACTATTAAGATTAACAATATGTTACAAAATCATACAAGTGTGTGTTTTTTAATTGGCCTACTGTTGTGTGTATCTGTAGGTTTGTCGGCTCAAACCGATGGTGCAATGGCACCATCGGCTGGGTTCGGTTCTACGAGTTCTATGGTTGGTTCAGGTAGTGCCTACAGCTCTACCCCCACCATCAACTCGTATGGTATGGTTGGGGAACCTGACTACGTCGCTAACCGTGGTCGTATGGGGTTACCCGGTAGCACAACAGAGGGGCAGGGTGGTGACCCCAACTTACATACTCCTGTTGGAAACGCTGTTCCGTTCCTGCTGCTTCTTGCTGCTGGATATGCTTTTTTGCTACGTCGCAGAAGGGTAGAGTAGGTGGCTTTGGGACACCCAAAATTCACCCTATGTGTATCGTTCGTATATCGTTCGTCTATCGTCCGTGTCGAGATAGACGAACGATGACGCGTTTTTGAGACGTTTTTTCCCACATTTTTGCGCAAAAACTTGCGTATGCCAAAAAATTTTTGTATCTTTGCAGTTGTTATGAAGCGGTAAATACCAAAACACATATATATCATGACAAACAATCTTTCTTCTAAAATCATTTTGTCTCACATTGATAGCCGGTTATACCGACCCAATGATGCGCTGGAGTTAACACGACTCACTCGGTTGGAGAAAATTCCTACCACCATCTACGAAAGCGCTGCCGATGGCGCACGCGTCATTGCGCAACATATCGTTGAACAAATGCGCCTTAAGCAAAAAGAGGGCAAGAAACTCGTTCTCTCTCTCATTGAGGGACGCTCGATGACCGACATACGCGAAGAACTAAATCGCCTGCTCAAGGACGAGCCACAATGCTCTATGGACGATATATGTCTCTCTATCATTGACCCCGAGGGACCTATGCCTGACCACTTGCGCGACGACGTTGATATACAGTTGCTCAGCATAGGACACATGTCACATATCGCTTTCAACTCGCCCTGTACACCGGCACGCAGCTCAATCATGCGTGCCAAAGAAATCATCCTCGTGGCTTGGGGCGAACATAAGCAGGACAAACTCCTTGCTGCCGTAGAGGGCGACATTGACAACACCTGCCCGGCCTCCTTGCTGCAACTCCACCACAACGTGCGCGTCTTCTGCGACCTCAGCGCCGCTGCACGACTCACACGTATCGACCACCCGTGGCTTGTCACCAACTGCAACTGGGACGACCAACTCACACGCAAAGCCATCATTTGGCTATGCGGCGTCACGGACAAACCTATTCTCAAACTCACTAACCGTGATTACACCGACAACGGACTGAGCGACCTGCTCACCCTATACGGCTCCGCCTACGAATGCAACATAAAGGTCTTCAATGACATACAGCACACCATCACCGGTTGGCCCGGCGGTAAACCCAATGCCGACGACACCGACCGTCCCGAAAGATCCAACCCCTACCCAAAAGATATTCTCATCTTCTCTCCGCACCCCGATGACGACGTCATCTCTATGGGGGGCACCTTCCAACGGCTCATCAAGCAGGGACATAACGTACACATCGCCTACGAAACCAGCGGTTGCATAGCCGTGGACGATACACACGTGCAGTATTTCCTTGACTTTATCAATGGTCTGTCTGCTGCCAACCAAGCCCTCAGCAAGGACGCTGCTGCCCTCAAACAAACGATGGCACAGCATACTATGTCTGACCGCGAAGTGCTGGACCTCAAGGCACTCATCCGTCGGGGCGAAGCCACCGCTGCGTGCCGCAACATGGGACTGGATACCTCACATATTCACTTCCTTAACTTGCCCTTCTACGAGACCGGCACCATCAAAAAAGGTGACCTCAGTCAGCGCGACGTAGATATCGTTAAGCAACTGCTCCTGCAAATCCAACCGCAAGAGATGTTTGTTGCCGGTGACCTTGCCGACCCACATGGTACACACAAGGTCTGCCTCGATGCCGTTCTCGCTGCCATAGATGAACTCAAGGACTCCGAGTCATGGCTCAACGAATGCCGCGTATGGATGTACCGTGGCGCTTGGATGGAGTGGGAGCCCGACCTCATCGAGATGGCCGTGCCTATGTCTCCTGAAGAACTGCGTCAAAAACGTAACACCATTCTCAAACACCAGTCCCAAATGGAGTCCGCGCCATTCCTCGGTAACGATGAACGGCTCTTCTGGCAACGCGCCGAAGACCGCAACCATGCTACTGCCGAGATGTACGCCCGACTCGGACTGGCCAACTATGAAGCCATCGAAGCTTTTGTACAATATAGATTTCAAAAAGATAGTACTATGAATTCCATCATCAATCAATTCGCTATCCCCAATGCGGTGGAAGCACCCAAACCACTTAAAGTGGGATTTATCAACGATTCATTCATTCTGCGCGCTAAAGAGCAGGGAGCAACCTCGTATTTCTTGCAACGCATCAATCACAACATCTTTACCAACGTGGAGGGGCTGCAGAGCAACATACAAAAGGTTACCGACCATATTCGTGCCAAACTCTCCGCACAGGGTGTCAAGGACTTAGACCGCCGTGTACTCCGTCTCATTCCTACCAAGGACGGTAAACTCTACTACCGTACTCCCGAAGGCGACTATTGGCGCATGTACGTGCTCGTAGAAAACGCTTCTTCTCAAGAACGCGTTACCCCCGAATCTGCCTACCTCGCAGGTGAGGCATTTGGTGAGTTCCAGTGCCAACTGAGCGACCTGCCCTTCGATGCACTGTGTGAGTCGATTCCTAATTTCCACAATATCGAGTTCCGTCTCCAACAACTCAAGGACGCTATCCGCGACGACAAAGCCGGACGTGTTGCACAGAAAGAGTGCCAACAGATAATAGCCGACATACAGCGCCGTGAGGACGATATGTGCCTCGCTGAACGCCTCTTCCGTGAGGGTAAACTGACCAAGCACATCAACCACTGCGACACCAAGGTCAATAATATGATGTTCGACAACGAGGGACACCCTCTCTGCATCGTCGATTTGGACACCGTCATGCCCGGCTTCGTACTGTCTGACTTCGGTGATTTCATGCGTACCGCTGCCAACTGTGGCGACGAGGACGACCGCGACCTCAACCGCATCAAGGTCAATATGCCTATCTTTGAGGCATACACCAAGGGCTACCTCAAAAAAGCTACCTTCCTCACTCCGCTTGAGAAAGAGTTACTGCCCTTCGGTTGCCGTCTGCTCAGTTATATGCAAGCCGTTCGTTTCTTTACCGACTACCTCAACGGCGACACCTACTACAAGACTCAATACCCCGAGCATAACCTCGTACGTACTCGTGCACAGATGCGTTTGCTTGAGGAACAAGAGAAAATGGCTGACGCCATGGCAGAGGTAATCTCTAAACTATAATCTCTAAACTCTAAACTCAAATGCTCCTGACTATTCAACAGGTTAACTGGCGGGAACAATATCCCGAAGCACCCGTTACAAAGGTCGATATATCACGTGTACCCCTCTCCAACGGAAACAGAGAGGGGTTGCGCGTTGCTTTCCACGTGCAGGGTAGGCAACTGCGCGCACTCGCCCTACAGGACCAGCAACCCGTTTGGGAAGACTCCTGCGTTGAGTTCTTCTGCCAAGTGCCGGGCGATGACCACTATATGAACTTCGAAACCAACTGTATTGGTACGATGGTCGCCTCGCGCCGACTGTCCCGTACCGACGATGTGCAACCTTTCACTCCCGAACAGATGGTCACCATCACACGGCATTGCTCGTTGCCACATCAACTCATTGAGGAGCAAGACGGCATGTTTGATTGGTCTGTTGAGATAACCATCCCCCTCGCTCTCATCTATGGTACGCACCCCGTACCCGGTCCGAACGACCCCGTTGTCCTGCGCGCCAATTGCTATAAATGTGGCGACAAAACGCGCTATCCGCATTTCGTCAGTTGGCAACCTATTCCCCTGCCACAACCGGACTTCCACTGCCCGCAATTCTTTGGAACAATAGAACTATAATACAATATGCAAAATCAACGTTGTGTCGGCACGGTGTCACGTGGCATACGCTGCCCCATCATTCGCGAGGGCGATAACCTCGCACAAATAGTAGCAGACAGCGTACTGCAAGCTGCCGAAAACGAGCACTTCTCTTTACATGACCGCGACGTAGTGGCCATCACCGAATCCGTTGTCGCACGGGCACAAGGCAACTATGCCACAGTGGACGATATAGCAGCCGACATACACGCCAAATTCGGCGACAAGACCGTCGGCGTTATCTTCCCCATCTTGTCCCGTAACCGCTTCGCTATCTGCTTACGCGGTATAGCCAAGGGGGCGAAGAAAGTGGTGCTAATGCTTTCTTATCCCTCCGACGAAGTCGGTAATGAGTTAGTCGATTTAGACCGCGTAGAGGCAGCCGGCGTCAATCCGTATTCCGATGTGTTGACCGAAGCCGAGTTCAGAGATAAATTCGGTGCCAGCGTTCACCCCTTTACCGGCGTGGACTATATCGCTTACTACGGTGACTTGGTGCGCAGTTGCGGTACGGAGGTCGAAATCATCTTCGCCAACCGTCCACAGGCCATCTTGGCTTATACCGATGCCGTACTATGCTGCGATATACACACACGTCGTCACACCAAAAAAGTGCTACTCGAGCATGGTGCTCAAGTTGTTTATGGTTTAGATGATATTCTCACCGCTCCTTATAACGGAAGTGGTTATCATGAGCAGTTTGGTCTGTTGGGCTCCAACAAAGCCACCGAAGACCGTATCAAACTCTTCCCGCACCCCTGTCCCGATATGTTGGCAGATATACAGACACGTATTCACACTGCTACCGGCAAGACTGTTGAAGTCATGGTTTATGGCGATGGTGCCTTCAAGGACCCGCAAGGTAAGATTTGGGAACTGGCAGACCCTGTTGTCTCTCCCTCACATACGGCAGGGCTAATCGGTACACCCAATGAACTCAAACTCAAGTATTTGGCAGACAACGACTTTGCCGATCTCAAGGGCGATGCCCTCAAACTCGCTATTCAGGACCGTATTAAGGCCAAACAAGGCAATTTAAAAGGTCAGATGGCTTCGGAGGGAACTACTCCTCGCCAACTGACCGACTTAATTGGTTCGCTGTGCGACTTGACCAGCGGTAGCGGCGATAAAGGTACGCCGGTGGTGCTGGTACAAGGGTATTTCGATAATTACACGGATTAATCCGCAAACAAATACGCGAATTAGATACTGAGCATATGAAGGGCATTCCACCGATCGGTGCCAATGTCCTTCTTTTGTTTGATGGCTTGCGTCAAGGGCACGTAGGCGATATTGCCGTTCTGCATACCTATCATAATGCTGCGCTGTTCGTCCAGCAAAGCCAAGATAGCGTGACAACCCAAGCGCGATGCCAAAATGCGGTCGGCTGCCGTAGGACATCCACCGCGCTGCAGGTGACCTAATATAGTCACGCGCGTACCGTAGTCGGGGTGCGCCTTCTCTATCATTTCTGCTACCGCATTGGCTCCGCCCTCTATGGCGTGCTCTTGCACTAACAGTATAGCCGAGTTCTTGTGTTTACGCCGTCCCTGACCGATGGCTTCCTCGATTTGCTCCTCTACGGTCTTGCGCTCAGGGATAATCGCTGCCTCGGCACCTGATGCAATAGCCGCATTCAGTGTCAGGAAACCTGCATCACGTCCCATCACCTCGACTACAAACACGCGCTCGTGACTCGTGCCCGTGTCGCGTAACTTATCGACACAGTCCATGATCGTATTCAGCGCCGTGTCGTAACCAATTGTGGAGTCCGTACCCCAAAGGTCGTTGTCTATCGTAGCAGGTACACCAATCACCGTCACATTATACTCCTGTGCCAGCAGTCGTGCCCCCGTAAACGTACCGTCACCGCCGATGACGATTAGTGCATCTATCTGTTCCTTGACTAAGGTGTCGTATGCCTTTTTGCGTCCTTCGGGTGTCTTAAATTCCTCACTGCGTGCCGATTTCAGTATCGTTCCGCCACGCTGAATGATACCACTCACATCTTGTGTGGTAAACTCTTCTACTTCATCGTCCATCAACCCTTTATAACCGCGATAAATGGCTTTTACACGCATTCCGTTGACGATGGCAGCACGTGTCACGGCACGCACTGCTGCATTCATGCCGGGGGCATCGCCTCCTGATGTCAGTACACCGACTGTTTGAATTTTGTATTCCATAATAGTATGTTATACGTTATTTACGTTGTATTCGTTTTCTATTTTTTCTTTAATTTGCTCCATCAACCACAACGGCGTGCTGGTGGCACCGCAGATACCGATTTTAGAGTTTAGAGAGTAGAGTTTATAGTTTAGAGGGGGTAGGTCGTCGGGGGAGGAGATAAACAGTGTGTTGGGGTTCGCGTTCTTGCAGTGTTCAAACAGCACTTTCGCGTTAGATGATTTCTGCCCTCCTACAAAAATGACTAAATCTTGCTCCCGTGCAAAACGCTTGAGACGCTCAACACGATTGGCCACATTGCGGCAAATAGTATCATGGTACTTAAAGGTGGTGGAGTGTGTTGCGTCTAGTGATGAGCGTTGAACGTTGATTGTTTCCACGATCTTCCTAAACTCATCTACCGACTTAGTTGTTTGGGAGAAGAGGTATATATCGCGTTGCAAATCCAGTTGCTGTATATCATCAGGCGACTCAATGACGATAGCGGTATTATCCGTTTGCCCTTGCAGACCGATGACCTCAGCATGTCCCACTTTACCAAAGATAACGATTTGGGCGTTGGGGTGCTGCACGTATGTGTCGCGAATGCGTTCCTGCAGTTTCTTGACAACGGGGCACGTAGCATCAATGACATTGATACCGTTCCGTTGCGCCGTGGCGTAGGTCGAGGGTGGTTCACCATGCGCTCGCAGCAGCACACGTCCGCCGTGCATCTGCTCAAGGTCGTTGTAGGTGATGGTGTGCAGTCCGGCTTTTTCCAACCGTTCTACCTCCTGCCCGTTGTGTACGATATCACCCAAACAACTCAAAGGACCTCGTTTGAGTTCCTCCTCGGCCTTGTCAATGGCACTGGTTACACCAAAGCAAAAGCCCGAATCCCTATCAATGGATATGTTCATTGAAAATGGCAATTATCTTGTTCATCTGTTCCTCGCGTGTCAGCGTAGAGTTATCTACCACGATGGCATCTTCCGCCTGACGCAGAGGCGACTCTGCACGATGGGTATCGCGGTAGTCGCGGTCGTTCACATCTGCCAATACATCTTCAAAAACCGGCTGCTCACCTTTAGCGGTGAGTTCGTCGAAACGTCGTTGCGCCCGTACCTCAGGCGAGGCGGTCAAAAATAGTTTGAGTTCGGCTTGCGGAAAAACGACCGTGCCGATATCTCGACCATCCATGACGATGCCTTTGTCTTTACCCATCTGCTGCTGTTGCGCTACCAAAAAAGCGCGCACCTCTTTAATGGGTGATACCTTAGATGCCATATTGCCTACCTCCAGCGTGCGGATTTGACCCTCTACGTCTTCACCGTTTAGGCAAACATGGTGGTTGCGAAAATCCACCGTGATATGTTGAATAGCGTCCAAGGGTGCTTCGCCTGTGCGCAAGCAATGCAACGCCACAGCGCGATACATAGCCCCTGTGTCGATGTAGTTATATCCGGCATAGTGTGCCAATGCTTTTGCTATAGTCGATTTACCGCAACTGCTATATCCATCTATTGCAACGATTATTTTTTTCATTTCATCATTTGATTAATATTCATAGCTACCGACGCTTGATACGTTAGGTTACCTTTGATATATTGGCTGACGGCAAAGCCGACACTAATCATTTTTATCTTCACCCCGCCACCGATACCGAAACCTGCCAAACTACGTTGGTCCTTCAGCCCCATCTCGGCTCTGCGACGATGGTTGTAACTAAGGGTAAGGTAGAATTTATCGCTCTTAGGTACGATGTCCAACGCAAAAATCGTGTGGCGAAACATCATGTCGTACCACTGAATATTCGTGTTGCTATCGTCTTTGGGCAAGTTGGTGCGTTCATAATTGAGATTCCAGCGTTGCAGATTATGAATAGTCATACTGATCCGTAGGGGAGCGTGCTTAAAACGGTAGGCGAGACCTAACTCAAGGTTCAACGGCAAGGACTCGCGTGCCTGACCACTCTCTAATGTATAAAAACCTTTCAGTTGCCAACCTATGTTGCGTAGGGTTAAACCCATCTGGAAAGTCGAGTCTTTGGTTTGGAAATGTCCGCCCACGTCGGCAGCCAAGGCAAAGGCCGAATAGCTCTCGTAGAACGAGACAATGGGCTTGAGCGATACGCCTACTGTGAATTGTGGACCTAATTGACGCGCGTACATGAGGTCAATCAGCATATCTTTGGCTGTGAACGTGCCACCGGTCAGGTTGCCCCACTCGTCAGCGTATGCCATCTTGCCGTAGTCAAGGTAGTGAATACCTACTGCAAAATAGTTGGGTTTATCGGGTGTATCGGCGTGCTTCTCAAAACTGCTGCGCCCAAAGTTCCACCCAAACAGGGCACTCCCTAAATTGGTGCCCGGCAGGTAATGTGCATAGTTGAGTTCAAGGATGCGGTCTGTGCTTGCACACAGCAGGGCAGGGTTGTGCATAGCAGCACTAATCTCGCCGTCCTGTATGGCTACATTGTCGCCACCTAACGCGCACAAACGTGACGAATAAGGCAAACTGAGAAAAGAATAGACACTGCTGCCATTGGCACGAATCTGCGCCACCGACGACATGGGAAGAAGAGCGAATAGCCCCACTGCCCAAAGAATATGTAGCACTCTTTTTCTCATAATAAGCATACAAAAGTACACTTTTTTTTTGATATACACAAATATATTTGCGTATTTGGATTATTTTTTGTAACTTTGCACGCTATTTCAGTGAAAACAATAATCAATATTTAATAATCAATTCATCATTTATCAATCATCAATTTAATTATGTGGTTAAAAGATTCATCTATCGGCCGTAAATTCATTATGAGTATTACCGGCCTGTGCTTGGTCCTTTTCCTGCTCTTCCATGGAAGCATGAACATCTGCTTGGTAGTAGATGACCTGTTTGGAACAGCCGGTTACAACTGGATCTGCGCAATGTTGGGTGCTAACTGGTATGCTGTAGCAGCATCGCTGGTATTGGCACTGGGAGTGTTAATTCACTTCGGTTACGCTATTTATCTTACTATCCAAAACCGTGCTGCACGTGGCAACGACCGCTACGCTATTGAGGCACGTCAGGAGGGTGTGCAATGGGCGTCGAAGAATATGCTCGTGTTGGGCATTATCGTCATTGGTTTCCTCGTGCTGCACCTTTACAACATGTGGTACAAGATGCAGTTTGCCGAACTCACCGGCTTGCATGTGTCGGCTTTCGACCCGCAAGACGGTAGCGCTATCGTCAAGGGCTTATTCACGGACGGCTGGTGCGGTATTGTGTACTGCTTGCTTTACATGGTTTGGTTGGCAGCCCTGTGGTTCCACCTCAGCCATGGTGTGTGGAGCGCTTTGCAGACACTCGGTTGGAGCAACCTGATTTGGCTCAAACGAATCAAAGTGATTGGCGTTATCTTCGCCACCCTCGCCGTAGGCCTATTTATGGTGGTAGTCGTTTATTTCTTAGGTGTCAATATCGGTATGATGATTAACTAATTGAATAAAGATTATGGCAACAAAACAAGATACAAAGGTGATTACGCCTGAGATGGCGAAGATACCTGCAGGTCCGTTGGAGAAAAAATGGACCAACTATAAAGACCATCAAAAACTGGTCAACCCTGCCAACAAACGCCGTTTGGACGTTATTGTTGTAGGTACGGGTCTTGCCGGTGCTTCGGCTGCAGCTACGCTGGCTGAGTTGGGCTTTAATGTACTCAATTTCTGCATTCAAGACAGCCCCCGTCGTGCGCACTCTATCGCTGCACAGGGTGGTATCAATGCTGCTAAGAACTATCAGAACGATGGTGACAGCGTTTATCGCCTCTTCTACGACACCATCAAGGGTGGTGACTATCGTGCCCGTGAAGCTAACGTCTATCGTTTGGCTGAGGTCAGCAACAACATTATCGACCAATGCGTGGCACAGGGTGTGCCTTTCGCACGTGAATACGGTGGATTGTTAGACAACCGTTCTTTCGGTGGCGCACAGGTTAGTCGTACTTTCTACGCCAAAGGTCAAACCGGTCAACAACTGCTGCTCGGTGCATACAGTGCCCTCAGTCGTCAGATTGGTAAGGGCAAGGTGAAGATGTACAACCGCCACGAGATGCTCGACATCGTCATGATTAAGGACGCTAACGGTGAGGAACGCGCACGTGGTATAATCGCCCGTAACCTCGTTACCGGTCGCATTGAGCGTTTCTTCGGTCATGCTGTCGTAATCGCTTCCGGCGGTTATGGCAACACCTTCTTCCTGTCCACCAATGCTATGGCAAGTAACGGCTCTGCTGCTATGCAGATGTACCGCCACGGTGCCTACTTCGCTAATCCCTGCTATGCACAGATTCACCCCACTTGTATTCCTAAACACGGTGATTTCCAAAGTAAGTTGACCCTGATGTCCGAGTCACTTCGTAACGACGGACGTATTTGGGTGCCCAAGAAATTGGAAGATGCCAAGAAACTGCAAGCCGGCGAGATAAAAGGTCGTGATATCCCCGAGGAAGACCGTGATTACTACTTGGAGCGTCGTTATCCGGCATTCGGCAACCTCGTTCCCCGTGACGTGGCTTCACGTGCTGCCAAGGAGCGTTGCGACAAAGGCTATGGCGTTAACAACACCGGTCTGGCTGTGTTCCTTGATTTCAGCGATGCTATTCAACGTCTGGGTAAAGATGTCGTAGCACAAAAATACGGTAACCTCTTCCAGATGTACGAGAAAATCGTGGACGAGAACCCCTACGAAAATCCGATGATGATCTTCCCCGCTATCCACTACACGATGGGTGGTATTTGGGTAGATTACGAACTGCAAACATCCGTTAAGGGTCTGTTCTGTATCGGTGAAGCCAACTTCTCCGACCACGGTGCTAACCGTCTGGGTGCATCGGCTTTGATGCAGGGCTTGGCTGACGGATACTTTGTATTGCCTTATACCATTCAAAACTACCTCAGCGACCAGATTGGTGTGCCGCGTATGTCCACCGACCTGCCCGAATTTGCTGAGGCAGAAAAGAAAGTGGCTGACAAGATAGCTAAGTTGATGGCTATTCAGGGCAAACGTAGCGTAGATAGTATTCACAAGGAACTGGGTCTCGTTATGTGGGACTTTGTCGGTATGGGCCGTACGGCTGAGTCGCTGAAGACTGCCATCGCCAAGATTGACGAAATCAAGAAAGAGTTCTGGAGCAATGTCTATATCCCGGGTGAAGCCAATGCACTCAACAACGAGTTGGAGAAAGCCCTCCGTCTGGCTGACTTCATTGAGATAGGACGACTGATGGCTATTGACGCCCTCAATCGTGAAGAGAGTTGCGGTGGTCACTTCCGTGAGGAGTACCAAACCGAAGAAGGTGAGGCACTTCGTCAGGACGATAAGTTCAGTTATGTCGCTTGCTGGAAATACACCGGCGAGGACAGCGAACCCGAACTCATCAAAGAACCATTGGATTATGAGTTTACCGAGCGTAAGACCCGTAATTACAAGGCATAATTTACAAATTTACAAATTTTTAATTTACAAATTGAATTATGGATTCTTATATAAATATTAAGGTGCGCGTTTGGCGTCAAGCAGGACCCAAGGCACAAGGTCATTTCGAGACCTATGAACTCAAAAACATCTTCCAAGGCGCCTCGTTCTTGGAGATGATAGATATTCTCAACGAGCAACTCATTGCCGAGAAAAAAGACCCCATCGCATTCGACCACGATTGCCGCGAGGGTATCTGCGGTATGTGCTCGATGTATGTGAACGGTCACCCTCACGGACCTGACAGCGCTATCACGACTTGCCAACTGCACATGCGCCACTTCAAAGATGGCGAGACCATCACGGTGGAGCCGTGGCGTAGCCGTGCATTCCCTGTTATCAAGGACTTGATGGTGGACCGTCAGGCATACGACAAGATTATGCAGGCAGGTGGTTTCGTTTCCGTCAATACAGGTGGTGTGCCCGATGCCAATGCGATTGCTATTCCAAAGCCCGTGGCTGACGAGGCGATGGACGCTGCTTCCTGCATCGGTTGCGGTGCTTGTGCTGCGGCTTGCAAAAACGGCTCTGCTATGCTGTTCGTTTCTGCTAAAGTTAGCCAACTGGCGTTGCTGCCACAGGGTAAGATTGAGGCCGCCAAGCGTGCTAAAGCGATGGTTGCTAAGATGGACGAACTTGGTTTCGGTAACTGCACCAACACCGGTGCGTGTGCTGCCGAGTGCCCCAAGAGTGTTTCGCTGGCTAATATCGCCCGCCTCAACCGTGAGTTCCTTTGCGCTAAATTCCAAGACTAATTGAGTATAGATTAGATAGAGAAATAGCCGCTCCGATGGGGGCGGCTATTTTGTTATTTCCCACCTCACTCAGGGCGTTCGATGCCCATCGCTCGCCTTCTATTTCCTCCGTATTGTTCTTTACTATTCCTTTATGATTCCTTTACTATTTCTTTATGATTTCTTTACCATTTAGCATACATGGTCGAAAGGATACTATATCTTTGCTTTTATCATAATTTTACATTTTCAATTCAAAATGAAATAATATTTGCATATTCCAAATTTTTGTTGTATCTTTGCAGCCATTATGAAGAATTTATATGTTATATGGGTGGCTTTAGCCGCTATGGTATTTGGGCTAAATGCTGTTGCGCAGACAACAGGTAGTGTTAACGAATTTGGAGAAATGGTGGACGAGTACGGAGGTATTCTTGCACCTCCAGCAGGCGATACGGTTAAATTCAAACGCATCGCAGGTTCATCGATATATACGACTGAAATGAATAGTACCAAATTAGTATCCCAACAACGAGGAAGTACTATGATGGTAGTTTGTAATGATTCGGTATATTATTGGAGATCGCCTCTCTGTAAGATGGCCCTTGCATGCTATTGGATGAAAGGAACGTATGACAAACAAGCACAGACGGTATCCTTCCCGCAGTTGCAACCGCATTATTATCACCCCAACGATGTGGTGAGTTTCTTAGGGTGGTGTATGAAATATAAGAAGAATAGTTACAAGCCGGCCTTGGACTATGCCGATGCTTTTGTGTTTGATATCAATGGTGACACATTAACTCTGCGCGGTTCGCAATCGTTCACACAGACCTCTGCCGACACAGCGTATTTTATGGGTGGAATTTATGACAACAAGTTCACCGTAAATGGAGACGGCGGTACCATATTAGTTCGCCAACATCCTGTGGCAGAGCGTGATACGGTGGTTGTGAAAGCGATTCGATTAGTTCGGAAAGCAAATGGTGGAGACGGACACGGCTATGCACGTTTCTCGTCTAAAAATGAAGAGTATAGTTTAATACAAATTGGCATCAATGGTTGTAATACGACCACGGGGACATTTATTTCGGCAGGAATCGACTATAGTGAGTGTTCTATAACTTCCGTAGAGGGTGAGAGAATGGAATTCTATGATGGGGAGTTGACTATTTTTGAGGACAATGAGGGGTATAAGATGCAGGGAGTTATGATAGGTATGGACGAGAAAGCGTATGTGATTGACCTTGTGCAACCTGCCGGCACTTTCGAGATGGATGCTTACGTAGATTTAGACCTTACCGTTTCGATGGACTCGGTGGAAATAACAAAGAATGACAGCATGGGATGCTTTGTATTAACGGCTGACTTGTGGGATTGTTATATAGAGTTGGATTTGTTTGCCGACCTGTCTGCAACCACTCTTCCTGTGGGCGATTATACTGTTTCCAACACACTCCAACCATTCACGGCTTTGCAATCTATCGGTTATATTGGCGCTGAAGTTCATCCGAGTTGCGTTGTGGCAGTTGTTCATTCAAGCGATGGTAGTGTGAGCACCAATAACTTATGGTTATTTGTCAGTGGTACTATCTCGGTGAACGCAGATGGCTCTATATTGGCGGTGGGCAAGAACTCGTATGGCAGAGATATTCGTGTCACATTCACTGCTGCTGAACTTTCGGGGCTGAAGACACCTAATAAGGTTGCACACCCCTCCGTTCTGAAAATATTGCAACAGGGGCAAATACTAATTCGGTATGCCGATAAGGTTTATAACCTGTTAGGTGGTTCTATGCCTCATTAAATACTTGACACTATGCATTGTGTGTTGTCAATCGACAACCGACAAAAAGGGCTGTCTAACGCTGGTTAGGCAGCCCTTTTTATACCTGTGCTAATCGGAACATTATCGGACGATTAACGGACGATTAACGGATGATTAACGGATGATTTGCCCGACGTTGTTATACCAATGACCTGCGTGTAGCATCATCATCAGGTGCCCCTTGTACATAAACTTGGTGGGCATACTTGTTCCCGATGTTTGGTATAATCCTGTGGCTGCAGGGTAGATTACCTTGATTGCATAGAAATTGATACCGCCGTCTGCACTGCCAATATAGATAGTAGTGCCTGTACCTGTGTAGGAATAGGTGTATTTGGCAATTCCGTTACCTGCTACACTGTAGGTTTGTTTGGTGTTGTCCCATGTGCCGGTAGCCACGTTCATAGTACGTGTAGCACTACTGCTGGAACTGATGCAGTATATTTCAATCGTGCAGTTGCCTGTTACGGTAAAGGATAGATAACGTGCCGTGGCACTCATAGGACCGCCTGTTTTGAGACGTGAGGTAAAACTGTAGCCATCTATGCTCTTGCTGTTGGCATCTACCACCACTTTACCTTCGCTCCCGTCTGCTGTGATAAGCAGTCCTTGTATGGTTTTGCTGGCAGTCAGTGTGCCTAAATCTTTGAAAGCGGCATCAGAAAAGTTCCAGAAAGTAGTAGTGCCTACAGGAGAGGGAGGAATGGGGGTGTCTCCGCCGCCTTGTTCACCGCCTTGTTCACCGCCTCCGCCGCCTTGCTCACCGCCTTCGCCGCCTTGTCCGCTGTCGCAAGAGGACGACACAGCCCCTTCTTTGGTCACTGTCAATGTAGCCCCTGCACCGCAAGACGAATTGGTCACCATTGTCTTGGCTTCGTTTGCCGTGACGGCAGTAGGATATGTATAAGTGGGTTTGGCTACAGATACTTTGGTGTTGTTACTTGGCAGCGTTTTGGAGGATACGCAATTGACAAAAACATAACCAATGGTGTTGGCATCGTACCAACTGTTGCCAGAACCAACAATCTTTCCGCCGGAAAGAGAACCGCCGAAGTAGCAACCTTCGATATAGGCAGTAGATGTTTGCAAGCCCAAATAGTAACTGGCATCGCTTGAATTCCAATAACAATTCAGCAAATGGAATTGTGCGTGGCGTGATCGTGGCATACGTTGGGCACATCCTTCGTCCCACCAGCAATAGGCGTAGGTGATATTAAATGTGCCATCGGCTGCTGCGTCGGATGAACTGGAACCTACTAAATTGGAAAAATTATGGTCAGTAGTCTTTTTGTATAGAAAACGACACCAAGTTACGGTAATATTGTCTGCACCTTTGCAAATATCAAAGTTGCCATCACTGCCATCCTCAAAAGAACAGTGATCCACCCACGCGGTAGAAGCACCTGTACCTTCGAAGCAGAGCAAATCACCGCCTTGATTATTAGTGGCTCCGGGTCCCTTAAAAGCTATATTGCGGATGATAATGTTCTTCCCTTTGAATTTGAATACACCTTCGTCTTTATTGCTGTTTGACAAGATGACTCCGGGCATACCCAAAATGGTTAAATTGCTCTTTGAACACTCTATTTGAGTGGAGAAAGCAATGCTTTTGGTGATAATAATAACTTTGTTGCTACTCCCCATAGCTGACTTGAGGGCATCATAATTATCTACTAAAGTGGGTGTGGCATTTCCACCCCCTGTGGCAGCGGCACCATAACCGAAGGCCGCCGTTTGGCAATAATTCACCGACCATGCTGAAAGAGCACATACTAAACAAACGAGAACTAATAACCCTTTTTTCATACCTTTTTTAATATTTAAAAAGATACGCAAAATTACATTTTTTTGTGGAAACGTGCAAATAAATCGGTCATTTTGCACAAAAAGTACCAATTTTTACACCTTTTAGGCCAGTAGTGCCAGTGCTTTGTTTTCTTTGTCGGTCATTTGTACTTTCGTCTCAGGCGTCTTATCGCCCTGACCGGTTAAGTGCAGCAATCCGTGAACGAGAATGCGGTGCAACTCCGTTGTAAAACTGACTCCCACCATCTCGGCATTGCTGCGTACGGTGTCCAGCGAGATATAGATATCTCCACTTACGCGCGCGCTCGTGCTATAATCAAAGGTAATAACGTCGGTGTAATAGTCGTGTCCCAAAAACTGCCTATTCACCTCCAAAATACGTGTGTCATCACAGAAAATATAGGTCAAATCCCCTACGGAAAAGCCATAACCTGCTGCTACACGGCGTAGCCAATGCTCTACTGCCGCTTTGTCCAAGGTTGGCATTTTGATATTTTCTGCAATAAACTGCACCATAGCGACTGCAAAGGTACACTTTTTTTTGCAAATATGCAAATTTTTTCGTAACTTTGCGGCGTATATGACCAATCAGTTTGAACTCACATCGCCTTTTCAGCCCACGGGCGACCAGCCCGAGGCCATCTGCCAACTGGTGGACGGCGTGCATCGTGGTGCGCCGGCACAGACGCTGTTGGGCGTGACGGGCTCAGGCAAGACCTTCACCATGGCCAATGTGATTGCCCAACTCAATCGCCCCACACTGATTCTCTCTCACAACAAAACCCTTGCTGCCCAGTTATATGCCGAGATGAAGGGCTTTTTCCCCAAGAATGCGGTGGAGTATTTTGTGTCGTACTACGACTACTACCAGCCCGAGGCATATATTCCCCAAACGGACACGTATATCGAAAAAGACCTCAGCATTAACGAGGAGATAGACCGTTTGCGTCTATCAGCCACGGCAGCCCTGTTGAGTGGACGTAAAGATGTGGTGGTCATTTCGTCCGTCAGTTGCCTATACGGTATTGGCAACCCACAGGATTTCTCGCGCTCATGCCTCACCGTTCGACGGGGTGATACCGCTGGAATGGAGGCGTTACTGCACCAGTTGGTGGACGCTTCGTATGTGCGCAACGACATTGATTTGGTACGTGGTCGTTTCCGTGTGAAAGGCGACACGGTAGATATCTGTTCTGCCTATAGCGACGAGGTGTGGCGTATTGTCTTCTTCGGCAACGAAATAGACGAAATCTTGCGAATGGAACCCGGTTCTATGCGTGTGCTGGAGCATTTTGAATACCTAAATATCTATCCTGCCACTATTTTCTGCACTGCCCCTGAAAGGATTGAATCCGCTATAGCGCAAATCAAACTGGACCTCGCCAATCAGGTGAACTATTTTCAGGAGATAGGCGAAGAACTTTATGCCAAGCGTATTGAGGAACGTGTCAAATACGACATGGAGATGATTCAGGAGTTGGGCTATTGTTCGGGCGTGGAGAACTACAGTCGCTACTTTGACGGTCGTGAACCCGGTACGCCGCCTTACTGCCTATTGGACTATTTCCCCAAAGATATGCTGCTCATCGTGGACGAGAGTCACGTTACTGTGCCACAGATACACGCTATGTACGGTGGCGACAAGGCGCGCAAGGAAAACCTTGTCAATTACGGTTTTCGTCTGCCGGCTGCTCGAGATAATAGGCCTCTTACCTTTGAGGAGTGGGAAAGCAAAGTGGGGCAAATCATCTTCTGTTCGGCGACACCGGCGGAATATGAGTTGGCTAAGTCCGAAGGCATCGTGATTGACCAGTTGATTCGTCCCACAGGGTTGTTGGACCCTGAAATAGAGGTGCGTCCCACCAAGCATCAGGTAGATGACTTGATGGAGGAAATACAGATTCGCGTTGAGAAGCACCAGCGTGTATTGGTCACCACCCTCACCAAACGAATGGCAGAGGAATTGGACGAGTACCTGCGCAAATACGGGGTTAAGTCCGCGTATATTCACTCGGATATTGATACGATTGAGCGTGTGCAGATTATGGAGGACCTGCGCAAGGGCGAATATGATGTGTTGGTGGGTGTTAATCTGTTGCGTGAGGGATTGGACTTGCCCGAGGTGTCATTGGTGGCTATCTTAGATGCCGACAAGGAGGGATTCCTGCGTGACCATCGTTCGCTCACTCAGACTGCCGGTCGTGCTGCGCGACATGTAGAGGGTAGGGTAATCATGTACGGCGACAAGATAACGCGCTCGATGCAACTCACAATAGACGAGACCAACCGCCGCCGTGCCAAACAGATGGCGTACAACGAGGAGCATCATATCACTCCTCGTGCCGTGCAAAAAGCGATAGAGACGAATCCGCTACAGGCGTTGTACCACAATCCGGAGCAGGAACGAAAGAAAGTGGAGGACGCTATCCGTGCCGGTTGGCAACAGGCAGCTTGGCAACGTATGTCACCCAAAGAATTGGACAAAGCCATTCAGCAGCAGCGTAAACAGATGCTGCAGGCAGCCAAAGACCTTGATTTCCGCACAGCCGCTTTGCTGCGCGATGAGATGTTGGCTATGGAAGATAGACTTGAGGCAATTCGTGGGTAGCCAATTCCCGCAGTTTTTTGCGATAACGGGTGTGGAAGAAAATGGCTGCCAAGCACAATCCCACAATAAAACTGATCCAAATACCGGGGGCACCCAATCCTAATGGGAACGCAAGTGCCAGTCCTAATGGTAACGAGATGACAATGTAGGCGATAAACGCAAACAACATTGGCATCTTTACGTCGCGAATGCCGCGTAGCATAGCAGCACCAACGGTCTGTAAACCATCGGCATATTGGAAGATTCCTGCCAGCAACACCAAGGTCGAACCGATACGAATGACCTCGGTATCATTGGTAAAGAGTAGGGGAATATAGTTGCGCAAACTGATCATGATAGTTGCCCCGATGGTGTTCATCAGCAGTACCAAGTGGATACTGGCATTACTGGCCATACGCACGGCATAGAGGTCGCCTTTGCCCAACTGGTGACTGACGCGAATAGTCGTGGCTGAACCGATACCGATAGCCAGCATAAAGGTCAGGTCGGCTATCTGATTGGCTATTTGGTGTGCTGCCAACGCTTCCTTGCCGAGCCATCCTACAAAGATAAAACTCAATGTAAACAGAGATGTCTCCACAAAAGTTTGTCCGCCGATAGGCGCGCCTATGTGCCAAAGTTCTTTCATGCCGTCGCGCCACCGTGCCTGCACGTTGTGCGCACTGATGTAGGAACGCCATGAATGCTGACTGCGAATCACTATCCAAAAGAGAATCGGCATCAGCAGACGAGAAATAAAAGTGGCTATGCCGGCACCTTTGGCACCCATTGGCGGTAATCCGAAATGTCCGAAGATAAAAATCCAGTTCAGAAGAATATTCAGCAGATTCATTCCCATCGTAATCAGCATCGCCATCATCGTATTGCCCAATCCCTCCAAAAACTGCTTTTGCATAAAGAAGAATAGGAACGGAACAATCGAAATCACAATAAAAATGTAGTAGGGTCTGGCAGCGACCACTACTTCCTGCTCCTGTCCCAAATGCCCCAGTAGCGGAATACCTGCTCCCAAGATAGCAATCATGCCCAAACTGAGCAGAATGGTGAATCGTAGTCCGCTGTGGTATAGAAACGCTACGCGACTGGCATTGCTGTCCGTTTTGCCGATTTCGTACCCCACCAGTGGAGTCAAACCCATCAACGCTCCCATACTGAAGACCATGATAGTGAAGAAGATAGCGTTGGAAAAACTGACGGCTGCCAAATCGGCGGTGCTGTAGTGCCCCACCATAATCGAGTCCACCAATCCTACCAGCGATGCCCCCAATTGGGTCATCATAACCGGAAACGCCACCTTTAGATTGCGTTTGTAGAATGGTATATATTCTCTCAATCTTGCCATCATTAAAAAAGTCCCCCAATCGGAGACTTTCTTTTAAGTTGCCTAACCAGGACTCGAACCCAGACAGACAGAACCAGAATCTGTAGTGCTACCATTACACCATTAGGCATCGCTTTTCAAAAGCGGTTGCAAAGGTACTGCTTTTTTGGGACATGTGCAAATTTTTTGGCAAAAAAATCACTTTTTCTGCTTCTTTTTCTTCAGTTCGGGCAAATAGGTGTTGCGAACATAGGTAAAGGTGGGGTGTCGGCGCAATACTTTTTCGACTTGTTGCTCCGCTTTGTCCAACTCTCCTGTCTTCTCGTAACATTGAGCAATCGCCAACTGCATAGCCGGCAAATTCCATAAATAACGATATGCCGTATCAGTCGTCATAATTCGTTCTGCCTGCAAGAAAATCTGAATGGCTTTTTGCTTGTTGCCACCAAAACACTTGGGGGCATAGAAATCAACATTTCCCTTGAGCGTCATGGCAATCGGGTCGGTGGTGTCGGCCTCCAAGGCCTTCTTTGCCATCTTAAAGGACATCATGCCATCTGAGAAAATCGTACTCTTATCTAATAGGTACGCATACGCGTGTGCGGCAGAACGGTACGCCAAGTACGTGGACTCACCCAACGAACTGCGCTCTTCCTCCACATGCTGCAGATAGATAGGCAGGTAATGTGCTGCTTCCTCCATGCGCTTTTGGTCAGCAAGAAAGGGAATATAACCGTATTCGTAATTGATGAGCCGTCTGCGCTCGGCATGTGACAACGATTTCCAATCCTGCGCATCAATATACTGCCCCCAAAGTTTGAGGTCGGACGCCATATAGGCATCATAGAGTTGCTTATCGCTGAACTGACCGTATGCCAGTTCAACGATAAACAATAAACTATAAATTAACCACTTACGCATTTTCTAAAAGCAACGTGTGAGTAGGTTGGTCGCATACTTCGGTAGGTCCGTAGTATTGGATAGGTCCCGGATAGATATAATCCATATCGGCATCTGCCCAGTCGGCACGGTGCTCCTCAAAGTATTTGAAGGGCTTGCCGTTGAGGTCCACCAATGCCTTTTGAATAACGGGTTTCATCTTTCCGTTACGTTTTTCCATGTTCATCATCATCGTGATAGGTACACCACCGGCAACCCACTCAGCAGCAGGTTGGGTGAGGTTGCGCACGATAGCCATATAACCGGTCTTGCCGGCAATGATGAGTTGGGTTGCCGTTTGGCCTAACGAGTAGCAGTAGTCAGCATCGAAGTTAGATGGAATAGCGCAGCGTCCTTCGTAACCGAAGAAGTGGTGTTGGGTAGCGAATTTACCAACATACGTGCCGGACGCTTTCATTTGTGCCAGTTTCTTGCCTACCATCTCGATGAGCAGTTTCTCGGTCTCGATGAGCGATACTTGCACGTTTCCGTGAGGGTCACGGTCCATTGTCAGTTGTTTGGCGATGGCTTTTGGCAGCGAGCGATACAGTTCACAGCTGGCAGGAGTGAGCATAGATTTGATGTACTCACGTTTGGCATCATCACCCTCCATAGCCACAAATTCCTCGTTATTGGCAAGCAGGTCGTTGAGTTCCTGAATCAGACGACGCATAGCAGGAATGAACTCAATCAGTCCTTCGGGAATGAGGACAGTACCGAAGTTTTGTCCAACTTTGGCACGCTCTGCCACTACGATGGCTATTTGGTCCACGATGTCTTGCAGGGTCAGGTTCTTGGCCTCTACCTCTTCGCTGATAATGCAGATATTCGGTTGACTTTGCAAGGCACATTCGAGGGCGATATGGCTGGCGCTACGACCCATAAGACGGATAAAGTGCCAGTATTTCTTAGCCGAGTTGGCATCACGCTGAATGTTACCAATCAATTCGCTATACACTTTGCAAGCGGTATCAAAACCGAATGATGTCTCAATCATCTCGTTCTTGAGGTCACCATCAATGGTCTTGGGGCAGCCGATGACTTGAATGCCGCATTTCTTCTGCTTATAGTACTCTGCCAAAACGCAGGCATTGGTGTTGCTGTCATCACCACCAATGATAACGATAGCGTTGATACCCAATTGTTTACATACCTTGATACCTTCGTCGAACTGCCACTCTTCCTCGAGTTTGGTACGCCCCGAACCGATAATATCAAAACCACCGGTGTTGCGGTACTCGTCGATGACGTCTGAGGTAAGTTCTTCGTATTTGCCTTCAATCAAACCACTGGGGCCGCCTAAGAAACCGAAGAGTTTATTGTCGGGGTTCATTTTCTTGAGCCCGTCGAATAGACCACAGATAACATTGTGTCCGCCGGGGGCTTGACCACCACTGAGGATAACGCCAACATTGATGGCATCGCTCTGTTGCTCACCCGGAGCAGAATCCAGAGTCAGCAAGGGCAGACCATAGGTGTTGGGGAATAGTTTTTGAATTTCTTCTTGGTCAGCGACGGATTGCGTAGCTTGACCTTCGCGTAATACGACATGTCCCATCAATGCCTTCGGCATCTTGGGCTGATACGATTGACGTGCAATCTGTAAAGGACTTTTTAACATAGTTGATAATTGATAGTTGATATTTTATTTTTTATAGATTAGTTCGATGAGTCGGGTGACTGCTTGTTCTTGTGGGATATTTTTTAGCACACACTCCTTGCCTTTGTAGAGCGATATGCGGTCACGACCGGCTCCTACATACCCAAAGTCGGCATCTGCCATCTCGCCCGGACCGTTGACAATACAGCCCATAATGGCAATCTTGGGGAGGTTGACGGTGGACGATGCATAACGCACAGATGAGAAAGCGGCTTTGATGTCTGCCACCGTTTTCTGCAGGTCGAACATGGTACGTCCACACCCCGGGCAACTGACAAACTCCACTTTGTACCGCAATATACCGGCCGCTTGTAAGATGTCTTTCTGCAACTGCTGCAGTTGCTCGGTGGTGAAATGCGGATTAAGCAACTCGAGCCGTTGGCAGTTGTATTGCCACAGCAAACGTCCTGTCTCTGCTGCTGCTTGCAGTTGGAACAGTGCCCAGTCGGGTTGGTTGGTATAGTAGAAAATAGATTGTTTTTGTTCGTCGTAAGAGATGATGTTGTCGGACTGATAACGAATGCTATCCGGCTGAACGAAATAGTCCACCAAAGCCCGTGCTACGGGCAGTTCGGCCTCCGGCTCTTCACTCAAACTTACGCGTACCGTGTCACCGATACCGTCAGCCAAAAGCGCTCCTATACCCACAGCCGATTTGATACGTCCATCTTCGCCTTCTCCTGCTTCCGTCACACCTAAATGCAGGGGGAAAGCCATGTTCTCGGCATCCATCGTGCGCACTAACAAACGCACGGTATCTACCATGATACGTGTGTTGGAGGCCTTGATACTCAGTACAATATCGCTAAAATGCTCCTCTACCGCAATGCGCAGGAATTCCATACAGGACGCCACCATGCCTTCGGGTGTGTCGCCATATTGGTTCATGATTCGTTGGGATAGCGAGCCGTGGTTGACGCCGATGCGCAGGGCGGTGTGGTGTGCTTTACATATATTTAATAGGTGTGTAAAGCGTTCACGAATCGTGGCAGGGTCGTTGGCATAGTTGCCCGGATTGATACGCACTTTTTCCACCACCTCTGCTGCTGCATCTGCCACATCGGAACGGAAGTGAATGTCTGCCACAAGGGGTACTTGACCGTTCTGTAATGTGTCGGTCGACTGTCGGTCGACTGTCGGTCGACTGTCGGTAAAACCACGGTGCGAACAGGGGGCCTGATTGGGCTGTAATGCAGTGCCCCGATTGGACTGTAACTTGGTGTGAATTTGGCGTAGAGATTCGACCTGTTTGATGCCCTGTGTGGTGAAACGAAAGAGGTCCGCTCCAGCTTGTGCGCAGCGTTGTGCTTGTGCCACCGAGGCGTCAATATCATCGGTCAATGTATTCGCCATTGTTTGAATGCGAATGGGGTAGTCCGACCCGATACCCAGACCGCCAACGAGGGTGGTTGAGGTCTTTCGACGATTGTATTTTACTAAAATATTCATTTTTTTAGGTCAAAAATGCATTTTTTTGCTCTAAAATTTGGTCATGTCAAAAATTTATTGTACCTTTGCAGCCGCTTTTGAGAAAAAGCATGAATCAGTAGCTCAGCAGGTAGAGCACATCCCTTTTAAGGATGGGGTCCTGGGTTCGAGCCCCAGCTGGTTCACAGAAGAGACTGCAAAGTCTCTTTTTTTTGTCAGATCACTATATTGACTATTCTGCCCGGGACGACAATGACGCGTTTGGGTGTAGCGCCGTTGAGGTACTTGGCTGTTTCTTCGTTAGCCATAACGGCCTGCTCCACTTCTTCCTTGGTGGCAGTTTTGGGTTGCTCCAAAGTAAAGCGAACTTTGCCGTTGAACTGCACGGGGTACTTGACTCCGTCTTCCTCCAAATATGCCTCGTTGCAAACGGGCCATTCGGCATCAATAACGAATGTCGTCTCGCCACAGCGGTGCCACATGGCTTCCGCGATATGCGGTGCGTAGGGAGCGAGAAGTACGGCTATTTCACGCAAGATGGCTGTTTTGTTGCATTTGAGAGCCGATAACTCGTTCTGCGCAATCATGAAGGCAGGAATAGAGGTGTTGAAGGAGAAGTTCTCAATGTCCCACGTGATTTTCTTAATCAGTTTATGCAAACTGCGCAGTTCGTCCTTGGTGGGGGCATCGTTGGTGACGTTCTCGTACATATTCCACAGTTTACGCAGGAAACGATGCACGCCGTCGATGCCATTGGTGTCCCATGGTTTGGACATCTCCAAAGGCCCTAAGAACATCTCATACAGACGCAAGGTGTCGGCTCCGTATTGCTCAACCACATCGTCGGGGTTGACGACATTGAACATGGATTTGGACATTTTCTCGACAGCCCAACCGCAGATATATTGCTTCTCGGCAGCCACTCCCAAATAGGGGTTGTCCTCGTCCATCGTGCCGTCGGCATATACAAAACGGGCCTTCTGATATTCAGGCATCCAAGCACGGAAGGCGTTGATGTCCAGTACATCGTTGTGGACGATGTTGACGTTAACGTGAATAGGTTGCACTTTGCCTTTGTATTCAGGGCGGTCAATGAGATTGAAACTGATATACAGATTGCCGTCAGCCCCTTCGCCTATATACCGATAAACGAAGTTACTGCGTCCCTGAATCATGCCCTGATTGATGAGTTTCTGGAAGGGCTCGTCCTCGCACACATAGCCGAGGTCGTAGAGGAACTTATTCCAGAAACGCGAGTA
Organism: Paludibacteraceae bacterium; assembly: GCA_024399965.1. Taxonomy (GTDB): domain Bacteria; phylum Bacteroidota; class Bacteroidia; order Bacteroidales; family Paludibacteraceae; genus Colicola. The sequence continues at coordinate 129,557 of JAKSNJ010000001.1, forward strand.
GATAAGGTGTCCTGTGGCATGTTCGGTACCGCCGATGTAGAGGTTCACCTGCTTCCAGTAGGCGTTGACTCCTTGGTCCACGAGGGCTTGGTCGTTGTGGTTGTCCATATAACGGAGGTAGTACGCACTACTGCCGGCAAATCCGGGCATCGTGTTCAACTCCAAAGGATAGCCCTTGTAGGTCCAGTTCTGTGCCTTGCTCAATGGCGGACGCCCGTCTTCGGCGGGCTTGTAGTCACTAATTTCCGGCAGGGTGATGGGCAGGTCTTTCTCGTCCACCATATACGGCATACCGTCCTTGTAATAGACAGGGAAGGGCTCGCCCCAATAGCGCTGACGGGAGAAAATAGCGTCCCGCAGACGGTAGTTCACTTTGACGTGGCCGATGCCGGTGTTGGTGATGTATTCTTTCATCTTGGCGATGGCGTCTTTGACCTCCAATCCGTTCAGGAAACCGGAGTTCATCATCTTGCCCTCTTTGGCGTCGAAACTGGCTTCCGTGACGTCTGCACCTTCGATAAGGGGAATAATAGGCAGGTTGAAATGCTTGGCAAAGGCATAGTCGCGACTGTCGTGAGCCGGAACAGCCATAATGGCACCTGTGCCGTAGCCACTTAATACATAATCAGATATATAAATAGGTATTTCGGCATTGGTGAGAGGGTTGATGGCATACGAACCGGTGAAGACACCTGTTACTTTGCGGTCGGCAATACGTTCCCGCTCGGTGCGGTGCTTGCAGCGGTCAAGATAAGCGTCCACTTCGGCCTGATGGTCAGGAGTGACTACCCGTGCCACGTACTCACTTTCGGGGGCAAGAACCATGAAGGTAACACCAAACACGGTGTCGGCACGGGTGGTGAAAATAGTGAAGGGCTCATCTTGTCCTTTTATCTTGAAGCGCATTTCGGCACCCTCGCTGCGACCTATCCAGTTGCGCTGGGTCTCCTTGAGCGACTCGGTCCAGTCGATGTTGTTAAGTCCTTCCAACAGACGCCCTGCATACGCACTCACGCGCAAACTCCATTGCCGCATTACCCGTTGTTCAACAGGGTAGCCGCCGCGTACGGACAGTCCTTCGCTGACTTCGTCGTTGGCGAGGACGGTACCGAGTTTAGGGCACCAGTTCACTTTGGTGTCGCTGAGGTAGGCGATACGGTAATTCATCAGCCGTTCCTGCTGCTCTTTCTCGGAGAGCGTCGCCCACGTAGGGTCGGTTTGCTCCCATTTGGCAATCAGTTCGCTGATGGGACGTGCCTTCTGCAGTTGGGTGTCAAAGTACGAATTGAACATCTGAATGAATGCCCACTGGGTCCACTTGTAGAACTTAGGGTCGCAGGTGCGTACCTCACGGTCCCAATCGTAGCAGAAACCGATTTTCTTCAGCTGCTCGATGTAGTGGTCAATGTTCTTAAAGGTGGTTACCTCAGGGTGTGTGCCGGTTTGAATGGCATACTGCTCGGCCGGCAGACCGTAGGAGTCAAAGCCCATCGGGTGCAGCACATTAAAGCCCTGCAAGCGTTTGTAACGGGCATATATATCGCTGGCGATGTACCCTAACGGGTGTCCTACATGCAAGCCCGCACCACTGGGGTAGGGGAACATGTCCAAGACATAATAGGGCTGTTTGTCGCTCTTGTTACTGACTTTGTAGGCACCGGCTTTGTTCCACTCCGATTGCCATTGCTGTTCAATCTCTTTGAAATTATAATCCATTATAGCAGTTTTTTGACTTGTTGATACACATTTTGGGCGGTAAAACCGAGTTGCTCGTCCAGCACTTTATAAGGCGCAGAGAAACCAAAACTCTCCAATCCCCAGACAGCACCGTTCTCGCCAACCAAGTTGACCAAGGTGCAAGGCAGACCGGCGGTTAGGCCGAAGCGCTTAATGCCCTGGGGCAGTATCTCGTTTTGATATTCCTGACTCTGCTGGCGGAACAGTCCTTCGGAAGGAACACTGACCACCTGCAGGCGCACACCGTCCTGCCGAAGCAGTTCGGCACCTGCCATTAGAGTAGCCACCTCACTGCCACTGGCCAAGAGTACGACTTGCGGTTGCTCGTCCTTGCTGACGATATAAGCACCCTTGCGAAAACCTTCCAACGACGTGTTGGGTACGGCAGGTATGTCCTGACGGCTTAAGATGAGGGCAGACGGTGTGGCGGTGTTCTCCAATGCCAAGCGCCATGCCATAGTCGTTTCTTCGGCATCGGCAGGGCGCAAGACTAACATACTGCTCTTGCCGCTGTGGTTCTTCATTTTCTCTAACAGACGGATTTGTGCCTCTTGCTCAACGGGTTCGTGGGTAGGACCGTCCTCGCCTACGCGGAAAGCATCGTGGCTCCAAATGAAGATGACAGGCACTTCCATCAGGGCCGCCATACGCACGGCGGGTTTCATATAGTCGCTGAAGACAAAGAAAGTACCACATGCGGGAATGATACCGCCATGCAGCGACATGCCAATCATTACGCAAGCCATGGTGAGTTCGCTCACACCTGCTTGCAAGAACTGTCCTGAGAAATCGCCTTTCTTAAGGGCAGTCGTCTTTTTAAGGAAACCGTCCGTCTTGTCCGAATTGCTCAGGTCGGCACTGCTAACAATCATGTTGCCGACGTTCTCTGCCAAATAACTGAGTACCGTAGCGCTGGCGGCACGGGTTGCACTGCCGGCTTTTTGTATGATTTTGCTCCAATCAATACAGGGCGTCTCGCCTGAGAAGTAGGAGGTGTATAAGTTGGCGTCTTCGGGATTCTGTTGCGCCCACTGGTAGTAGGCAGCATAGCGTTTGTTGCATAGTTCGCGCAACTCCTCTTGGCGCTCGTTGTATAGCTGTTCTACATCGGGGAAGATAGCAAAGGGTGTGTCGGGATTTCCACCAAGGTGTGCAATCGTCTTGGCTATGTCGGCACCGGCTTTGCTGATGGGCTGTCCGTGCGTGGAACACTGACTCTCAAAACTGCTGCCGTCTTCCTTGAGGCAACCCTTGCCCATGGTGGTATGTCCGATAATCAAGCTGGGACGAGATGTCTCTTCTTTGGCGCGCAGCAATGCCTGACGAATGGCATCGGGGTCGTTGCCGGGAATCTCCTGCACAAACCAATCCCATGCCTCATATTTCTTGGCGACATCTTCAGAGGTCACGACTTTGCATGCGGAAGACAACTGAATGTCGTTGCTGTCGTAGAACATAATCAGGTTGTTCAGTCCCAAGTGTCCTGCCAGCCGTCCTGCTCCCTGACTAATCTCTTCCTGTATGCCACCATCCGAGATAAAAGCATAAATAGTGGGGTTATGTACAGCACCGAAACGGGCATTAAACCATTTGGCAGCGATGGCAGCACCCACGGCGTAAGTGTGTCCTTGTCCCAAAGGACCGCTGGTGTTCTCAATGCCACGGGCTATGTTGCGTTCGGGGTGACCGGATACGACACTTTGCCATTGACGCAGGGTCTGCAACTCGTCCAACGTATATTTGCCGGCAAGGCATAGCTGTGCATACAGCATCGGGGCCATGTGCCCGGGGTCCAGAAAGAATCGGTCACGTGCTTCCCAAGAGGGGTTCTCTGGGTCGTATTCCAAGAATTCAGAGAAGAGCACTTGTATAAAATCAGCACCTCCCATAGCGCCTCCCGGGTGGCCACTTTTGGCTTTTTCTACCATAGCTGCGGCTAATATGCGGATATTGTTTGCCGCGCGGTTCATTTGTTCAGTCGTGTGTATCATAGTGTTAAAATTTCCATCCAATATAGTAATTTATCCCCCATTGTGTGTAGTCGCGATACCCGAAGCCCGGTATGAAATAGGGGATAGGGGCTTCACTTGTTGTTTTGCGGGTAAAGAGCATCTTGAAACGCAGATACCACCCCATCATCAGTCCGCTATAGACATGCACTTGGCAGCCGGCCACCACTTCGCCCCACCAGTCGTTGTGGAACTGCTTATAAAATGCGGTAGAGGGTGTGGTTTGCCAATAATCGTCATTAACAGGCACTTGGGTCAGGTCATATTGTTGCACCGCCGTACCGACGCGCACGCCCACTAATAGTGCGTCTTGACTCTCTCTGTGCTTGCGTAAGCCGTTGATGTCCAAACCCACGGTTGTCCAACCGCCATGACCGTTCCAAATAGCAGCGTTGGAACCCAATGCACCTTGTGCGTAACCTAATTCGAGAGTGGGGTAAAAACGATTCTTGAGACGGGCATTAAGGGCTATTTCGTAGGTTTGGAAGTCCGCCTTGGATTTGGCCAAATAGAAAATAGTGTTGAAGATGTCCAATTTGAGGTTGATGCCCTGAAAGATAGCCGAGTCGCTATAGATTTTCATGTTGTCCACGTATAGGCCGTCGCTATGCATTACGCTATCCGGTATATGCACCTTGCTCCAGCCGCTTAATGCGACTATTAACATAAATCCTATGGCGACTAATCGTTTCATTCTATTGGGGCTTCTCGTATGAAGTAGATGTTAACGCCTCCGCCACGGAGTACCTCGTTGGAGGCGATGGTAACGGTGTCTATCCAATGGCGAGTGTATAGCACTTGTCGGATAGCGTGTTCATAGACGCAACCGCACTCTACGCTTACGAATCGTTGTTCGTTGTTGTGAACGATAGAGAGGGTGTCCGTGCATCCGCAGTAAGTCATAGCGTATGAGGTAGTGTCCATGTCGCTACGTATGGGCAAGAGGACTTGGCTGACTGATTTGCTGTTGTTGTAGAGCAAACTGTCGCTATCAATCCCTTGTACGGTCAAACTGTCCCACGCGGTGCGCACATGTGACTGCATGTCTGTGTCGTAATAGGTCTCCTTGAGTTGACCGATTACGCCCACCTGCATCGTTTCACGGCAGACGGTGTCGGGTTGGCAACTGCACAGCAGTGCTATGCCCATGCATATACTATAGTAATGAACGTGATTCATTCTTTAATGCCTGCAGGGCCATCTCGTGGGGCGTGTCGCCGTTGAGGTGGTATGCCTGAATCAGAGTTTTCATATAGTCCAAACCGGTGCTGTTGGGCTTGATTTGCACCGCCATCTGGTTGATAAAGGCACCCATTTCGTCCCGAGCCAACATGATTCGCTGCCAGAGTTCGTCGCTCACGTAAATCTGTTGGCTCATATTGTGGTCAAACTCGATGCGTACGCGCTGCAGCAACTCGCGCTGTATGTCGATTACGCTTTTGTTTACCCATGTCGGGTCGTCCATCAGTTCCTTAATCATGGCTTCTGGCTCGGTGCGTTCCAGTAATAGACTCAGCCGCTCATAGGCGCGCATACGGAGAGGAGAAATGGTTTTCTGACTCTCGCGTTTGAGTTCGTACTGCCGTTTCTTCTCTTCGTTTTTGAACATGCTATGCTGGATAATCCACACGCCCAATACCACCACCAGCGCCGGTATCACATATTTAAGTATCTCTATCATGTCTTTATTCCTTGTTCCTTACTCCATCAGCGAAGCGGTCTATCTTCCTACTTAATCATCTCTGCTCCGAAGTATGGTTGTAATGCCTTAGGAATACGTATGCCTTCCTCGCATTGGTTGTTCTCTAACAGAGCTGCTACGATACGTGGTAAGGCCAAAGCACTGCCGTTCAGGGTGTGTGCGATTTGTACTTTCTTGTCTTCTTTGCCACGGTAACGGCATTTGAGGCGGTTGGCTTGGTAGGTGTCGAAGTTAGAAGTCGAACTTACTTCCAGCCAACGGTGTTGTGCTTCGCTATATACCTCAAAGTCGTAGCAGATAGCAGCAGTGAAACTCATATCGCCGCCGCACAGACGTAGGATACGATAGGGCAGTTCGAGTTTTTGGAGCAATCCCTCTACGTGAGCGAGCATCTCTTTGTGAGAAGCGTCGCTATGTTCGGGGGTGTCGATACGTACGATTTCTATTTTGGAGAACTCGTGCAGACGGTTCAGACCGCGTACGTCTTTGCCATAACTGCCGGCTTCACGGCGGAAGCACTCTGTGTAAGCGCAGTTCTTGATAGGCAGTTGCTCTTCGTCAATTATCTCGTCACGATAGAGGTTGGTAACGGGTACTTCGGCTGTGGGAATGAGATAGAGGTCATCTACCTCGCAGTGGTACATCTGTCCCTCTTTGTCGGGTAATTGACCGGTACCGTAACCGGAGGCAGCATTCACGACGGTTGGAGGCATAATCTCAGTATAACCGGCTTTAGTGGCTTCGGCCAAGAAGAAGTTGATGAGTGCGCGCTGCAGGCGTGCGCCTTGACCTATATAGACGGGGAATCCGGCACCGCTGATTTTGACGCCGAGGTCAAAGTCAATCAGGTTGTATTTCTTAGCCAGTTCCCAGTGAGGCAATTTGGCGTATGCGGGTTGGGGATCTTCTTCTGCCGGCCAGTCTTTCAGGGCAATAGCGTTTCCGTCTTGGGTGAAAGCTTTGTCATTAGGTTGGTTGATCGGCTCCAATCCTTTACCGAAATTCCAACCGCCTACCTTGACTGCCAAGTTATCCTCGGCACTGCGGCCTTCGGGAACGAGTGAGTAGGGTACATTGGGGATAGTGAGCAGTAGCAGACGTTGTTTCTCTTCTGCTTCTGCCATTTCGGTCTCGTATTGTTTGATATTCTCTTTCAGTACGCCCGTTTTGGCTTTGGCTTCTTCTGCTTCGGCTTTTTGTCCTTTAGCCATGAACATACCGATGGTTTTACTGATTTGGTTCATCTCGGCGGAAGCGGCGTCTTTTTTCTGCTGAGCTTGTTTGCGCTCTTGGTCTAAAGCGATGACTTGGTCGATAGCTTCTTCGGCTCCGGCGAAATGTTTTTTGTTAAGACCTGCCACAATAGCGGCTTTGTCTTCGTAAATTTGTTTTAGTGTTAACATTGTATCTTAATTCTTAATTCAAAATTCTCAACTTTCCATTCTCAATTCTCAACTCTCCATTCTCCATTCTCTCACGTACGTGCGCACTCGCTCGCGCGAATTACATACAACATTCCCCCGCCTAATGGCGGAGGAACTGTATTTTACCTGCGGGCTGCGTGGAGCTTACTCTCCTGCAACCGGCTGAATGCTCACATAACTCTTATCGTCGCGTTTGCGGGTGAAGGTTACGATACCGTCGCATAATGCGTACAACGTATGGTCACAACCCATGCCCATGTTGGCACCCGGGTTATGTTGTGTACCACGTTGACGAACGATTATATTACCTGCTTTAGCGAATTGACCACCAAAGATCTTCACGCCAAGACGTTTGCTTTCTGATTCACGGCCGTTCTTAGAACTACCGACACCTTTCTTATGTGCCATAATCTAATCCTTTCCTTTTTAAGCGAGAACAATCTCTTTAACGACAACATCGGTCAAATCCTGACGGTGACCATTCAATTTCTTGTAGCCCTTGCGGCGTTTCTTGTGGAATACCAACACTTTTTCTGCGCGGCACTCGTTATCCAAGATTTCGCAAACTACTTTCGCTCCTTTTACATAGGGAGCACCAACTTTAAACTTGCCTTCGTTTTCAACGAACAGGACTTTGTCAAACTCGACAGTGGCGCCTTTTTCGCCTTCTGTGCGGTTGATGAACAGCTTTTTGCCTACTTCGGCTTTGAATTGCTGTCCCATCATGTCTACAATTGCGTACATTGTATTTAGTATTAATATTAAGGCGGTGAGGCGACCTGTGGTCTGTGCGCTGCTGTTAAAAACTCATACGCTGCCACGGTACTTATCGGGCCTATTCCGCAAAAAAGCGTGCAAAGATACAACAAAAATTTGATATACGCAAATAAATTGGACATAAAAATGGATTTTAATCTAAAATAGCTATATTTTTTTTGTTTTGCCATGTACCACCTACCAACCTACTACCTATTACTTCGCCTCCCCCTTACCGAGGGGAACGTGGGGTGTACTTCCTTTACTATTCCTTTGCTATTCCTTTACTATTTCTTTACGATTGAGCATACATTGTGTTAACGTTGTGCTCCTTATACGCAGTCTTAGGGGTGCCGCCTTTGAACATCTTTTCGTTATTTTCAATTCTCATTTTTCAATTTTCCATTAAAAAAATTTGTGTAATTCAATTTTTTTTTGTACCTTTGCACGATTTTTCGCGTATGTGCGCTTATGCACGCTTGCGATAAATATCAAGGATTACGTACGAATAAATTTGTGATTATGAAGAAAAATACATTAAAAGTTGTGTTGTTAGGGGCATTTTTGATTGGCGCGTGCAGCATGATGCAAGCTCAGGTGTCGGAAATCACCGTGCCCTATCAAATGGGTTTTGAGGAGTCGGATTTAGACGAGTTGTCGCATTGGGTTCTCAACCCGGGACCGATGGCCGTCAGGTGTGAAGATGCTTGGATGGTTGGTACAGCCACCAAGAACGGCGGTTCGCAGTCGTTGTATATCAGTAATAATGGTGATGAACCGTTTTTTGGCTCGCACCCCAATGTGCAGTATGCATATCGTGATTTTACCATTGCCAAGGGCGGTTATGATATATCGTTTGACTGGCGCTGTATGGGTAAGGGCTTGGATGCTGCTTTGTATGCCGGTGTGGCTCCCTTGACTTCGGTGTCGAGAGATATGGTGGCGGACTGGCAGCGCGGTATTGTTCCCCCCGCTATTGCGTCGTGGTGCAGTCAGGTCGGTCCGATGAGTGGTACAACGCTATGGAAGAACGCTTCTGTGCATATCAATTCCAACGGAACCAGTACCTATCGTCTCTTCTTTGTTTGGTCCACCATCAATACGGATACGACTTTGGCTATGCCGGTAGGTGCTTGTGTGGATAATATACAGATTACCTCTGACCGTTGCACCAAGCCGACCAAGATAACGGCCACCGCCACCTGCGACACGGTGTTTGTCAATTGGGAAGGCACCAGCACCGAGTACTGCCTTGAGTACCGCCGTCGTGGTGCTAAGAAATGGGCGGTAACGACCGGCATCAAGCAGGAGAGTGCCATCTTAGAGGGCTTGGACGAGGGCTTGTACGATTTCCGTGTTCGTGGTGTTTGTACAGGTGACACAAGTGCCTTTACCTATTACAACTCCTTTGCTCTTTTCTGCCCGGAGCGGCACTGTATCAACTATGTCAACCTGACCGACTCGGACAATGTGATTTGCGGTTATGGTACGTACCAGAATCCCAACCAAACTGTCGGTGTGGTGGATTACGGTTCCGATGATAAGTTCTCCCGTCACACGGTCAACTGGGAGCCGGACATCTACGACCCCCGTACGTGCAACCAGCTGCCTACCATTCCTGACGGCGAGTTGGCTTCCGTGCGTTTGGGTAACTGGAATAGTGGTACGCAGGGCGAAATGATTGAGTTCCTTTATACCGCCGATGTGGAAAATGCGGCTATTCTGATGCTTAAATATGCCATTGTGATGGAAGACCCTGATCACGGCGAGAGCGGTAACCCGCGTTTCGGATTGGAGATTTTGGACGAGGACGGTACATTGATTAGCCCGACTTGCGGTGCGTGCGATTTCGTGGCAGACGTCAAGCGACAGGGTAGTGGGTGGCACGTGTGCGGTAAAGCACCCGGCGCATCTTCGCCCGTTTCGTGGAAAGAGTGGACCACCATCGGCTTGAACTTGCAGGAAGTAGGTGTCAAAACGGGCGACGTGTTGCGTATTCGCCTGACCACCAAGGACTGCGCGTGGGGCGCCCACTTCGGTTATGCTTATTTCACGTTGGGCTGTGCTGCTGCCAAGGTCTATGGCACCAGTTGCGGTAGCGAAGCTAAACTTTCTGTATCTGCTCCTAACGGCTTTAACTATAAGTGGTATGACAAGTACGACAATTTTGTGACGGACAACCAGTTGCTGTCTGTTCTCCCGTCTGACACGACCACCTACCGTTGCCACTTGAGTTACAAGGAGAACGACGAATGTGGTTTTGACCTTTACTCGTCTGTTCGTCCCCGTTTCCCGATATCTGAGTTCGGCTATCGTTACGAACCGTCTAATTGTCAGAACAAGGTGCGTTTCTTCAATCGCAGCCATATTATGACTATGTTTGATAGCATTGTGGAGCATCACTATGATGAGCCCTGTGACGAATATGAGTGGAACTTCGGCAATGGACAAGTCAGTGCCGACAAGAACCCCATCTGCATCTTCCCCAACGAGGGTGGCGAGTTCGACGTCACGCTGACTGCTGCCATATCGGAGGGTGTATGCTTGGACGATACGACCATTCACATCGTCATACCGTCTATTGGTGATACGCTGATTACGTTAGACAGCACTATTTGTGATGGTACGTATATCGTATTTGGTAAGTGGTATGCCGCTACCGAGGGTGTTTATCCATTGGAGATGAAGAGTGTGGCAGGGTGCGATAGCGTGATGGAGTTGCACCTGCATATTCACCCTGTGTCGAAGATTCAAACCGATTCCGTCACTATCTGCTATGGAGAGCCGTTGGAATTGGACGGTCAGACATATAAAAACAACACGATGTCGGGTGAGTTCCACCGTTTCTTCGTTGATGCGTATAACTGCGACTCCACGCGTTGGTGCTGGGTAACGGTCAAGGACCCCATCGCGCCTGTTATCACGATGAAGGATATGGAAATAGGCAAACCCTACACGGGTGAGTTCACTATTTCGGGCGATGGCTTCAACCGCTTCTCTTATACCAACAAGGGCACGACCGTCTATGTCAATACTGCCGATACCACTCTCACCCAACTGAACGGAGGTGTATTCGACTTTGTTTTCTACAACGACTTCGATTGCGCTTACCATCAGCAGGAGATTATGACAGAGCCCTGTAAACAGATGATTTTCCAGCGGTGGAACGATGTGCTGTCCGTTGTCAGGTCTGATTCGATAGACGGCTTGCACTTTAAGTCCTTCCAATGGATGAAGAACGGCAAGAATATCCCCGATGCGACCAAGTCGTATTATAGCGAAGATGGCGGTTTGGACTTTGAGGCGCAGTATGAGGTGCGTGTGGTAACGATGTCGGATTCGGCCTTTGTGTCATGTCCGTTCACGCCACAGCCCACCGAGCAGAGTGCTGCGCTGCCGGCTAAACGTATGAGGAATCAGCAGTTGACCATCGTCGTTGATGGAGTAGTGTATAACGCCCAAGGCATTAAAAAGGAGGAGGATTAAGTATGAAAAAGTTTGGATTGCTAACAATAATAATGGTTGTCGCCTTGTCGGTGATGCCCGTCAGTGCTGCTACTAACAAGAAGAAAAAGCATAAGTCCAAAGCCATGACGGCAGATGAGATTCGCCACTATAACCAGCGTCGCTTTGATATTCACAATATCTATGTTTGGGGCGGTGCAGGTTATTCGGGTTTGGTGAACAAAGGCACCTCGTGGACGGATGGTATCAATTACACGGGAGATGCGTCTTCCAAGTTCGTTGGCGGAGGCGGTGGCTTGTTGGGTGTTGGCTATGAGTACAACTACAAGCGCTTTATCTTGTCGGTGGGCCCTGAGTTTAAGGTCTTCTCCTCAATGGACCGCTTGGATTGGTCCGACCCCTATCAATATACGACAGGCAATGCATATGACCAAATCAAGTTCTATGACCTGCAGGACGTGCGTGAGACGCAGGTAATAGGGCAAATCACCTTGCCTATCTTGTTGGGTATGCAGTTGGACAAGTGGTACTGGAAAGCCGGTGCCAAGATTGGCTATTCGGCATTCTGCTGGTATGGGCAGAAAGGTACGATACAAAATACGTTACGTGACCCGTTGGCGTATGAGGATTGGACCCAAGATATTCCTCACTACAACGTAGGACCTGTTTCTCTCAAGCAGACCGGTGCCAATCCCTTTGGTTTGGATGTGGCTTTGTCGGCAGAGATAGGTGTGCGTCTGGACAAGTTGTTGTCCGATGGCTGGCAGCAGCAGAACGAGGACCGCGACCGCCCTATGCGTATGCGCTTGGCGGTGTTTGCCGACTATGGTGTGCCTGATTTGAGTGTTGAACAGAAGGGAACGCCGTTTGCTCAACTCGATGCCAATGCCATGCAGACATCTTCTTGGCAGGGCTCCGAGTGGGGTAGCAGCAAACTCAATAGTTTATTGGTGGGCGTTAAGTTTACGTGGATGCTCCAAATGAATAAAGTGAAGGACGAGAAGAAGCAGAACGGCTGCATGGTATTGTATGCGTTTGACACCAAGTCCCAACGGGCTATACCCTCTGTGGCTATGCAAATCAAGAATATGGCTACCGGACGTACTTATAAGAAAGTTACCGGTTCGCGTGGTATGCTCGTTAAACGTGAGCCGGCTGGCGATTTCCAAATCAGTGCTACGAAAGAGGGCTATCTGTCTGTGGAGAATCGTCCGTTCCATCATAGTGAGGTCAACGACACCTTGTCTTTGGGTATGCGTCCTATACCTGTCTTCCGCTATGTGGTGACAGATGCTAAGACCAATCAACCTTTGGCCGCTACGGTTACTTTCTTGGATGCCGCTACGGGCGAAGTGGTGCTGACTGCACAGAGTGGTACCAATGGCAATCAGACCACGGCAATGTTACCTGTAGATGGTAACTACAACGTGCGCGTTGAGGCGTCCGACTATTATGCTTTCACCGATGCCGTGGCTGACATAGATGGCGAGATGACCTATCGTTTGGAGCCCATTGTTAAGAAGCGTGCCATTGTGCTGCGTAACCTGTTCTTTGCAACGAACGAAACCACTATCTTGCCGGAGTCGGAGCAGAGCTTGCAGGATTTGTATGAATTGCTGAGCGAGAATCCTGAGATACGTATCCGCATCACGGGTCACACCGACGATGTGGGCTCGGATCGGGACAACCAGATTCTGTCTGAGGGCCGTGCCAACAGTGTGCGTCAGGCCATGATAGATCGTGGCATTGATGCCAGCCGTATTGAGGCAGAGGGTAAGGGCGAGTCTGAACCCGTGGCTACCAACGAGACAGAGGAAGGCCGTCAGCAGAACCGTCGTGTTGAATTTATGGTATTGTAATGATTAAACGATTTATTTATAGTGTCTTGCTCCTGTTGTCTGTGCTCACTGTTCGCGCACAGATTATCTACGAGTGTGACTTTGAGGACGCAGACGAGCGTGCGCAGTGGGTACTCAATGAGTGCGCCAACCCGACGAAGTACGCCAGTCTGACCAACTACTGGAACATCGGCAAACCCGGTCACTTCGCACCTACGGGTGAGAATGGTCTTTTTATCGGTACGTCAGAGGGCGCAACCGAGGCCAAGTATTCGGCAGCAACCACGATAGAGAACGTGGCTTATCGTCACCTTCCTCATTTGGAGCCGGGTGCCTATACGCTTACGTTTAACTGGCTGGCTAACTGTAAGAGTGGTCAGGAGGGATTGTATGCCTGTTTGGTGCCGTCGGCTATTAACACCTATTCTGCCGGTACGGCGCTCACGATGTCGTGGTTTAAGCAGTGTGTGATACCCGTGTCTGTCGATACGGTGCTGCATGGTACTTCCACGTGGGACGTGGCTACCGTTCACTTTGCCGTACCTCCTACGTCGGACGGTGACTATAAACTGGTTTTTGTCTTCTTCGCTGTGAAGGGTGCTGCCAACAAGCCGGCTCCGTGTGTGGACAATATATCTCTCTTTGTGGCAGGGCAGTGTAATGCACCGTTTGATGTGTCGCACACCATAGAGAATGCGGACGTTAACCTGCAGTGGAAAGGTACGGCGGATAAGTATGACATCCGTACCTATAGTTATGAGACCGGCGAGTGGCAGGAGATGTCTGTCCCTGCCTCTGCGGGCAATCATCAGTTGGTATCTAATGTGCAGGAGGGTATAGGCGTTTTCTTCCTGCGGAGCAGATGTGGCGACAAGTATTCGGAATGGGTGAAGTACGAGAAGTTCATCTTCCACAAGGGTGTGCGCTGTATCGACTATATGGATTTGAATAGCAAAACCTGTGCGTACGGTTCCTTTGCTTCCCCGGGTGCTACCAAGGGCGTAGTGGATTTTGGTTATGCCGACAAGTACAGTCGTCATACGTTGCACTATGTCAAGGGCGAGATAGACCCCCGTACCATGGAGGGCTATATGGGCTTGCAGACCAAGCCGGACGATGCTTTGGCTTCTGTCCGTTTGGGTAACTGGAACATAGGTTCGGAGGCGGAGCAGATGACCTATACCTACAAGGTGGCTGATGATGGCAATGCCATTCTCAAATTGCGCTACGCGGTCGTGATGGAGGACCCTGCTCACGATGCTTCCGCCCAGCCCAAGTTTACGTTGAGTATATTGCACAACAACCGCAAGTTGGACGGTGGTTGCGGTGAAGCTAACTTCGTGTCAGGTGGCGGATTACGGCCCGAGGACGGTTGGCATATATCGGGAGGCGCTTCTACACCGGTCTATTGGAAAGATTGGACGACCGTATCGGTCAACTTGCGCGATTATATCGGGGAGACCATCACCGTCAAACTGACCACTTACGACTGTAGTCAGAGCGGGCACTACGGCTATGCCTATTTCGTGCTGGAGTGTGAGGGTGGCGAGATGTCCGACTTGAACTGTGGTGAGGACAACCCCACTACGCAGTTTAACGCGCCCGACGGTTTTGATTACCGTTGGTACAGAACGGATGACCCCGACAAGACACTCAGCAACAAGCAGACCTATACCATCGAACCTTTGGACACGAATAAGTACGAAGTCGATGTGATCAGCAAGACCAATGGTCAGTGCTACTACACCTTGCGTGCTTGTGGTATGCCGCGTATTCCGACACCCCGTGTTACCTACGATGTCTATTCCACTGCTTGCTCCAATCGTGCTACGTTCTACAACACGTCCTGCGTATATGTGCAGAACATGATTACGGGGCTGATTGGTCCCTCTGACGAGAATGTTACCAGTTTGATTTGGGACTTTGGCGATGGCGTGGTGGAGGACAACCTGTCAGGTGTCGTTCAGCACGAATTCCCCACCAATGGCGGACAGTACACCGTGCGTGTCACGGCAGGTATCAGTCACAACGCCTGTCAGGTTACCAAGGAGATTGTACTCAATTTCCCCGATATATCGAACGATACTACCGAAATACTTGTGGAGGCGTGCCGTAAGAACTATCCGTATGGTTACACCTTTGGTGGCAAAACGTATTTCAATGATGTTGATTCGCTCTTTACGCTGACTTCGGTTGTCACGGGCTGTGACAGTGTTGTTCATTTGGACCTGAATTGGCACGAGTACGGACCTTTTGTGGTCAAGGACACGGTATGTGAGGGTTATGTCTATGATTTCTTCGGCCGTAAGATAACGGAGGGTGGGGTATATGACACCGTTGTGGTCAGCCCGTGCGGTTGCGATAGTGCAGTGTCGCTGCAACTCAACGTGGTGCCCCGCTTGACGGTGGATTATCCTTCTACGGTGGCTGTGTGTGCTGACAATCGTACTATGGTACTGCCTTACGAGGTTACCAAGGGTACGCTCAATACGATTGAACTCCGCTTTAGCAATGCCGAGGGCTTGGGCTTGGATTCCGTTTATCGGTTTAATAGCGGCGAGGAAGTTATTGTCGTCTTGCCGGAACCCATCAACCCGGACCTCTTATCGGCTACGCTCACGTTCCTGACGCCTTCGTGCCCTATTCCGGCACAGCCGTTGACGGTGGAGTTACGCTATCCGACATCTGTCTTTACCCAAGAGGAGGGACTGATGGCGCTCATGAACGAGCCGTATAGCGGCTACGACTTTGTCGAGTTCCAGTGGTATCGCGACGGTCAGCGGATTGAGGGAGCCGTTTATTCGTACTTATCGGCTACCAATGACGACTTGGGGCATGTCTATCGCGTCGATGTCAAGCAAGCCGGTTCGTCACGTTTTGTCAGTACGTGCGATTTGATTTATTTAGGCACCACAGCGTTGCCTAATCTGCTGAAGGCAGAGGGACCCTATCGGGTTTATACGCCATTTGGTATGTTTATGAAGACGGCTGACGATTGGTCACAGGTTCAGTCGCTGATGAAGGGAATGTATATTATTTCAGATGGAACGAATGCGATTAAGATTATACGTTAAATATGGTTTATTGCTTTTGGTAATGGCGGTACTGCCGTTACAAGCGCAGAATAGTGCCAATCGCCCCACCCACTATTTGGCTTTGCAGCTTGGGGGCGGTGAGGCGAACAATATCATGCCTCACTCCGACATCAAGCCCGATGCCGGTGCTGCCGGCAATGTGGCGTTCTTGTACGAAATGCACAAGGGCAGTTTCCTGTTTGGTTTGGGAGTAGGGGCGCAGTATCAGTTTACGGGTGAAAAACTGGACACCTATACCGAATCGTTTGCACGCGTGGACCGCAGTGGTGAACCTGTGCAATACGAATATGTCTATTCGCCTCTGAATGGTCGTGAGCACGATGTGCGTATCACGGTCCCTGTCTATTTTGGTTTGGAGTGGGGAAGTGTCGGCTATACTATTTTGGGTGCCAAGGCCTCCTATTCGCTTGTCAGTTCGTCTCGTACCACCGCCGACCTGCTCACGCAGGGTGTTTATGCGTGGGGTATTGAGCCCATTCGTACTGAGGGTGTCAACGACTGCACACCGCTGGGCTACTATCCCAAGCAGGGCTATGCCTCTGATGATACCTACGAGGAGTGCCTATGGGTGGCCCTGTCGCTGGAGGCAGGTGCCTATCTGCCTATAAATATAAATAAGGTACGTATGCGCATAGGCGCGTACGCGGAATATGCTTTCCGTATCGGGTCACTGCCTTCGCTCCCGATTGCGGACTATAGCAAAGTAGATGTCAGCCCCTATACGCAAAATATGGTGGATTTGCAGCAGAACTTGCTGCTCAATCCTGTCCTCAATTCGTCGCTTATTTCGGACCGGCTGCACAACATGGAGGTCGGTATTCGCTGGACGGTACTGTTTGATGTCACCCATCACACCCCGCCCTGCCACTGCATGCGAGATTAGTACCCCCTCATCGTTCGTCTATCTCGACACGAACGATATACGAACGATACACGAACGATACACGGAGGATGAAAAAATGATATAGCAAATTATCTTAAAAACACTGAATAAGGTAACAAATAGTAATAGAAATAATAAAAAATGAAACTTTTTGCATAAAATACTTGCAAATATAAATAAAAAAGTGTATTTTTGTACGCTGTTTGAAAAAACTTAATTATTAACCAAATTTTTTAAAGTATGAGAAAAAGATTTATCTCATGGTTACTGTTCACAATGATGACAGTAATGGCCTTTGCAGGAAAGGAGGAACTCTATGTCCTGTATGAGGGCTTTGAAAGTGGCAACATTCCTGAGACATGGACTCAGGAAAGCTCCGGCCAACAGGCATGGTTTGTTGAGAAGAGCGATGTTGCTGTGTACCCCACAGGTGCTGCTGTAGGTGAATATCGCGCTATGTTGCGCAATACCACCGGTCAGACTCAGCGCAGTGTGACAAAATTGATTACACCGGCTTTCGACATTAGCCAGACGGTGCAACCGGTTTTGATTTTCTCTCGTGCCCAAAATCAGAAAACGGGTGACGTAGATGAGTTGCGCATTTATTATCGCGCTACCGCTACCGACCGTTGGGTACTGCTTAAGGAGTACACCTCCAAGCAAACCAAATGGACTGAAGAGACGATTGGGCTCCCGGGCGCAACGGCTACCTATCAGTTGGCGTTTGAGGGAACGGACAATTTCGGTAATGGTATTGCATTGGACGAGATTATTGTTCGTCCGGCTCCCACCTGCGAAGATCCGTCTAACATCTCTGTGGACGGTTTGACCACTACTAGTGCAACCTTGCGCTGGAATGGCTCGTTGGATACCGAGAATTTCCGTGTCGTGTTGAGTACAAAGGAGATTACGGACATCGCCCAACCCGAAGGTGTGGTGTATGACCAGTTGATTAATGACTATAGTGTAAACATCAACGATCTGTCTCAAAACACCAAGTACTATATGTATATCCAAGCTCAGTGTGGTGTAGAAGAGTCTGAGTGGTCTACATTTACTTTTACCACCAAGAACTTGGTTAATGTGCCCTATGTGCAGAACTTTAATAAGAATTATGCTTCCGGTACGATTACTCAAGTAAGTTATTGGACTCACGGCACCAGCATCAAGAAAGATGACGGCTCTATGGAGTTCATGCCTTTTATTAACCAGAATACATCTGAAACCGCTTGGAAGAATTACTCTTTCTCCAATACGACTTGCTTGGTATTCACGGGTGCTCGCAACACATCTACGCTTATCCCTGCCGGTGAGTATGTTTATGCCGCTACGCCGGAATTGAACGTAGAGAGTGTAAAGAACTTGCAAGCTTCTTTCTGGGGAACTTGCTACTCTAATTTTGACGAGGCAAACGCCAACGGTCTGATTGTCGGTGTAATGACTGACCCCTCCGATTGGACTACCTTTGTGCCTGTTGATACGGTTTATATTAACGGTGCATCACTCTTTGACCGCTTTACCGTTTATTTTGATAGCTATGTAGGTGAGGGCAAATACATTGCTTTTGCCAGCAACTTTGTGGACAAGGCCAACATCTTCTTTATGGATGAGTTGGAGATCAAACTGAAAACCGGTGTTAAGATGCCGACCGATGTGTCTCTCTTCAACGCCACTTCTAAAGCTATCTCCATTAATGCCAATATGAACGGAGCATCGGCTTCTAAAGTGTATATCACCAAGCATGTCATTGAAGCTAAGACCGGTCAAGTGCAGCTCGACCCGTTGGCAGAATCTTTTGGTGCAGAGAATATACTTGCTACCTACGACGTTACATCATTCCCCTACACGGCAGTTCTGCCCGACAATGCGAATGGTATGTTCGTGCAAGTCTATGTGCAAAACGTTGAAGGACAAAACGGCAGCGATTTTGCTTTGCCTCAGAAACAACTTGTTCCCAAACATTGGGACGGTCAGTCCGAGATGCTCATCAATTTTGATAATACCGATGTAGATAAAAACTGGTCTTCCAATGAACTCAAGAACTATTGGAATAACTCGTCTTCATACAACTATCCGTATGAGATGATTACGGACTTCTTTACTGAGCCCGGCCTCAGTTCTTCCAGCACCGTTTATACCGTTCGTTATCCGTTATTGGGTGGTACAACGAATGCTACCAAATATCATAGTAAAGGCGGTGCCGTTTACCTCAAACGCGACCGTCGTGTCTTTGGTGACGGTACAGAGTGGATTATGCCTCACGGTCAATATATAGCACTGCCTGAAGTGGACGATATGAGTACCTTCTTCCTCCAGTTCTATATGACTTCCTATAGCGATTCACATCCCGAAGCCAGTGGTGTGATTGTTGGTGCGATGACCGACCCATTTGATGCTTCTACGTTTGATACCATTGCTACCGTTACTTCCGGTAATGATTGGTCACTGGCTATCGTCTCTTTTGCTGACTACAAAGGTAATGGTCACTTCCCTGCTATCATGGCAGCTACTATGATTACCAACGACTCTTGGTCCGGTGGTTCAGGTTCGGGTAGTGGTACATCTTACAAGGATTACTATATGTCTGGTTCTTGGATTGACGATGTACAATACCTCAAAGCCGGTGTTTGTATGCCTCCTTCAGGTATGAAAGCAGAGACAGGTTACGACCAAGCCACTATCACTTGGAATGCCAACGGCATGGAGCAGTGGATTGTAAATATCTGCAAAGATGAGAAAATGGCTGACACCCTTGTTTCTGATACGGTGACAGTTGCTTCTTATTTGGCAAAGGAACTTGTTCCTCACACGATGTATTACTACAACATAGTAGCACTTTGTGGCGGTCAGGAATATCCGTCTGATAATGTTTACTTCGAGACAGAATGTCTCCCTGCTGAAGCTATTCCTTATAAGGAGGACTTCGAGGCGTATGCTTCAGGTAGTACGACCAAGATTGTTCCTGCTTGCTGGAATGTAATGCAACAAATGGTTAAATATACCGGTTCAGGAGAGTCTTCTACTTCTTGGTACCCGTATGTAGGGGCTAGTACCTACGCACATACCGGCACGAAAGGTTATTATTTCCAATATTATAAGATGACTTCGTCTTATAGCATTACGCCTAATATGGATAATAAACCTTCGTTCATTGCGCTTCCTTTGATGGCTGAAGAACTGAACAAACTGCAAATCACGTTCTGGATGAAGGCAGGTGGTACGTCTTACGTAGGCGACACCGTTTATGTAGGTGTAATGTCTGATCCGACCGACCTCGCTACTTTTGATACCATACAAATGGTACAAACGACTTCCGCTTATTCGGAATACATTGTTTCGTTCAAGGGTTATGAAGGTAAGGGTAAATACATTGCCTTCCTCAAGACAGCTCGCGAACTCGCTCGTGCTTGCTATTTGGACGACATTGTAGTGGATTACTTCTCCGATTGTGAAAAAACGCAAGGCGTTCAAGCCACTGACCTGACCGAGAACGGTGCTACCATCAATTGGACAGCAAGCGATGCTCCACAGTATGAAGTGGTTGTAGCGGATACAGTTGTTACGCTTGGAAAAGAAGTAACGGTGGGTGGACATATCATTTTGGATAAGGTTGTTACCGAAAACACCCTGCTCATCAACCAATGCCCGAAAACAAATACCACGTATTATGTATATGTACGCTCATTGTGCGGTGAGCATAATATTGGTGATTGGTCCAATGGAATTACGTTCAAGACCGAATGCGGTGCACAATCTGCAGGAGCTTATGGCTTCATTGATATTGCTTCCGACAAATTTAAGAATGAAGATTTCTTGTGCTGGACGGTTGGCAGTAGAAAAGGTACTACTAAACCTTCTGTTACAGTTGGTAGTCACCTATATATATATAACAGTAAACCTACTGCTACTGCTCCTAACGAAGGCGCGTATGCTATTATGCCTCCCATCTTGGTAGATAGTATGAGTCGTCTGCAAGTTAAATTTACTGCTTCCGCTGGTACCAATGCAACCAATCTAAGAGAACTGACGGTAGGTATTATTACCAACCCCAGTGACCTGAGTACATTCGAGGCAATTGAGACGGTAAAACTGCCTCAAGCAGTTACTTCTATCTCCAAAGCTAACCACGAAACTAACTTGGAAGAAGCCCAAACATATATTGTTCGTTTCGACAAATATGCCGGCGACTACGAGGGCAACTACGGTAAGCAAATTATGTTCCTCTCTGAAAATGGTGAGGTAGCCAACTATATTTACCTTTATAGTTTGGAGGTTGACACTATTCCTACTTGCTCCGAACCTAATGCTATCAACGTGGTAGAAGTCAATGCGTATGACGCTACCTTTATATGGGATAGTATTAGTAATGCTTATGAGGCACAATTGCTGGATGCCAACAAACAGGTTCTCCAAAGCAAATTAGTTGATACGTGCAAAGTTAAGTTTGAAGGTCTTACCGAACTGACCAAATACTACGTTCAAGCACGTAATATCTGCGCCGTAGGTGATACATCGGCTTGGTCTCCTTCAAAAGGTTTCAGGACAGAATGTCCTCCTGCATTCGCATTGCCGTATGCTCAGAACTTTGATGACTATGCTTCCGGTGCTGCCAACTATCCTGATTGTTGGGATCGTTTCTGTGTCGGTTCTACGACTACCTATCCCTACATTTACTCAACTGCGAAGAAAGATGGTAAGAACGGTCTTTATATGTACCGTACGACATCTATCTATACGTATGCTGTCTTACCTCCATTTGAAGGTAAAACAAGCAACCTAATGGTAGATTTCGATTATCGTAACTCTTCTACTTCGTATCCTATGGAGATGTATGTTGGTGTCGCAACCGATGTTACTTCTGCAGCAGGTATTGATTCTACCTTTGTCAAATTAGGTACGGTTACTGCGGTAAAATATGCTGCCCCGAACAATATTTGGTATCACTATCAACTTCAATTGGATCAATATACCGGAGAAAATGGACGTATCGTCTTCATTTCACCCAAAGCAGCATCTTCCACCACCAATGGTTATGCTTATATAGACAATCTTGAGGTAGATAAGATTCCGACTTGCTTCAAACCCATAGATCTTACTTTCGTAAGTGCAACTCCTTCGACTGCAACGTTGTCTTGGACACCACAAGGCGAAGAAACCGCTTGGGATATCGCATACGTTCCCACCGGTGGCGACATAAAGAACGCTACGATTGTTACTGTTTCGGGCAACGGACCTAAGGGTACAGTAACCGGATTGACCGATGGTACCGAATACGACTTCTATGTTCGTGCTAATTGTGGTGAAGGCGATGTATCAAGATGGTCCGCTATGATTAGTGGTGAGACCAACACGCTTGTTGCCTTGGCTGATGCACATTGGGATTTCGATAATGGTGCTACGCAAAAGTATATTCCCGGACAAACAACGTCGAAGCAGGAAATTGGTTGGAAAGTAGGTAACTATAGTGCAACCACTTACGCTACCAATGCTACCTATATGCCAAAGATGCAGGCAAATGCCTATAATACTACTACGAAATTGATGACATCTCAATATGCATATTCGGGTGATACTTGTTTGTACTTCTATGGTTACAGCACTGCTGGTATGGCTGCAATGTATGCTGCTCTTCCGCAAGTGAAGGATGCTGAACTGGGTGACTTGCAGATTTCGTTGAAGGGTCGTGCTAACTATGTAACTAAATCCAAGGTTTCCGACAAGGATAGTGTATATTATTACACATATTCTACCGGTAGTTACCAGCGCACGTTGTCTATAGGTGTGATGAAGGATATTTACGATTTCGAGTCCGTTCAGCATATCGCAGACATTGAGTTTGATGAGATCTTGAAAGATGATGCCGGCAATATCGTAGAGGGCAACCACTGGAAAGATATTACCGTATCGCTCTATGGTGCTGAAGGTACGAATGTAGTTTTATATTCGAAGTATGATAAAAACAACATCTTCTATTTGGATGATGTCGTTTTGGAGAAGGAAACAGGTATCAATATGCCTACTTTCGTCAAACTCGATGAGGAGACTTTTACCGGCAATCATGCTGACCTCGTATGGAAGTCCCGTGCTGCCAAGTTCGAGATTACTGTTACCGATATGACGGATACCACGGTAGTTCTGAAGGACACTTTGAATCAGACATCTGTCTCGTTGGATAACCTGAATGCGCTTACCAATTATAGCGTTTCTATCAAGTCGATGAATGAACAGGCAACCCAATCTTCCGATCCTGCTGTCTTCAACTTCAAGACGCCTTGCGCTCCGTATAATGAAACCAATGCTAAGTGGGACTTCTCCCAGGCGAGTGCTATCTATGAATACGCAGGAGTTACCACATACAAGATTCCTGAGTGCTGGGAAGCCGGTCAGATAACAAAAGCTGCGGCTGCGACGAATACTTATATGCCGCAAGTGAAGGTATCAACAGCCACCACGTATGTTTATGGTCGTGAAGAAAACGATACAGATGGTGCTTTGCAGTTCTATAACTACACCAGTACCTATGGTGATAGCTATGCTGTTCTGCCCGAACTGAATGTGGATTACAACAAGTCTGCACTCCACTTCTGGATGCGTGCCGCTTACTTCTGGCCCGAAGGTGCTGCCCTTTCTACCAACAAGAAGAAGATTCGTGAGACGAACACCAACTATCCGAAGGATTTGTGGGTTGGTACCATCTCCGATATGAGCGATATGAGTACCTTCGTTCAGCAAGACAAGGTAACTTATCCGTACGACTTGGCTGCTACCGTTTATTCGTACAACGATGAGACCAGTAACGACTATTGGGTAGAGGTTCTTCTCCCGCTTAAGAAGTACAAAGATCAGGGTCGTATCGTTCTGTACTATCCGTTGGGTCAAAAGACTGGTTACATGTTCATTGATGATGTTGAAGTTATCTATGCAGATTTCTGCTCACCGATTACCAACGTTGATGCTAAGAACGTAACCGCTACTGCTGCTGACATCACATGGTCGTTCACAGATAAGGATAGCGTTCAATTGCAAATGGCTACTACCGAAGACTTTGCGGAGGGTACTATCTTTGTGGATAGTGTTTTGTACAACGCAAACGGACTTTTCCAAATAGCAACGCTCGAGCCGGGTACGGACTACTACGTACGTATCAAGCACCTCTGTGATGAAGAGGAAGAGTCTGCTTGGACGATGACGTACAACTTTGCTACACTCTTTAATGTTCGCTTCAATGAACAATTCAGCGAGGTTCGCACCTATCCGCAATACTGGACCCGTGCCAACTCAAAGATAATTGACGTATTGGACAATAACGTAACGCCTAATCCTATTGCTGAAAGCATTACGGCTAACTGGGTACGTTCTGCTACTTTGGCAGACATGACCGTTAGCACCGGTACCGGTACAGGAAGTTCCTCTTCTGCTACCTACTACAACTACTGGCTCTTGTCGCCGACTATCACGCTCAAAGACGTGCCGGCTGGCAAAGACTTGATGCTCTCCTTCGACCTCTATCTGACGGATAACTCGAACGCACAGCCGTTCAACAAGCCGTCTGAGTTTGATGAGTTCATCGTAGTGGTAAGTACCGATGGCGGTAAGACCTTCCCGCGTGCTAATGCTACCATTTGGGACGCACAGGGTACGCAACGCAGCTATAGCTCTATCACGGGTACGCCTACCAAACAGATGATAGATATGACTCAATATGCTGGTCAGGACATCGTTATCGCATTTGCGTCCAACGCACACTGCGAGTTGGATATTCCTTGCTCGAAGAACTATGTTCACTTGGACAACGTTCAGCTCAATACCTACAAGAAGAATGTGTACGAGGAATCTATCTGTCAGTACAACGACTACGAGGATGAGAACTTCTTCGTTGACGCAGACAACCTCAATATAGGTGAATCGACCGTTTACAGCAAGTTCGCTCCTGCTACCAAGGACGGCAACGATGACATCCTTACCGAGTTGACATTGACCGCCAATGCTGCTGTCACCACCGAGAACGCTACTACCGTTTGCGAGGGTGAGAAGGTAGAGGTATATAACTTCGTCATCGACGCTGCTAAGCAGTCGGGTGCCTACAAGCAGAAACTGCAGAGTGCTGCCGGTTGCGACTCTATCTCCGTGCTGAACGTTACCGTTCTGCCTACGCTTACCGATAAGGTTGAGGCAACTATCTGCCAAGGCGACTACTACGAGTTCAATGGTGCGAAGTATTACACTTCCATTGTTAAGACCGACAGCTTGAAATCGGTTGCTACCGGTTGCGATAGTATCGTTACGCTTTACCTGACCGTAAATGCTATCCTTGAGGGGCTTGACGAGGCAGACCTCTGCCCGGGTGACTCTATCGAGTTCGGCAAGTTCGGTTGGATTAAAGAGGCAGGTTCCTACCTCGACACCGTGAAGACCGCTATCGGTTGCGACTCGGCTGTTACGCTCATCGTTTATAAGCGTGAGGCAATGGCTACACGTATCCAAGGCGCTATCTTCGCCGGCGAAAGCTATTCGGACGATGTCTTCCAAGGCCTGACCGCCGCTGGTGACTATCCGTCCAAGCAGCAGACCGTATATGGTTGCGACAGTATTGTTACTTTGCACCTTATGGTTACCAATGGCGAAATGCTGTACGATACCATCTCTGTTGAGCAACTGCCGTACGTAATCAATGGCACGGAACTGCTTGATGCTTCTATCGTTGCCGGTGTATATGTACGTCAAATCCAAATTGGTGGTAAATCGGTTGACTTGACCATTGTTGTCGGTGAAGGTACGGGCTTTGCTCCTATCTACTTCGACCAAAATGGTAAGAATCAAAAGCTCATCTACAAAGGCCGTCTGTATATTCTCAACAACGGCAAGTGGACTGACGCTGCAGGTATGAGTGTTAACGGAAAGTTCTGATTCCGTTCACATATTAACGAAAAATCGCGTACTTAGGTGCGCGATTTTTTGTTTTTTGTGCTTTTACGGCATTTTTATTTGCATATTTGCTAAAATTTTTGTAACTTTGCAGCGACATTTTAGGGTCTGAAAAAATTAACGGACGCAATCGGCGTCCACAACGTATCAACTAATTACTATTTTTTTACTACAATGAACATTGTAACAAAAGAAATCGCTTTGCCGGATGGCCGTATGATTAAGCTGGAGACCGGTAAGCTGGCGAAGCAAGCTGACGGTGCCGTCATGGCTACCATTGGCAACACGATGATTTTGGCTACTGTTTGCAGTGCCAAAGATGCCGTACCCGGTACCGACTTTATGCCCCTTACCGTTGAGTACAAAGAGAAATTTGCTTCTGCAGGTCGTTTCCCGGGCGGTTTTACCCGTCGTGAGGGTAAGGCGTCTGACTACGAGATTTTGATTGCTCGTCTTATCGACCGCGCTTTGCGTCCCCTCTTCCCTGCTAACTATCACGCAGAGACTTTTGTAAACGTTACCATGTATAGCGCCGACGGCGTAGATATGCCCGAGTCGATTGCCGGCTTGGCTGCCGGTGCTGCGCTCGCTTGCTCCGATATACCTTTCGAGGGTCCTGTATCTGAGGTGCGCGTGGCTCGCGTCAACGGTCAAATGGTGATTAACCCCACCTTTGAGCAGTGCGAAAATGCCGACCTCGAGTTGATGGTCGCTGCCACATACGACAATATCATGATGGTAGAGGGTGAGATGAAGGAAGTGCCCGAGAGCGTTATGCTCGAGGCCATCAAGGCAGCTCACGAGGCCATCAAACCTCAGTGCCTCGCTATCAACGAGATGATGAAAGCGTACGGTAAGGAGACCAAACGCGAATATTGCCACGAGGTTAATGATGACGAACTCAAACAAGCCGTTCACGACTTCTCCTATGCTCGCGCTTATGCACAGGCCACCAGTGCCGATACCGACAAGCACCACCGCGAAGATACCTTTGCACAGATATGCAAGGATTTCAAGGAGGAGAAGCTCGACTATATGCAAGCCCGTGCAGAGGCATTGGGTATTGACTTGGACGAGGTGGCTGCTATGGTCGATCGTTACTACCACGATGTGGAGAAAGAGGCCATGCGCCGTGCCGTATTGGACGAAGGTAAGCGTCTGGACGGTCGTAAGACCACGGATATTCGTCCTATCTGGTGCGAATGCGGTTACCTGCCCGGCCCTCACGGCTCGAGTATCTTTACCCGCGGTGAGACGCAGTCGCTCTCGACCGTCACACTCGGCACCGTACGTGACGAGAAGATGGTGGACGAGGCCCTTATTCAGGGCTCGGAGCGTTTCCTCTTGCATTACAACTTCCCGCCTTTCGCTACCGGCGAAGCCAAAGCCGCTCGTGGCGTAGGTCGTCGTGAGATTGGTCACGGTAACCTCGCTTGCCGTGCCCTCAAGAATATGATTCCCGAGGATTATCCCTATAGCATACGCGTCGTTTCTGATATCCTTGAGTCCAACGGCTCATCGTCTATGGCGACCGTTTGCGCCGGTACGCTTGCTTTGATGGACGCCGGTGTGCCTATTAAGAAACCCGTCAGCGGTATCGCCATGGGTATGATTTCTGAGCTTGTAGGCGATAAACTCAACTATAAGATTCTGTCCGATATCCTTGGTGACGAAGACCACCTTGGCGATATGGACTTCAAGACCACGGGTACACGTGACGGCCTGACCGCTTGCCAAATGGATATCAAGGTCGATGGTCTGAGTTACGAGGTATTGGAAAATGCCTTGGCACAAGCCCATCAGGCACGTATGTATATCTTGGACAAGATCTTGGAGACCATGCCTGCTCCGCGTCCGGACCTCAAGCCGCACGCTCCGCGTATCACTACGTTCTATATCCCGAAGGATATGATTGGTGCTGTCATTGGCCCCGGCGGTAAGATTATACAAGGTATTCAGGCCGAGACCGGCGCTGTCGTTTCCATTGACGAGGACGAGAAGGGCGGTAAGGTCGAAATCGCTTCCAACAACGGCGAGGCAATGGCTGCTGCTATGGCTAAGATTAAGGCCATCGTGGCTCTGCCCGAGGTGGGCGAGACCTATGAGGCCACCGTTAAGTCGATTATGCCTTACGGCTGCTTTGTGGAGTTCATGCCCGGCAAGGAGGGCTTGCTGCACATCTCCGAGATTGATTGGAAACGTTACGAGACGATGGAAGAAACCGGCATAAAGGAGGGCGACAAGGTTACCATCAAGTTGCTCGAGATTGACCAAAAGACCGGCAAGTTCAAACTCTCTGCACGTGCCTTGAAGGAGAAACCCGAAGGATATGTAGAGCCCGAGCGTCCTGCTCGTGCGCCTCGTGGTGACCGTGGCCCGCGTCCCGAGCGTCGTGGTCCGCGTCCTGAGCGCCGTGAGAAATCCGAAAACGAATAATCGAATAATCGAACTCTCGAATAATCGAACCGATGAGCACCTCCCGCAAATCACTCTTCCTTGAGTTGGTCAATATGACCGTCCTCAGTGCCTTCATCTACGGCGCACTCTTTGTGTTGCTGTGGCTGTTGGAGTACTCGCATCCCGAGTTGGCAGGTCAGTTCCTGCAGTGGCATAATCCCTCGTTCATCGTGGGCATACCTGCCAGCGTGTTGGGTACGGCGTATGTGTTGACCATCCGCAATCCGCAGAACTATCTCGGTTTTTATGCCGGTGTAGTCATGTCTTTCCTTTTGGCATGGCAGTTTGCGTTGCAGGGGAGTTACGATATGGTGGTGCTGTATATCTGTATCTTTGTGCCCTTCCAGCTGCGTTCGTTGCTCAAGTGGCGCAAAGATACTTTGTCTGATGAGCAGAGCGAGGCGTTTATGCCCGCTTTCCTCACCAAGAAACATGCCCTGATGACCCAGCTGATTGCGTGTGCCATCGTGGCATTGGATTATGTGTTTGTCACCAAGTTCATCAACCATGACGGTTGGGGCGACGCTGTCGGGCTCAAGATAGCCGGTGCATGTACCATCGCCTCGTCCTTCTTGGCGAATTTCTGGATGATATACAAGAAGAACGA
The DNA here is from genome assembly GCA_024399965.1 of Paludibacteraceae bacterium. Taxonomy (GTDB): domain Bacteria; phylum Bacteroidota; class Bacteroidia; order Bacteroidales; family Paludibacteraceae; genus Colicola. Next base: position 158,455 of record JAKSNJ010000001.1, read on the forward strand.
CGCTTGGCTCTGTTGGGTCTTCTATTGCATTGCCGGTTTGGTGATGTTCATCATGATAGGCAATGCCTTCTCGATGGTGCTGTTCTTCATTATGCTGGTGGTGAATATGAGTGCCCAGTGGGCGTGGCTCAAATCCACCGGTGTGGACAGTTTCGGTTGGACGGGCTCGCGTGAGCGTATCGAACGGATGATGGAGCAGCACAACAAGATGCTGCTTGCCCGTGACGGTCGCCGTGAGATTGTCCTTCAGCGTCAGGAGCAGTGGCTGCTTAAACAGCTGGAGCAGAACCGTTTGCGTCAGAAGAACCTGCTCACGCAGAAGAATGCCGTCACCGTCAAGTTCGGTCATATCGTTGATGTGGTCAATCGCCGTATTTTTGATGGCGAGATTGAGATACAGCACGGCAAGATTACCCGTATTACCGAGGCCGTTGTGCCGGAGAATGCCACCTATATCTTGCCCGGCTTCTATGACGCGCATATCCATATCGAATCTACGCTTCTCTTGCCTGAGTTCTACGCCCGTTTGGCGGTAGAGCAGGGTACAATAGGCGTGGTGTCTGACCCCCACGAGATAGCCAACGTCCTTGGTACCAAGGGTGTGGAGTATATGATAGACAACGGCAAAAAGGTGAATTTCTATTTCCACTTTGCTGCTCCGTCCTGCGTGCCGGCTACGCCTTTTGAGACGTCGGGGGCTACCCTGACTTCCAAGGAGGTCAAGGAGTTGCTCAAGCGCGAAGAGATATATGGTTTGGGCGAGGTGATGAATGTGCCCGGTGTGCTGAACAAGGACCCTGAACTCATGCGCAAGATAGAGGAAACGCTGGCGTGCGGTAAGTCGGTGGACGGTCACGCGCCCGGTTTATTGGGCGATGGCTTGCTGGCTTATGCCCACTCGGGTATATCGACCGACCACGAGTGTACTACGCTCGAGGAGGCGCGCGAACGCGTACAGGCAGGAATGAAGGTACAGGTGCGCGAGGGCTCGGCTGCATGTGACTTTGAGGCCTTGTGGCCCATCATTGGCGAGGCACCCGAACAGGTTATGTTCTGCTCCGACGACAAGTACCCCGATGAGATAGGCAAGGGCTATATCAACGAGATGTGCCGCCGTGCCGTGAACAAGGGCATTGACGTGATGGACGTGCTTACGGCAGCGTGCGTAACGCCAGTCAAGCACTACGGCTTTGACTCCGGCTTGCTCCAAGTGGGCGATTCGGCGGACTTCATCACGGTGGACAACTTGCGTGAGTTCAACCTGTCCGAGACCTATATCAAGGGCGTGCAGGTGGTCAACGACGGTATTTTTACCGACCAACTCACCATAGACAGTACACCGGCGGACGATAACTATCCCAACCACTTTGTGGCGCAGCCCATCACCGTGGACGATATACGTGTTACCCCTCAGCAGGGGCAACTCAAGGTGATTGCCTCTACCGAGGGCTCCCTGCTTACCCATCTGGAATTGGCTGCTCCCAAGGTCGAGAACGGCAACGTGGTCAGCGATACCGAGAACGATGTCCTCAAGGTCGTCTGCTACTCCCGTCACTCCAACCAAAAGCCCGCTGTGGGCTTTATCAAGGGCTTCGGCTTGAAGCAGGGTGTGCTGGCTTCTACCATAGGGCATGACTCCCACAATATCATTGCCTTAGGTGCTACCGACGAGGACATTGTGGCTGCTATTAACAAGTTGGTCGAACTCAAGGGCGGACTCCTTGTTGGCGACGGACACGAGTTGGTTGAACTCATGTTGCCGGTAGCAGGTCTCATGTCTTATCGTGATGGCGACAAGGTGGCACGGCGTCACCAGCAACTCAAGAACATTGCTGCCCGGATTGGGTGCAAGTATAAGGCACCGTTCATGACCTTGGCATTTATGTCGCTGTCGGTTATTCCCGAACTCAAACTCACCGACAAGGGGCTCTTCGACGGCACCAAGTTCGAGTTCACCGACCTCTGGCAGTCCTAACCTCCCTCCCCGTGCGATACGAACTGAAGCATCCCAAATTGCAACTTCTCTTTGAGGACGACCAGTTCCTTGTGGTCAACAAGGAACGCGGTCTCTTGTCCGTCGCTACCCACCCGGGTTCGACCCAGCAGACGGTCTTTTCTATCCTCAAGGCATACGAGCGTCGCAAGAACCCGCGTAACGGGGTATATGTCATACACCGTCTGGACCGCGAGACGAGTGGGGTACTGGTGTGGGCGAAGAATCCGAAGATGCAACAGTATATGCGCACGTATTGGCACGAACTGGTGCAGGAGCGCACCTATATCGCTGTGGTAGAGGGACTTTTGGAGCAGAAGGAGGGTACTATTCGTACATGGCTCACCGAGGACAAGCACAACTGTGTCACCTATTCCTCCCCTTACGACGATGGCGGTGCCCTCTCCATCACCCACTATAAGGTCCTCAAAGAATCTTCTGTGCATTGTGCATCGTCAATCGTCAATCAGGCAGTTTCACTTGTGGAACTGCATTTAGAGACCGGCCGTACCAACCAGATTCGTGTTCACATGGCATCTATTGGTCATCCTATTGTCGGTGACCGCAAGTATGGTCACGGCAATACGGATTCGCCGGTGGACCGTTTGTGCCTACATGCCCAAACCTTGGCTTTCATTCACCCCGTCACCGAGCAACCGGTCCGCTTCACCTCTCCCGTCCCCCGTTCCTTCCGCACCCTCCTTTCCCGTTCCTAACGCTCTTTTGTGGCTTTTTATAACTCTTGTCTTTGACAAAAACCGAAATCCACCCCTTGTGCTTGATGCTATGTCTCATCGAGCCATTGATGCTGTCGCTGTCTAAAAATCTTAGTGAACACGTTCCCTAATCTTTTCAGCCACCTACACCATCACCCTAACGGGTTAGCATCAACCCCAAGGCGATAAACCACGCTTCGCTTCAAAAACAACTTCATCAATTGCGTTGAGCGCAAACAACAAGCGCGTCAGTGCACATCAATCTGCTCTGTTTATCGTCTTAAAGCAATTTAGTCCGCAGGACTGTGATACGTAAATTTGGGGAAGGACTATATGCTCGCATAATAGGACTTACCCATTTAGGTAGCACGTTAGTGGCAATGCCGCAAATTGCTTTAAGGGGTTTTTATGGTTTTTGTCCACTATCACCTATCCACTATCCACTATCACCTATCACCTATCACCTATCACCTATCACCTACTACCTACTACCTACTACCTACTACCTACTACCTACTACCTACCACCTACCACCCCCTCCTTCCACCGGGTTTTTGCCGACGGCGAACCGACGGCGAACCGACGGCGGGTGCAACCGTGGTCTTGCCGACGGTCGACCGACGGTCGAATTATACGTCGTGCTGCCGTTACCCTCCCTTCCAATTCACCGTGCATTGCGCATTGCCAATTCATAATTGTCTTTAACAAAAACCATAAAAAAACCTTGCAGAGTATAGTGCTAAAAGCACCTGCTGCTATGAGTTCATTATTTTCTTGAAAAGCAAGCTTTCCGATAAACTACTGTCCTCATATCATCACCCTCTTGTGAGGGTATCATCCTCTGCAAGGCGATAAACAGAAATAAATTGTTTTTAGCGCGTAGCGCTTGGTTTATTGCCTTGGGTTGATGAGACATAGCATCAAACACAAGGGGTTTTATTTGTTTTTGTTAATCTATAACCTATAATCTACCACCTATCACCTACAACCTTCCCCCTTTGAAGGGGGACCGAGGGGGTCTCCACCTCCCTCCTGATTTGACTCTACGACAATTTTATTTGACTGTACGACAATTTTTGCACTTTTTATGTAAAAACATTTGGTAGTTCAAAAAAAATGTTGTAACTTTGCACGAATTTTCGTAGAATGCTTAATACGGGCATAAAGACATATAATGATATAATCATTACAAAAACAAACAAAAAACCAATTAACTTAATTATTAACCTAATTATTAGTCTTATGAAGAAAAGATTTTCTATGTTCTTCGGCATTTTGGCTGTGTTGTTTATTAGCCAGAGTGCATGGGCTGCTGCTGGCGACAAGACGACCACAACAACGTATTGGGCCAACGGAGATCTGAACTACATCAACAATGGTGCGTTCGTTCGTACAGCCGACAATGGTTTTGCCACCTTCACGATTGCCGGTGGTGACAATGACCTGAGTTACACCAATACCTATCATTCAGGATGGGGAAGTCGTGAAGCTCGTTTGGTATTCTCTAAGTGCGAAAGAAGTCAGCAAAAGAATTACATGTTGACTTGGACTAAACAAGGTACTGGTTTCCAATTCGACGCTACCGGTGTTCGTATGGTAATTGCACAGGTCGGTTCTGCCGGTCGTTTCGCTCTCGGTGACGAAGACGAAGTGATTACCGACAATGGTGCTGGTTCCAAAGCAAGTGTTGCTACCACCAAGATGACCAACTACAAAGACGGTATGAAATTCTATTTCCGTCGTGGTTCTTGGGTAGGTCCTCTTCCTGCTGTTGGTGAGTACTGCTTGATGACTGCTTTTGAGGTGAATTATGAGATTATCCCCGATGCTCCCACGTGGACAAAAGCCAGTGACAATATGGACGTTACCGTAGATAATGTCCTTGGTCAAAAGTACTATGATCTATCTTCTAACATCAATGTTGCCAACCCCGCTTTTGCAGGTACGGTAAAATACGAACTGGTCAGCAACAATGCTGAGTACGTTTTCTGGAACGGTGAACACACCGGTTTCTATGTACTTAAGCCCGGTACCTACAAAGTTAAGGCATATATTGAGAAAGTGGATAACTTGTATTGCTCTTCCGCTTATTCTACCGAATTCACTATCACCGCTGCTACTGCAGAGGCTGACAAAAAGGATGCACAGGTTTATTTCGTCTTCGACAACCAATTGGTTGATCCGGAGGATGCTTTGAACAAAATCTACAAAGTTAATCTGCCTTACACTTCTACAGATGAGCACTGGATTGAATATATATCCGCTACTCCCGAAGCAGTGAAGATTACCAAGAAGACTGAGAACGGCCTGACCTATCTGGGTCAAACAGAGGACCTGAAAGACCACTTCACACTGAATCACAAGAGTGCGCAAGACACAGTCTATGTTGAGCAGAACGGTATCACCTATCGTTTGGTAATTGTTTCTACCACTATGGGTACGAACCACCTGCCTTACACGATTACCGAGACAGACCAATTTACGAACTCTACCATCGTTACCTATACGAACAAAATTACATGGAACGATGCATACAATGACATTGAGTTCGATGAAGTTGGTGCCTTTGAAACGGAAAAAACACGTACTATTGAGTTTGCTTACACGGGTATTCCTGATTCTATCAAATTCTCCTACAACACACTTGCAGACGCAAACCGTAACAACGTACGTCTGAAAATCAGTTACGCTACTACTCCCGGTAACTGGATAGAATTGGCACAGGTAACTGCTCCTCAATCTACAACTGCCGACAAGAATTGCGCATACGCTTTGCCTGCTAATGCTAAATATGTGCAAGTACAATACTACAACGCACAGTACAAAGGTTGGGTACGCAACTTCACCATCACGGAGAAGAAAGCTATCACCTTCCCGCAAGACACCTTAGTTATTAAGGGTACGCACACGCCCGGCGGTATGGCTACCAAATCCACTTCTTTGAACTGGTACAACGTAAAGGATTCCTTGAATTGGGGTATCGGTATGGCTGATGCAGCCAAATTCGCCGTTCAATCTTCCAAGATTCCTACCGCATTGGATCAGTACAAAGAGAATATCCCCTACAACGTACAATACAAACTGGACGAGCCGGGTATTCACTACGCCAGCATTATGTTCTGGAGTCAGGACAAGAACGACAAGGGAGAATTCTCCACCATCGCTTACTACACGGTTAAGGGTATCACCGCTTACGGTGAAAAGGAAATCGTTGTTGACAACAAACTGCCCGAGGATACCATACCTGCTACTCCTGGTGAGGTAATTCCTAATCCATTTGTTGTAAAAGATTCTGCTGGCAACGAACTGCCTGCTGATTTGAAAGACAGCGTTAAATACGAATATACTGTTACACCTGCGGAATCCGCTACTATCGACAAAGACGGTAATATCACGCCTAACTGCGTAGGTGTAGTGCGCATCATTGCTGCTTTGCAACCTAACTCTATCCTGCCTGCTGCCTTCGATACCATCTATCTAGATGTGCCTGAGGCAAGCAAGAACGTTATCAAATGGGCTCTGCCCAAGACCATCAACAAGGGCGACATCCTGCCTGCTGCTCCGGCTTCCACCGAAGACGAGGCCGAGATGACCTACGAGTTCATTCCTGCTACTGCCGTACAAGCTGTTACCGGCGGTTATGAGGTACTGCAAGCCGGCGCATTCCAAATCGTGGCTAAAGCCGCTCAAACTTGCGCTCACTTCGCTATTAACGACACCGTTGACGTTTATGCAAACGGTTTGGTTGCTTCTATCGAACTCAACAGCACGGTTGATCCTGCTAACATGAGCGTTCTGGATACTATCGCAAATATGTTCGTTGTCAAGGGTGAGAACGGTGACACACTCGCTGCTCCTGAGGCAAACATCACTTATGCTATCGAGCCCGCAAGTATGCACTTGGACGAGGACGGAAACTTCATCGTTGACCACTGCGGCAACGTGAAAGTAACTGTTACCGTTACCGGTGACACCCTGAAGACCGCTACCAAGGACTTCACCTTCACGCTCAACCCCATCGCTGAGAAAATCTTCAGCAACATACCTGACACGCTGCTTGTAGGTAAGACTTACGACCTGAAGAACGACCTTACCTCCACGCTCAGCAAACTTGGTATTGACACTGTTTATGTACCTGAATCCTACGAAAACTTCTTCACCATCACCGGTACCACCATTGAGACATTGAAGAAAGGTGTGGTTCGTATCATCATGATTGCGAAAGGTAACGCCGACTTCATTGGCCCGATTAAGTACACCAAAGAGGTTACCATCGTTGGTGGCGTTAAGGACATCGACTGGGAGAAGGAACTCAAAGAGGAACTTGAAAACCCGCAAGTTGGTGACACTATTCCTACCTCTCAAGTGAAAGTTTTCGACGAGGATGGTCACGAAATCACGGGTGTTGAGAAGACCTACGAGATTATCCCCGAAGGTGCTGCTCACGTTACTCCTGAAGGCGACGTCGTAGTTGATCTGCCGATTGATCCTATCACCGTTGTTGTTACTACCGAGAAAGAAGGTATGGAGACCAAGGTTGACACGATTATCATCAGTGCTAAACCTGCTTCTATCGGCGAAGTTGAGTTGCCCGAAGACCTCCTTGACGGCGACGTTCACGTAGGTGACACCATCTCCCTGAAAGATGTTAAGGTTTATGACCAAAACGGAAAGGACATCACCGACCAAATGGATAAGATTGAGTTCATCATCGAGCCCGAAGATGCTGCTCACTTCGAGAAAGTAGGCAAGAACGACAGCGTTCTCGTTATCGACAAGGACGAAGACTTCCAAATCATCACCAAGATTACCGACCCGATGGTTGATCCTGAACACGCTACCGATACCACCAAAGTTGAGGTTGAGACCTACAACGTAGGCGAAGTAGTTATGCCTGAGGACGTTCAGAAAGGTGAGCTCCAACCCGGTGAGACCATCAATACCGACGACATCCGCGTATTGGACAAAGACGGTAAGGACATTACCGACCTCTGCGACAAGACCTACACGTTCGTTCCTGCTGACGCTGCTCACATCGAAAACGGCGAAATCGTTATCGACAAAGCCGGTGACATCGCTATCATCACCCATATCGAGGGCGAAGGTATTGAACCTATCGACAAAACGACACAAATCCACGTTGATAAATTCGTGCCCGAAGATGAGGGTAGCTTCGAATTGCCCGAACCCGAGCATGAGAACGGTTACCAAATCGGTGACGAACTGCCTATCGTACTCAAAGACAAAGACGGTAAGGACATCACCGACTTCGCTGACATCAATGTAACTATTGATCCTGCTGACAAGGCACACTTCGATCCTGAAAAGAATGTTATCGTTCTCGACCAAGAGGGTCCTGCTGACTTCACCATCACCGTTGGTGGCGACAATGTAGAGCCGTACACCTACAACGAGTCCATCTATATCCACCACGACGAAGCCGGTTGCTATGACCTCATGGTTCAGCTCTGGAACGATGTAGCTATCGTTAACAACAACAACGAGACCGCTACCTTCGTTAACTACGAGTGGTACAAGAACGGTCAACTCGTTGCCGGTCAAAACGGTCAGGATTACCACGAGGCAAATGGTGCTGCTATGAACGGTGTTTACTATGCTTACGCATACGACGCTGCCGGAAATAAATACATGATTTGCGAGCAAGAGTTCAACGGAACCGCTTCCGCTGCACCTGTACGCGAACTCAAGGTTTATCCGACTATGGTAAATACCTCCAACCTCTACACCATCGAAACGGAAATCGCAGGTGAAGTATTCATCTCCACCAGCAATGGTAGCGCTGCACAACGCTTCACTGTTGAAGCAGGCAAGAACAATGTTCACGCTCCTTTCGCACAAGGCGTTTACATGCTCCGCTTCGTGGCTAACGATGGTCAATCCGCTATGCAAAAGCTCATTGTTAAGTAAAACGGACTAACAACATCATTAACGAATTAATTATCATTATAAGAATATGAAAAAGAATTGTATATGTGGATTGTTAGTTGCTTTACTGGCAATTCCTACCTTCGCTCAAGAAGCTCAACAAGATTCTACTATCAATGCTCAGGTAGAGGCAGCGTTTGACGCTGCCGCTGCCGAGGCAGCTGCGATGGATAGCGCTATTTTGGCTAATAACGAAGCTGCCGTAGAAGAAGCAGCTCCTGCCAAGAAAGAGCGCGTGAAAAAAGAGCGCGTCTATCCTGTGGACAGCGTACACTACACCAAAGGACATGTACTCGGTGTTGGTCTCGGCTTCGGTATGTCCGGCCTGTGGACCGATGGTGAGAATATCAAAAACAGTATAGGTTTCCCCGGATTCGACGTTAGTTTCCGTTACACCTACTACTTCTTTAACTGGATGGGTTTCACCACCGGTGTGGAATTCTCTACCTACCGTGCTATGGCTAAATTGGATGGCATGGTTAACCTCCGCCAAGAGAAAACGGATTTGGGCATAGATTATCTCCATCGTCTCAATTTCAACGGCGGCTCCGAGTGGAGTGAAGTACAAGACGTTCGTATGATTGAACTGCCTATCGCCCTGTCTTTCCGTGTTAAACCTCATCACGTAGGATTCTTGGGAACCGTCGGCTTGAAACTGGCTTTCCCTGTTGTGGGTCAGTATAACTACAAGGGTACGCTGGATAACTTGGCTTCTTTCCCGCAATATGGTTATGAAGAGAGTAAGGACTTGCACTTCGGTACACAAACCATTGAGCAAAACGAGAATATTGATTTCAAGAAAAATTCACTCAACCCTGTTAACTGCAACTTGTTCGGCGAAGTGGGTATTATCTTCCAAGTACATCCCCGTGTTGACCTCGGTGTTAGCTTGTATGGTAACTACGGTCTGAATGACCTCAACAGCACTCCTCACCGCGACCGTGCTGACTATATCTTCGGTTCCGCTCAAAACGGTGCTCCTTTCGACAAGGGTGCTTATCAGTCTCACAACGGTTTGTTCAGTTCTGCTGACGTTGACCGTGTTAAACCTTGGAGCTTTGGCCTTAAGATTGCTGCATACTTCAATGTGAACAAGAAATCCGACGAGCAGAAAGCCGCTGAGAACTACATCGCTCCCGAAATCGTTCACGATACAGTTATCGTAACCGATACACTTGTACAAATAGAGAAGCAAGTTGTTCACGACACGGTTATCGTTAAAGAGACGGAACAAAAGGTAGAACAGATTACTAAGATGTTGGAGAAAGTGGTGATTTACTACAACGTAGGTGACTACAAGAAGCCCATCATTGAACCTGCTAACTTGCTTGATTCGATAGCTGCTATTATTGCTGAGAATCCTCAAATTCGCGTAGCCGTTGAGGGTCACGCCAGTTCCGATGGTAATGCTGAGTTCAACAAGAAACTCTCGCAAAACCGTGCTAACAGCGTAGCAGCCGTTCTGAAGAAGAAGGGTGTACGTGACTTCCAAATGGAGGTAGCCGGTTACGGTTCAGAGCATCCTTTGAAGTTCGGTGCTGCTGACGATCCTACCAAAGACCGCCGCGTTGAAATCGTACCTATCCAAAGCAAATACTAATCTGCTTATAAACAAAAAAAGATGGAGCCGCAAGGTTCCATCTTTTTTTAGTGTTTATTGGAGTGCTACGCACGCACCATCGTGCATTGTGCATTGTCAACCGTCAACCGAGCAAGTCGGGTCTGCGTTCTTGAGTGTGCTTCACGCTCTCTTCGTACAGCCATTCCTCCACTTTGGCTTGGTTGCCGCTAATCAGTATTTCCGGCACTTTCCAGCCCTTGTAATCCGCCGGACGTGTATAGACACCTGCTTCTAACAATCCGTCCTGAAAACTGTCATTTAGGGCACTTTCTATATCTCCCAATGCCCCCGGCAACAGGCGCACGATAGCGTCCGTCATAATGGCTGCCGGCATCT
>JAKSNJ010000010.1 GCA_024399965.1 Paludibacteraceae bacterium
TTTCGTGACCACATCGCGACCACTCAATCACTGCCAAAACCAAAATTTTTGCCCCAAAAAAACACCCAAAATTCATCCTCCGTTCATCGTTCGTTCATCGTTCGTATATCGTTGGTGTCGAGATAGACGAACGATAAAAGGGTCTAAACTGAAAAAAAAATTTGCATATTCCAAAAATTTTTAGTAATTTGGGCAAGCTGCCAGACGCAGAGGAGGATTGTATATTCGAGGACACCGACCTCGCTGCGCTCGCCCACCTCGAATGGTAGTCCTCACCTTTATTAACATACGCACACATTTGGGCACAACGGCTTGCGCCTTTATATAGCCGTTTTTGTATAGTCCTTAGTGTGCAAGCACCCCACGACTATACAAAAAACCGCCTATTTATAGATTAAAAATCTATTTCGTGCCCAAATAGTTTGCGTATGCCAAATTTTTGTTGTATATTTGCATCCTAATTGTTTTTTGTAGATATGCTGAAGATAGGTGTTATAGTTGATATGCAGAACGATTTTGTCAGTGCCGGAGGGGCGCTGTCATCGGAGAGTACACAGGCAGTGGTTCAGCCCGTGGTGCAATACTTCAGGGAACAGCACTTTGACAAAATATATGCACTACAAGACACACACGATGCCAACTATATGCACACCCAAGAGGGCAAATATCTGCCCATCAAGCATTGCATAGCCGGAGAGTGGGGACACGAATTGAACGATGCCATCAAGACCTTGCCCATAGATGCCCAATTGTGCAAATCGTCGTTCGGTTATGTTAATTGGGTGTCCTTTCTGACGCAAGAGGGTATATTGGGGCACTATCCTGCCGGTGAGTTGTCGTTTACGCTGGCAGGCGTAGATACGGACATCTGCGTAATAACGAATGCCCTTGTGCTGAAATCGCTCTTTCCGGAAGCCGAAATCAATGTGCAGTCGTCCTTGTGCGCAGGTAGCACAGCCGAGGGCCACGAAGCAGCCATCACCGTGATGCGCAACTGCCAAATCAATATCATATAAAAGGTGGATACCGATAAGTTGTGGAATAGTGAATATGTGAAAGTGTGGGTGAGCAATTTCCTGCTCAACTTCGCTTTTATGCTGATGACACCCTTATTGCCCCTTTATCTGCGTGATACGTTCGGTGCCGACAAGGACATGATCGGCCTTGTGCTTGCCGGTTATGCGTTGGCAGCGCTGCTGATACGTCCGTTTAGCGGTTATGTGGTAGATAGTTGGCCACGCAAGACGGTACTGCTGATAACGTATTTTCTGACGTGTATTTTCTTTGGCAGTTACATCATAGCCGGCAGTATGACGCTATTTGCCATCTTCCGTATGGTACACGGAGCGCCGTTTGGTGCGTGCGGCGTGAGTTTGTCCACGGTGATGATAGACACGCTGCCTCCGTCCCGTAGGGCAGAGGGAATAGGGTATTACGGTCTGAGTAATAACATCGCTACCGCCATTGCTCCCAGTGTGGGACTGATACTGTTCTCCAAGTTTGAGAATTACGACATGCTGTTTGCGCTGTCGATGGTTTGTTCGCTGGTGGGCGTGATAGTCGATGCGACCTTGCACCTGAAGCCCCGCGAGATGTTGGACAATAAGCAAGCATTATCGCTGGACCGTTTTCTGCTGCTGAAGGGCTGGGCGCTGTTCCTCGTGATGTTCACGATGGCTTTTTGCTATAGCATACTGTCCACCTACGTCGCCATATACGGCAGAGAACGCTTAGGCATTACGACAGGAACGGGCGTATTCTTTGCGCTGTTTGCGGTGGGACTGATTGTGTCGCGCCTGACCGGCAGCAAGTCGCTGCGCGAAGGCAAGATAGTTCGCAATGCCACATGGGGTATATTGGTGAGTATCAGCGGTTTTATTCTGTTTGCCGCCGTTCATCACCCAATCGGTTACTATGCCGCTCCCTTTATCATCGGCTTGGGTAACGGGCACATGTGGCCGGCCTTTCAAACGATGTTTATCAACCTTGCCGAGAATAACCAGCGCGGTACCGCCAATTCAACTATTCTGACCAGTTGGGATTTGGGCATGGGTGTCGGTATGCTGATAGGTGGCGTGGTGGCCGAACACTTGGGGTACTATATGGCCTTTTGGACGGGCGTGATGCTGTATGCAGCCGGATTGGTGTTCTACTTCACCTACGCCAAAGCCCACTTTGAACGAAATAAATTGCGCTAACAAATTATCAACTAAAAATAAATGAATATGAAAGAACGTTTTTTGCCCGCTATTGTGATAGCGGTAGGAATTGCCCTCTCGGGCGTGTTTATTTACTTGGGTATTCACCAATTCACGTATCGTGACCGTGCCGTAACGGTGAAAGGTCTCTCGACACGCGATGTGCAAGCCGATTACGTGGTATGGCCCCTCAAGTTCGCCATTAGTGGCAATGACCTGACAGTCCTGTCTGCCGAACTGTCGCAAGAGGAGAAATTGGTGCGCGATTTCTTTACTGCCAAAGGATTCAAAGAGGAAGATATATCGCTGAGCAATACGGAGGTAGATAATAACTGGAGCGGCTATTACGACCACCGTCCCGAATACCACTACACGGTATCCCGTTCGCTGATTATTTCGACCGCTGATGTGGAACGCGTCATCGCCAATCAGGGCTGCCAAGCCGAGTTGCTGGAAAAAGGCGTCATCCTGAACTCCTACGCGTGGAACACCAAATTCCAATACAACGGTCTGCCGGATCTCAAGCCCGAGATGATAGAAGAGGCCACCAAGAATGCCCGTGCCGTGGCACAGAAATTTGCCGACGATGCACAATGCTCGTTGGGCTCCATTCGCAATGCCAGTCAGGGGCAATTCAGCGTAGATGCAGACGACAACCAGCCGTGGCTGATGCACGTTCGCGTGGTGACGACTGTGGATTATTACCTGAAATAGAAACGATGACTCTCTCTGCTTGGATTACCATTGTAGTGGCACTGGTTGCGTTCGGATTGTTGATTTTTTCCAATCTGAAGCCGGCGCTGGTGTTCTTTGGCATAATGGCAGTATTTGCCATAACGCGCGTGATGCCGTTTGCGCAGGCGTTTGGCGGTTTTGCCTCCGAGAGCGTGCTATTGGTAGGCGTGCTGTATATCGTGATAGGCGGTCTGAAGTACGCCGGTGCCTTGGATTGGATAGTAAAACACCTAATGGGCACCCCGAAGAACTACGTTACGGCTATACTACGGCTGATGTTGCCGGTGTGCGTGCTGTCGTCGGTGATGAGTAATACGACGACAACGGCACTGTTCAAGGGCGTGGTGCAACGTTGGGCGCAGAAACTCAAGATGTCGCCGTCCAAATTATTGTTGCCGTTGGCATACGCTGCCACCATAGGCGGTTTGCTGACGCTGATAGGTACGCCGCCTAACCTGATTATATCGTCTATGTACGCCGCCAAGACAGGCATAGCGCTTAACCTGTTTGCACCTTTCCCCGTCGCCATTTGCTGCATAGCGGTGGACATCGTGGTGGTGGTCGTTTTGCGCCGTCTGTTGCCGGAACGGGTAGGGCGATTGGGGGATAACGATGAACAAGGTGCCCACAACGTGCAAGAGACAGAAACGGCTCCTAAGTGGAAGACGTATCTGAGTTTGGGCATCATGGTGGCTATGTTGGTAGCGTCCGCCTGCAATATAGCAGGATTCCCTTTGTCCAGTTGTGCCTTGACCGCAGGACTGCTGATGATACTGACGCGTTGCTGCACTTCGCGTCAGGCATTTAAGGAAGTCGATTGGGAGGTGCTGATTGTCTTTGCCGGCTCGGTGGGGCTGGGCGTGGCGATAGAAGTGACCGGCTTGGCCGAACTACTGGTAACGTGGCTACTGACTATATGCGGCTCGAACCCGGTTTGGGTGATGGTGACCGTATGTGTGGTAAGCGGCATTATGACGGAAATCATCTCGGACACCGCGTGTGGCGCTATGTTCTTCCCCGTAGTGTGGCAAGCAGCCGTACAGATGAATATAGACCCGCTGCCGATGATGTTGGCACTGATGATGAGTGTCAGTTCGAGTTTCTCAACGCCTATTGCCACTCCGCCTAACTTAATCGTTTACAACGATGGTGGCTATCGCTTTACGGACTACGCACGCGTGGGCGTACCTATGAAGATATGCCATATCGCTACCGCTATAGGAGCAACGCTGCTGTTCTATTAGCTCTTTTTCTTGCCTCCGTAATGGAAAGTGAGCGGAATGGCTTTGGGAATAGCCATCGACACACCGGCTATGCGAATGACAGGCCGTAGGTTGACGGTAATCAGGGTGGGCGTGTCGCTCATATTGAGGAAATTCTTTAGAACATTGATGACTGTGGCACGTGAATGCTGCGCCATCAATGTTTTGATATCTACACTCAGCACTATTGCCATATCCGCCGTACTCTCACCAGCCACGATAAACGCCTCTGCATTGCTGCCCTCGGCGATTTGAATGCTATCCAACGCCACCGAGTAGAACAAACGGTCCATCGACGCCGTCTGCTTATTGGGGTTGGTCACTTTTAAATGAATGGTGCAGCCCATCGTAACCTTGTCCGTCTTGCCCAACAGGGCGCGAGTTATCATCGTCACTCCGGAAATCGAACGGCGGTCCTTGCCGGTCATATCCATAAAAGTGATGTCCGATATATGGGAGTAATTATAGGTGCAGTCCTTCAGCTTGATGGCTTGCATTACATTGCATGACGATAAGCCGATAACCGCCAACAGCAATACAATAATAGAAGTGTAGTGTTTCATATCCGTTTTATTTGACGGTGCAAAATTACTGCTTTTTGTGAAAATAAACAAATTTATTTGCATAATTCGGTAATTTTTGTGCAATTTTGGGGTTATGCGGATTTTGGCACACTTTTTGGAGATATGTTTTTGGATAGAAAAAAAACATAAATTAAAAACTTAAATCATTAACTACTATGAATCTACTGTTTACTTTACCCCTATTGGGTTTTCAGTACGGCGATTTGGCACCGATGATGAGTGCCGCTACCGTAGAAACGCATTATTCCAAACATGCGCAATCCTATTTTGACCAACTTAATCAGCTTGTCCCCGGCACAGAGTGGGAAGGTATGTCCTTGGACGACATCGCTGCAAAAGCGACTACAGGACCTATCGCCCGCAATGCCGGACAAGCGTGGAACCATCAGATGTTTTTCGAACAACTGCGTCCCGGTAAATCTTCCAAACAACCGTCCGATGAACTGCTATTTTTAATAGAGTCGTCCTTCGGCAGTTTTGACGCCATGCTCGCCAATCTTAAACAAGCGGCCGTGTCCCTTTTCGGTAGCGGCTGGGTATGGCTGGTAATGGATGATGAAGGACGGTTGTCCGTTCAACAGCTACAGAACGATGATAATCCCCTCAGGCACGGCTGGAAACCGGTAATGACCATTGATGTATGGGAGCATGCTTATTACTTGGATTACAGAAACCGTCGAGGGGATTACATCGACCAACTCTGGCCGTTAATCAATTGGAAAGTCATTTCCAGTCGAATAGCCGGATAACAAAACATATTGTTTCTTTAGAAAAAAAGCCGTGACGCGGCTTTTTTTCGTGTTTTATTTGCGTATGTCAAAATTTTTTTGTACTTTTGCAGCCGCAAATGGAAAATTCAGCACCGGATAAACACTATTGGACTATTACGATTACGCCGAAAGACCACCTTCTGACATTGGATTGGAAGGAGATTTGGCGCTATCGTGATATGTATTGGCTGTTCGTCATGCGTTCGTTTAAAACAGCGTATAAACAGACGGTGCTTGGTCCATTGTGGTTCCTCATCACGCCGGTGCTATCCGTAATAGTTTATGTGGCCGTATTCGGCGGTATAGCCAACATTCCGACCGATGGCGTGCCTCCTGTGCTGTTCTACCTGTTGGGTATTTCCGTGTGGGGGTACTTCGCCGCCAGTTTGACCGCTACAGGTAATTCATTTGTCAGCAATGCCGACATCTTCGGTAAGGTCTATTTCCCGCGTATTATTATGCCGTTGGTGGCGGTGACGGTGAATGTGCTGTCGTTCCTCATTCAATTGGCTATCTTCACGGCGTTCTATATCTACTACCGCATCTGCCCGATGGAGGGTATGGCTTTGCAGATTCATTGGCAAATAGTGCTGTTCCCTGTGCTGATGTTTATTTTGGCGATGATGGCCGTCGGTTTCGGTATGATTACTTCTTCGCTGACCACCAAATACCGCGATATACAAATCTGCTTCGCCAAGATAGTGTCGCTGTGGGTATATATCACACCGGTCATTTATCCGTTGTCGATGGTCACTAATCCGCATCTGCATTTGGCTATGTCGCTCAACCCCGTAACTCCTATCATGGAAGCGATTAAGTTCTCGTTGCTTGGAGTGGGGCAGTTCTCGTGGCTGTGGTTGGGGTATTCGGTACTGATGACCGTATTGCTGTTGATATTTGGCTTGATGCTGTTCAATAAAGTCCAGAAATCCTTCATGGATACGGTGTAAAATGGCAAAAACGAATGAAAATACATATTGGACTACCGTGATTGCGCCGAAAGAGCGTAAGCGTGGCTTGGGGCTGAAGGAAGTGTGGCAGAAACGCTACTTGCTTTGGCTCTTTGTGAAACGTGATATCACCGTTCAATTCAAGCAAACCATCTTCGGTATGGGGTGGTATTTCATTTCGCCTATTTTCTCGACGATTATTTACATGGTCGTGTTCGGACGCATTGCCAATATACCTACTGACGATATTCCACAGCCGGTGTTCTATTTGAGCGGCGTGTGCTTGTGGGAGTATTTCTCGCTGTGCTTGACAGAGGTGTCCACCACTTTCCAAACCAACACGGCTTTGTTCGGAAAGGTGTATTTCCCGAGGTTGGTAACACCCATTTCAAAGGTTGTCGGTAAATTGTTCCGCTTCAGTTTGCAGTTGAGTACGTTTGTGATAGTTTATCTGTACTTTGTGCTGCGTGGCGTGAACTTATGCCCCAATTGGTATCTGTTACTCTTCCCCGTAATCGTGCTTTGCCTGATGGGTATTGCCTTGGGATTGGGACTGATAGTGTCCAGTTTGACAACGAAATACAAGGACTTAGTCAATTTCTTTGGCGTGTTCGTTTCGCTATGGATGTATGCCACACCGATAGTGTATCCGCTTAGTTATGTGACCAATCCCACCTTGCATCAGATAATGCTAATTAACCCGATGACGCCCTTGGTAGAGACATTCAAGTTTGGCGCCTTTGGTGCGGGCTCTTTCTCGTGGGGTAGTTTGGGCTATGCCATCGGTTGCACCTTGGTACTGATGGTAGTTGGCATCGTGATGTTCAATCGCAAACAAAAATTCTTCATCGACACGATTTAAGGTGCCTGAGATTCTGTTACATTATATTTGGCAGCAAGGGTTATTCCTTGACTTTCCACAACGTACCACTACCGGTCAACCGATAGAAGTGTTTTCTTTCGGTAAACATAATTTGAACGCCGGTCCGGACTTTACGGATGTGCGTTTGCGCATGAATGGGTTGGAGATGGTAGGGCAGATAGAATTGCACGTTGAAAGCAGTGATTGGTACAGGCATCGTCATCATTTGGATCCGGCGTATGACCATATATTGCTACATGTGGTGCGTCATGCGGATAAAGCCGTTGTTAACTCTCGTGGGGAGGAGATACCGCAATTGGAATTGAATTATCCGGCTCCCCAAGACTATTTAGACCGTCTGTTGCATGATGCTTATGCCATGGATTCTGCTGTGGCAACCCACCGTTGTGCGCAGCGTTTATTGGCAGAGCCGTCCCTCATAACTGACGGTTGGAAACAAACGATGCTTTTGCGCCGTTTACGTTGTAAACAGGAGTCCATCAATCGCTTGCTGCAAATATCGCACAACGACTGGCAGCAGGCGTTTTATGTGTCTTTGGCACATGCTTTTGGATTCCACACCAATGGAGTTCCAATGGAAATGGTGGCTTTGGCAACACCGCTATCGGTTATCTTTAAGCACCGTGACAACCTTACACAACTTCAAGCCCTTTTATTGGGTCAGGCAGGGTTATTGACCGAGGACGACCCACTGTATAAGGAGTATGCTTTTTTGCGAACAAAGTTCTCACTGACCTCAATAAATCCTTCGCTATGGAAACAAGGACGCATTCGCCCACAGACACGTCCGTCTGTACGCTTGATGCAGTTCGCGCAATTATTGCACACATTCGACTCTCCGTTTAGTTTGTGCCTCATCGACAATCCCACGGTGCAACAGACAATGCATGCCATTGGCTTGGGGCAGCGTAGCATAGACGGCTTGCTGATTAACGTGGTAGCACCTTTCTTATTTGCTCGTGGATTGCCTGACGAGGCATTGGCTCTGTTGAATCAACTGCCGGCAGAAGATAATCGGGTGATTCGTCAGTGGCGTACGTTGGGGCAGATAGTCACTTCTGCCGCCGATACACAAGCACTGTTGCATCTCTATCTCACATGCTGTGAGCCCGGTCGCTGCACTACCTGCGCCGTTTGGTCGGACCGCGCTAATGAAACTACAAATGAACAATAAATTCCAATATATCATGAAAAAAGTATGTCAAATATGCTTAGTGGGTGCCATAGCGTTATTGCTGTGTCCCACTATGCAAGCAGCCAAAGTATCGGCACCGAAATCTGTAGTTGTACAACACGTAGAGCCCCTGAATTGGTGGGCAGGTATGAAATGTCCGCTGACTATTATGGTACACGGCAGCGGAGTGGGGGCTTGTCAAGTTCGCGTAAAAGAGTCCAACGGATTAACTATCAAAAACGTACGAAAGGCCGAAAGTCCAAGTTATCTGTTTATTGACGTAGATGTGCAAGCAGCAGGTAATTATACTTTTATTCTGCAAAATGGTCGCAAGCAAACGTCGTTTACGTATGCCATTTTAGACCGTCCCAATCGTGGTGAACGCACTTCATTTGGCAGCCAAGATATGATTTATCTGCTTATGCCCGACCGTTTTCGTGATGGTGATAGCACGAACAACACGGTTAAAGGGATGAAAGAGCCCTGCCGAAAAGATTATGTTCACGGGCGTTTTGGGGGCGATATACAAGGTATCATTGACGAACTGCCACATATCAAGGAATTAGGCGCAACGTATATTTGGCCTACACCCCTCACGTGGTCCAATGATGCAGAATTTAGTTACCACGGTTATGCTTGTGCAGATTATTATCATATAGACCCGCGTTTTGGCAGCAATGAGTTGTATAAAACGCTGGTAGATAGCGCACATGCTATTGGGCTGAAGATCATCATGGACGTAGTGACTAATCATAGTGGCATCGAGCATTGGTGGGCAAAAGACCTGCCTTATCAGGACTGGTGGCATCAGTTTGATACCTACACTGGAACTATCAACGCTTTTACGACGGCATACGACGTGAACGCATCGCAATATGATAGAAAATTGAGTGAGGAAGGTTGGTTTGACCACCACATGCCGGATATGAACCTCGATAACAAGGATTTGCTGCAGTATTTCAAGCAATTGTATATTTGGTGGATAGAGTGGGCAGGAATAGACGGTTTGCGTGTCGATACCTATCCTTATAACGAGAAGACGCCGATGAGCGAGTGGTGTAAAGCCGTTCGCGATGAATATCCGTGGATTAACATTGTGGGTGAAACGTGGACGCGCCCTGCTAACCAAGTGGCTTACTGGCAGAGTGGCACGAAGAACTGTGACGGTTTTGACAGTCATCTTCCGGCTGTGATGGACTTTCCTACGGAGGAGGCAATTCGTCAGGCGTTGGAGAATGACGGCAATTATTGGGGTGGGGGTATGGCTAAGGTGTACGATGCACTGACTGCCGACTATTTATATGGTGATGTGAATAACCTGCTTATGTTTGTCGGAAACCACGACATGGACCGTTTTGCCGACATAGTGAAGGATAACGACCCTCGACGTGTTATGTTGGGGCATATTTTGATAGCCACGATGCGTGGTATTCCTCAGATGTTTGCCGGAGACGAGTATATGCAGCGTTCTATTGACCGCAGTTTGGGGCACTCCGGATTGCGGCAACCGTTACCAACGCCGGACCAATTGACTGGCGAGCAACGTGCTGTTTATGAACAAATGAAAGCCCTGTGGAACTGGCGCAAACAAGAGCCGGTGCTGTGGAATGGTAAAACAATGCATTGGCTGTCGCGCGACAACACGTACGCGTATGCGCGTTATTCTAATAAGGAAGCGGTGTTGGTGCTCATCAATGCCAGCGAAGAGGAACGCGTAATGCCGGTGCAAAATTATGCCGAGTTGCTACGCAATTATGCTTCACAGGGTGTGCTTCCTTTGGACAATAATCGCCTGATTGACTTGACGCAAGAGGTCAAATTAGCCCCTTTAAGCGCATTAATTGTAAAATTATTGCCATAAAATTTGCATAATTCGGAAAAAAGCAGTACCTTTGCATCCGAATTTGCGGCTTTAGCACATCGGTAGTGCATCAGCTTCCCAAGCTGAGGAGGCGGGTCCGACTCCCGTAAGCCGCTCTTCGTCGGAGTTAACTTCTCACCACACAGGCGCGTTGAAAACCTCAATAATTAGCAGAATAAAAAGTTCTGCTTTTTGTTTTAAGGGCATTTTTAGCCGTTTTAAGCATAGGTTGATACCTAAATCGATAGGGCGTCGAACGAAAAAGATGATTTTTTCTATCGAAAGATTTGGAATAGTCATTTTTTTTTTGTAATTTTGTGCGTTAATTTGAAAAATTAAAACTTACTATATTATGAACGAAGACAGAATTATTCCTGTGAAGATTGACGAGGAAATGCGATCCTCGTACATTGACTATTCCATGAGTGTCATCGTCAGCCGTGCGCTGCCTGATGCTCGTGACGGTTTTAAACCCGTGCAACGCCGTGTGCTATTTGGCATGAACGAGTTGGGCAACACCTCTGATAAACCGACTAAAAAGGCGGCACGTATCGTGGGTGAAGTAATGGGTAAATATCACCCACACGGTGATAGCTCTATTTATGGTACTTTGGTGCGTTTGGCTCAGCCATGGAACATGCGTTACTGCTTGGTGGACGGTCAGGGTAACTTTGGTAGTGTGGACGGTGATGGTCCTGCTGCTATGCGTTATACGGAGGCACGTCTGAGCAAGATGGCAGAGGAGATGTTGCGCGATATAGAGAAGGATACGGTCGATATGCAGCTCAACTTCGACGACTCGCTCCGTGAGCCCGTTGTTTTGCCTTGCCGTTTCCCGAACTTGTTGGTCAATGGCGCTACGGGTATTGCGGTCGGTATGGCGACCAATATGGCTACGCATAACTTGGGCGAAGTCATTGACGGCTGTGTAGCATACGTGAAACGTCAGATTGAGAAAGACCAGAACCCCGAGACCGAAGATATTACCATTGACGAATTGATGGAATACATCAAGGCACCTGATTTCCCGACAGGCGGTACTATTTACGGTTATCAGGGCGTGCGTGACGCGTTTGAGACGGGACGCGGACGTATCGTTATCCGCAGTAATGCTGACATCGAGGCGGAAGATAACGGACGCGAACATATTGTGATTACCGAACTGCCTTATGGCGTGGTTAAGAGCGATTTGGTCAAGAAGATTGCCGAACTGGTTAGCGACAAGAAGATTGAAGGTATATCTGACATCAGTGACCAGTCCAAGCGCGATATCCGCATTGTCATTGAAATCAAACGTGATGCCAATGCCCAAGTAGTGCTGAATAAGTTGTACAAATATACCGAACTGCAGAGCAGTTTTTCCGTGAATAATATCGCTTTGGTGAAGGGTCGTCCGCAACTCATGAACCTCAAGGATATTATCTCCACCTTTATTGAGCACCGTATGGACGTGGTTACCCGTCGTACGATGTGGGAGCTCCGCAAGGCCGAAGAGCGTGCGCATATCTTGGAGGGCTTAATCATTGCCGTTGACAACATTGACGAGGTGGTTAAGATTATTCGTGGCAGTCGTACTCCGGCTGATGCACAGCGTAATTTGGAGGCACGCTTCGAGTTAGATGAACTTCAGTCCAAAGCCATCGTAGATATGCGTCTGAGCCAATTGACTGGCTTGCGTATTGACGAATTGAAGGCCGAATATGCTGAGTTGGAGAAGACAATCGCTCATTTGAAAGAGTTGTTGGCCAACGAAGTATTGCGTTATGGTGTGATTATTGACGAGTTGCAGGAGATAAAAGATAAATATGCAGATGAGCGTCGCACCAAGATTGTCAAGATGGCTACTGAGTTCAATCCCGAAGATATGTATGCCGACGACGATATGGTTATCACTATCTCGCACCTTGGCTATATCAAGCGCACGCCACTGACTGAGTTCCGTGCTCAGGGACGCGGTGGAGTAGGTATGAAAGCCACCGGCTCACGCGATGAAGATTTTACCGAGTATGTTCATCAGGCATCTATGCACAGTACGATGATGTTCTTCACAGAGCGAGGCCGTCTCTATTGGCAGAAAGTATATGATTTGCCGGAGGGCAACCGTCAGAGCAAAGGCCGTGCTATTCAGAACATTATCAATTTGGAGAAGGGCGACAAGGTATGTGCTTTCATCAATGTTAAGGGCTTGAATGATGCTGACTATGTGAACAACCACTACCTCATCTTTGCCACCAAGAACGGTTTGATGAAGAAGACCACCCTTGAGGCCTATAGTCGTCCGCGTGCCAACGGTATCAATGCCGTAGGTCTGCGTGATGGCGATGCACTGATTGGTGTTACGCTCACTGATGGCGAGAGCCAGATGTTGATTGCCAGCTATAATGGTAAGGTCGTTCGCTTCCCTGAGAATACCGTACGTGCTATGGGACGTACCGCAACGGGTGTTAAGGCCATTACGCTCGAAGATGATGGTCAAGATCGGGCAATTGGCATGATTTGTGTAGAACCTAATTCAGACAAGACTGTTCTCGTTATTTCGGAGAAGGGCTGTGGTAAGCGTACCCGCCTCGATGATGAGGATGGCGAACCTGTATATCGTATCACTAACCGTGGTGGTAAGGGCGTTAAGACGATGCAACTCACTGACAAGACCGGTATGTTGGTTGGTTTGCACGCTGTCAGCGATGACGAAGACCTGATGCTGATTACCAAGTCCGGTACCGCTATTCGTATGGCGATGGACTCCATCCGCGTTATGGGTCGTGCTACACAGGGTGTCAAACTCATTGAACTCCAGAAACGTAACGATACACTCATGTTCGGTTGCACTGTTCCGAAGGAGGAAGAGGAAGCAACGGAGGAGAATCAGGAAACAACGGAAGCACCTGAGAATCAAGAAATGTAATGTCTAATCAATTAAATCGAACGAATATGAAAAAGATGTTTTTATTAGCCGGAGCAGTGCTGGTAAGCGCTATCGGCATGGCACAAGTCAAGGACGTTAAGAAAGCGCAAGGATTAGCGCTGAGTGAGGTGCCCAATTTTGAGCAAGCACGCCAACTAATTGAGGGGGCTAAGACCAATCCCGAGACCAAGGACCAAGCTAACACATGGTATGTGGCTGGTTTGATTGGCTACCAACAGTCTGAAACGGAGTTGAACAAACGCTACCTCGGTCAGCAAGCCGATTTCAATGTCATCGGTGAGGCGCAAAAGGAGAGTTATGCTTGTTGGCTTAAAGCCGATGAATTGGCATCTGTGCTTGTGCAGGATAAGAAGGGCAATATGGTGATGGACAAGAAAAACGTTACTATCAAGAAGAATATTGCTGCTAAGATGTTGGATTATTGGAACAACCAAGGGCTCTTGGGTTATGCCGGATCGTTCTATGAGAACCAGGACTATGCTACCACCTACGAGTTGTATAAGTTGTATATCGACATTCCTAATCTACCCGTCATGCAGGACGAGAAGACGCAGGCCAAGATGTTGCGCGACACGATGTATGCTGACATCTGCCAAAATGCCGGTGTACTGGCCTATTTCGCTGAGAAGTACGAGGAGTCCGCTGCTATTTTCGCAGAGTTATTAGAGAGCGAGCACCGTACGCCTACTGCCGGTGAGTACCTCTACAGTTGCTACCTCAATATGAAGGATAGTGCCAAGGCATACGAGGTGATGGACCAATGCATCGCATTCTTCCCCAATGTGCCTACTTTCATGCAAGCACGTATCTCGGCTTATGTTGGACAAAAGGACTACGACAATGCTGTTGCCCTCTTGGATAAAGCTATTGCCCAAGACCCGCAAGCACAATACTTCAACTCCAAAGGCACCATTCTGACCGTGCAGGGCAAATACGACCAAGCCGTTGAGACCTTCAAGCAGGGCTTGGCTATTGAGCCGAACAATGCCGAATTGTATTGCAACTATGGTTTCGTATATGTGGAGAAGGGTAATAAGTTGAACGAAGAGGCAGCTTATTTGAGCGATAAAGAGTATGCCAAAGCCCGCAAAGAGATTGATGCTACCAACAAACAGGCACTGCCTTTGTTTGAGAAAGCACATCAACTGGATCCAGACAATTACGACTATACCCGTTCCCTCAAGAGTTTGTACTACCGTCTCGGTATGATTGAGGAATATAACGCACTGTAATAGTGGGACGTATTCTCGCCATAGATTACGGACAGAAACGAACCGGATTAGCTATGACCGATGTAATGCGGATAACGGCTAATCCGCTTTGTACGGTTGAAACCAAGGAACTCCAACAGTGGCTGACGGCCGAGTTGGCTAAGGGCGAAATCGATGAGGTTGTCATTGGCAAACCTACCCAAACCAATGGGGCAGATAGTGAGTCGATGAAGTACATTACGCCTTTTATGAATTGGTTTCGCAATCATTTTCCGTCTCTTCCGTTGGTGCCGTATGACGAGCGCTTTACGTCTGTCTTGGCGCATCGTGCTATGATAGACGGGGGCATGAAGCGTCACCAGCGTCAGGACAAGGCCGTGGTGGACCGCCTCGCTGCCTGTATTATCTTGGAAGATTACCTCTCCTCTAAACTCTAATCTCTAAACTATAGGCGACTCTGTCGCCGTCCTCTAAACTACATGATACTACCAATCTACTTATATGGTCAAACCGCCTTGCGTCGCGAGACAGAAGAAATTGAGCAGGGCGAAATTGATGTCAAGCAGCTCATTGCTGATATGCAGGAGACGCTTACGCAAGCTGAGGGCTGTGGACTCGCTGCTCCGCAGGTCGGCTTGAGTAAACGCCTTTTCATTGTGGACGGTTCTGAGTTGGGCGAGGATTACCCCGACTGCGCTGACTTCAAACAAGTGTTTATTAACCCCGAAATCATTGAGGAAAGCGAGGAAACCAGCACCTATTCTGAGGGCTGCCTCTCCTTGCCCGGAATTAGTGAGAATGTGATACGTCCAAAGACGATTACTATCCGTTATCAAGACGCTGATTTTCAGTGGAATGAAGATACTTATACCGACTTTAAGGCGCGTATCGTTTTGCACGAATACGACCATCTCGAAGGGCATGTCTTCACTGACCGCATATCCCCCATTCGCAAGCAATTCGTGCGCGGTAAACTCATCAATATTGCCAAAGGAAAAACGGTGGCGCGCTATCGCTATAAGCGCAACTAACAAATGGACCTTCTTTCCATTATTCTCTTAGGTATAGCGTTGGCAATGGACTGCTTTGCGGTCAGTATTGCGCAGGGTTTGCAGCAACGGCGTTGGTGTCCCATGGCGTTGGTGATGGCGGTGCTCTTTGGACTTTTTCAGGGAGGTATGCCGCTTATCGGCTATGGAGTGGGGTCGGTCTTTGCGCTCATTGTCAAACGTTTTGCGCCGTGGATAGCCCTGTTGTTGCTTGGGTGGATAGGGGGAAAGATGGTCTATGAGGCGTGCCATCTGCATGATACGGATAAGCCGGCGGATTGGTCGCTTGCTAATATGTTTCTCTTGGCGGTGGCTACCAGCATTGACGCCTTGGCTACGGGACTTATTTTCATTCCGTATGCACGGCAGTTATGGTTGGGGGTTGGCGTTATTGCTTTTTGTTCGTTGTTTTTCTCGTTGTTGGGCTATTTATTAGGTGTGTTTGTGGGCAAAGTCAAGGTCAATGTCGAACTGATTGGAGGGCTGCTGCTAATTGGTATTGGTATTAAAATCTTCATTGAGGGAATATGTTTTTGATAGGTGATACATTGGTTAGTTTAGACATCTTGGAAAAAGATTTCTGCTGTGATTTGGACACGTGTCACGGCTGCTGTTGTGTTGAGGGTGATGCCGGAGCACCTATCACGGACGAGGAGTGCCAACTCGTTGAGCAGATTTTGCCTGTTCTGCTGCCTGACATGACCAAGCAGGCACGCGAAGTGGTGCAGGAGCAGGGTATTTCATATCTTGACCCAAGTTGCGAACGGGTCACATCGATTGTGAATAACAAGGATTGCGTCTTTGCACGTACGGACAAGAACGGTTGGTGTTATTGCCTGATTGAGAAGGCATACAATGCCGGCAAGATACCTTTCAAAAAACCTATTTCCTGCCATCTTTATCCCATTCGTGTCTCCCAACTCCCCTCTGTAGCGGCTTCGGCGCGTCCTCTAAACGGTAGCGAAGCGTCCTCCAAACTCGTTGCCCTCAATTACCACCGTTGGGATATTTGCCACTGTGCGCGGGTGTTGGGTAAGAAGAAGCATCTCAAAGTATATCAATTCCTTAAAGAACCCTTGATACGTCGTTTTGGGCAAGCGTGGTATGATGAGCTTTGCCTCACGGCGCAAGAGTGGGAGAAACAATGCAAGCAGAAATAATTACCATCGGCGACGAACTGCTGATAGGGCAGGTGGTCGATACCAACTCTGCATGGATGGCAGAGCGTCTATTTGAGGAGGGCATCACCCTCAAGCAAATCACTTCCGTACATGATGACGCTGCACATATCACTGCGGCGTTGGATGAGGCCTTTACTCGTGCCGATATTGTCTTGACCACAGGGGGCTTAGGTCCCACTAAGGACGACATCACCAAACATGTCCTCTGTGACTATTTCCACACGCGCCTTGTTTCTTCGCCGCAGGTGGAAGCGCATGTGCGTGATTTGTATAGTGACCGTCCTGATGTCCTTAATCGCCTGACGGCTACCCAGTGGCTTGTGCCGGAGGCATGTACCGTCCTCACCAATCGGGTAGGCAGTGCCCCCATTATGGCCTTTACCAAAAATTCTCAATTCTCAACTCTCAATTCTCAACTCTTAATTGCCATGCCCGGTGTGCCATACGAGATGAAAATCGCTATGGACGAGCAGGTCCTTCCTTACCTCACCGTGCATTGTGCATTGTCAACCGTCAACCGACACCGCACCCTTCTTCTCAGCGGCATAGCCGAATCGGCTTTGGCTATTCATTTGGAAGATTTTGAGAACCGCCTCTCTCAGAGGGGGTTACATTTGGCATATCTGCCTAAGGACGGTACTATTCGGCTGCGCATAGACGGTGCTAACTGTGACGAGGCGTTGGCAGAACTGAAAACACTGGTAAAGGATTGGTTGGTGCTTGAGCAGGATCAACCGCTGGAACTCGCTTTGGGACAACGGCTACGGGACAAGGGCTGGACTATCAGTACGGCTGAGAGTTGCACAGGGGGCAAACTGGCTGCTTTGCTCAATAAACACAGTGGCAGTTCGGCTTGGTATTGGGGTAGTGTGGTCGCTTACGATAACTCTGTCAAACAGCATGTCTTGGGTGTCTCTGCAGATGATTTAAGTTGTTACGGTGCAGTCAGCGAACAGGTGGTTAGGCAAATGGCAGAGGGTGTTCGCCAATTGTGTCACACCGATTGTGCTATTGCCACCAGTGGTGTGGCAGGACCTACAGGAGGAACGCCGGATAAACCGGTGGGAACTGTTTGGATTGCGTGGGCTACGCCATTGGGTACGGAGGCGCAATGTTTTCATTTGGGCAAACTCCGTGAACAAATCACCGACCGTGCCTGCACCAAAGCCCTCATTCACCTTTGCCAAGTCCTCTTTCGTGGTTGGTAATTTACCTGTTTGCAACATAACATCAACATAACATGGTCGATGGGTATCAATGTGGGGAAAGATAGGGGCAAGTAAAGCGCCTATGTATTTCGTGACCACATCGCGACCACTCAATCAGTGCCAAAACCAAGGATTTTGCACACAAAAACACCCCATCGTGATATAAATATATCACTTTATTGCCCTGTGGTATTGCGTATTCCAAAAATTTTTAGTATCTTTGCACCCTAATTCGATAAAACTGCACTAATTATGACAACAAAAAGTAAAGTAATCACTTGGATTGTGGCTATTCTCATTCTCGCACTTGCCGGGTTTGTGTATTTTAAGTTCTGCTTCGTTTATGCTACCTCTGATAATACAGGCACTATCAACTATTTCAAAAAAGAGGGCTTTATCTTCAAAACGTACGAAGGCAAAATGATTCAGTCCGGTACTCAGGCAGGCATGAAGTCATACGAGTTCAAATTCTCTGTCGAGGACGAAAATGTTGCACAACAGATTCGCGACAATGCCAACAAAGAAATGACCCTCATCACCAAGCAGTACCTCGGTGTTCTGCCTTGGCGCGGAGACAGTCGCTACGTGGTAGATAGCATCGTGGTCAGATAGAGGAGTAGGGACCGCTTCGCTGATGGAGTAAGGAATAAAGACAAAGACGCTTATGTTAAAAGCACCTGAAGACAATTTTGTCAAAATGTACGAGCGCACGTTCCGTGAGCATTGGGACTTGCCGGCCGTCTCTGATTGGGGAACCGACAACACTCTCACTTACGGACAACTCGCAGAACAAATATGGAAATTGCAACGGCTCTTCCACCATTGTGGAGTTAGGCGAGACGACCGTATCGCCGTCATGGGGCGCAATAATACCAACTGGGTAACCGTCTATTTGGCTACTGTCACATACGGCGCTATTATCGTGCCTATCTTGCAGGATTTCAAGCCCGAAGATGCTCTGCATATCATCAACCACTCCGGCTCTAAACTGCTGTTTATCACGGACCTTATTTACGAAGGTATGACGCTGGACCAAATGGAGGCCGTTCGCGTGGTATATTCGCTTACCAACTTTAAGGTGCTGGCTACCGATATCAACGAGAAAAAAGATGTCAGTTTCCCGTGGGCAGTGGCTGAATTTGAAAAGGCCTTCCCCAATGGTATGCAGCCCAACGATGTCGCCTACCGCGAGCGCAAGAACTCCGAAGTGGCGTCTATCAACTACACCAGCGGTACTACCGGTTTCTCCAAAGGAGTGATTACAACGTGCAATGCCTTGGCAGGACATAATAAATTCTTCTTCTCTACAGGATTGGTCTTTGCCGGATGTCGCCACGTGGCTTTTCTGCCGTTGGCACACGCTTACGGCTGCGCCGTGGATTTCTTGGGGTGCTTGGCTGCCGGCGGACATACCTATTTTATCGGTCGCACGCCCGCGCCCAAGATTTTGATTCAGGCATTCAAGGATGTCAAGCCGACGCTTATTCTGTCCGTGCCCCTTATTCTGGAAAAAATATACAAGCAGCAAATCGTTCCCCAAATAGCCAAACCGCCTTTGAGTTGGGTACTCAAGGTGCCATTGTTGGACCAAGTCGTTTTGGACAAGATACGCCAACAGTTGGTAGAGGTGTTTGGTGGCGAATTTGCACAACTCATCATCGGTGGCGCTCCGCTTAATAAGGAGGTAGAGGACTTCCTGTGTCGCATTAAGTTCCCTATGACCGTTGGTTATGGCATGACCGAATGTGCTCCGCTTATTGCGTGGACTCCGTGGCCCAACGGAAAAAGTGGCTCGTGCGGTAAGGTGCTCGAGGGCTTGATGGAAGCCAAAATAGTACACCCAAACGCAGAGGGCATTGGCGAAGTGCTGGTCCGTGGTGAACACGTCATGAAAGGGTACTACAAAAACGAAGAAGCAACCCGTGAGACCTTTACCAAAGACGGCTGGCTGAAAACAGGCGACTTGGGCATGATAGACGAGGAGGGATACCTCTTCATCAAAGGCCGTAACAAGACGATGTTGCTCGGTCCCAGCGGACAAAATATCTACCCCGAGGAAATAGAGTCCAAACTCAATAACCTGCCTTACGTGAGTGAATCTATCGTGCTGCAACACGAAGACCACTTGGTGGCATTGGTTTATCCGGATTACAACGCAGTGGACCAAAATCACCTCTCGCAAGAGGATTTGGTGGCTGCCATCGAAGATAATCGCAAAACACTCAATAGCCAATTGGCTGCATACGAACAGGTAACCAAAATCAAACTCTATCCTCACGAGTTTGAAAAGACACCTAAACGCTCTATCAAGCGCTTCCTTTACACCCAAATGGCCGGAGATTAAATATGAATATCTGTATTGACCAAGGTAATTCGCGCACCAAGGTGGCGCTGTTTGACGCAGAAGGCAAGATGTTGAAGCACTTAGTGTATAAGTCCTTCACTTCCGCCGATGCCGAGCAGTTGTTCACGCTCTATCCCATAGAGAACAGCATCATCTCGTCCGTCGTGAACTTGGAGTCCAGTATGGTGAACGCACTCAACCGCTTGAGCAAACGTTTTGTCCTGTTTGACCACCACACACCGGTCCCCATCAAAAACGATTACCTCACGCCGGAGACACTTGGTCAAGACCGTTTGGCAGCAGCCGTAGGGGCAGCGTGGCTGTGCCCGAACGATAACCTGCTTATCATAGACGTCGGCAGTGCCATCACCTACGACTTCATCAGTGCAGATGGTCATTTCCTCGGTGGCAATATCGCACCCGGGTTGAAGATGCGGCTTACTGCACTGCGCACTATGACAAAAAAATTGCCGCAAGTGGAGGTAGATGAGCAGGAACTCATACCACTCTACGGACGCAAAACACGCGACGCTATTGCTGCCGGTGTTGTGCGTGGCATGGTTTTTGAAGTGAAAGGATATATGCGCACTATGGCCGAGCGCACAAACCATTATACTACCTTCCTGACGGGAGGAAATGCACCATACGTGCTTCACGCCGTTCAAAACGATGTGCGGTACGAGAAATCCTTGGTGCTGATAGGACTAAATCGCATTTTAGAACATCAACAATGAAAAAAACGATACACATACTGTCCATTCTATCACTGCCATTGGCCTTGCTCGCACAGACGGGCTCGCCTTCTTCACGCTTCGGCTATGGCGAGATGGATGACGGTGTGCCCGGTGAATATCGTGCCATGGGTGGGGTAGTGGCCGGTGTGCGTTCTAACCACGCTATCAATCCCTCACAACCTGCTGCTTATACCGCCGGTGACAGTTTGAGTTTTATGTTTGACGTGGCTGCTTCTGTGGGCTGGACCAACTATAGCGATGCCAACGGTCAAAAGAATATACCCAACGGCTCGCTGGAATATGTGACTATGCAGTTCCCCCTTTGGAAGCGCTGGATTGCTTTATCCGCCGGTATAATGCCATACTCGCATGTTAATTATAGTTTTGCACTGACCGGCGTTGCAGAAGGTGGTGACTATGCCTACGATGTCGCTTATTCAGGCAAAGGAGGACTGAGTCAGGTATATGCTGGTTTGGGTTTCAACCTGTTTGACTGGTTTGCCGCAGGTGCAAATTTCTACTACGTCTTTGGTCGGGTAGAGAACTATACCAGCGTATCTTTCAAGGCATCTGATGCCACCAATTCGGAATTGTTGCGCTATATGGATATGCGTGCTTGCCGTACCAAAGTGGGCGCACAGCTGTTTCATACCTTTGCGAAGGCGCATACAATCGTGCTGGGTGCCACCTTCGATCCAAAATTAAAAATGGGTGGTGAATACCTGATTACGGAAACCTATTCCTCCGACACGGCCGTAGTTCACACCGGCTCGGAGATGCCGATGATGTGGAGTGTAGGTGGCAGTTACTGCTGGAAAAATCGCTTTACCGTTGCTGCTGATTACTCGTTCCAAAATTGGTCGAATGCCAAGTACTTCGGGCAAGACGGATACCTGCAAGACAGACAAAAAATAGCCGTTGGTATGCAATATATGCACAATCCCTACGGCATGAAATACGAAGAACGTATGTTGTGGCGCATAGGTGCTTCTATGATGAATAATTATGCTATGGGAGACGATTGGCAAGACTTTACCGTATCGCTGGGCTTTGGTTTCCCATTACGCACATCTGCAACTATGGTAAACACGACGGTCGAATACGGACATAAACAATCCTTGACGGGACTGAAAGAACATAATCTGAAACTGACCATTAACGTTGCCGTCAATGAGCAGTGGTTCCATAAACGCAAACTTTAATCACTTAAAATTATACGAATATGAAAAGAAATGTATTGATTATCGCTTTAGTGCTGGCTGTTCCGGCATTGGCGTGTGCAAAGAAACCGAAAAAACAAGTTGTAGAGGAAACTCCTGCACCTGTGGTAGAAACCGTAGTGGAAGAAGAACCCGTCGTTACTGATGAGTGTATGCAAAATGCCTCGTTATTTGACCAAAGTTGCAAGAATAAGCAATATCAAGACGCCTATGAGCCGTGGTTGCAAGTGTACAACACCTGTCCGACCTACACAAAAGCTATTTACAGCAAGGGTGCTCAAATCTTGGAGTGGAAGTACAACAACGCTACTACCGCAGAGGAAAAGAAAGCAATTGCCCAATTGGCAATGGAGATGTACGACAAGCGTATCAAATACTTTGGAAACGACCCCAAGTATCCCGAAGCATATATTTTAGGTCAAAAGGCCGTGGACTACTGCGCTTATTTCCCTGAAGATGAATTGAAACTCAGTGCCTATGAGTGGCTGAAAAAGAGCGTGGATGGTATGGGAATGAACTCCCAACTGAAGGTGTTGAGAAGCTTGGCAGAGGTTAGCCACAACATTTATAAATCCAACCCCGAGAAGTATGCAGAGCAATACATCGCTGATTATTCGCAAGTAAGCGGTCTGCTGCAACAGTTGTGGAACGACCCTGCCAGCAAAAATGCCAACGATGCCGGTGTACTCAAGGAGTATGTAGATGGCTTGTTTGCCGTATCGGGTGCCGCCAGTTGCGACAAGATGGACGACTTGTACAAAAATTATGTGACTACCAACGGAATGTACCTCGAAGATATGCTCAAACTGATGAAACTGTACAAACGTGTCGGTTGCACCGATTCAGAGGTCTATTTTGCTGCTGCTGAAGCTGCGCATAAACTGCAACCTACAGAGGAGTCTGCTGCCGGTTGTGCCAAGATGAGTATGAAGAAAGGCGAATGGAAAACAGCATGTGAATACTGGGATCAAGCCCTTTCGTTGATTCCCGAAGATGTGGTAGATGACCCACGTGGCGAGTACCTATACAACATGGCATATAGTTTGTTTAATATGAAGCGTTACGCAGATGCCCGTTCTTATGCACGCAACTCGATGGAAAGCGATCCTGCCTTCGCCGGCAAATGCAACCTCTTGATTGGTTTGTGCTATGCTTCGTCTCAACCTTTCTCGTCGTCTGAATATCCTGCTGCAAAGGCAGCCATCCTGAATAAAACCGTCTTCTGGGCTGCTGTAGATAAATTCCAAGAAGCCCGTAAGTATGCCGATTGCGCAGAAATAGCCGCTAACTACATCGCTACTTATAGCAAGTTCTTCCCAACACAAGATGATTTGTTCTTTAATGCAGACCTCTTCACCATCGGTGGCTCGTATGTGGTCGGCAGTTGGATTAACGAAAGAACTACATGTCGCGCAGCCAAGTAATCGCGATACTGACCTTATCTTGCCTCTTGACCGCTTGTGGAAAAGAGGTACATCTGAAAGCAGATGCTATTGAGGACCGCTCCGCTATGCCCATTTTGGATGCTGGCGGAGTGTCCACATTGATATCAGACTCCGGCGTAACGCGCTATCGTATCAATGCTGATAAATGGCAGGTTTACGACAAGGCAGAGCCCTCATATTGGGAGTTTACCTCTGGTGTGTGCTTAGAGAAATTTAATGAACAATTAGAGGTGGAGGCCTCTATTCGCTCGGACTATGCCAAATACTTGGACCAGCAGGGATTGTGGGAGTTAGACGGCAATGTACATGCCATGAACTTGGAGGGAGAAGAATTTGATACACCTCAACTGTTCTGGAATCAGCATGAGGAACGTATCTATTCGGATTCAACTATCCGTATCCGACGTGCTACTTCCACCATTGAGGGTGTTGGCTTTCAGTCCAATCAAACGATGTCGGAATATACTATTTTACAACCTACCGGCTTCTTTCCGGTAGATCAAACGGAATAAGATGAAACTATTAGAGAACAAAGTGGCTATCATCACCGGTGCTGCACGTGGCATAGGTAAACAAATAGCACTCAAATTGGCAAGTGAAGGTTGCCAAATTGCCTTTACGGACTTAGTCATTAACGAGGCAGCACAAGCTACTCAACAGGAAATAGAACAATTAGGCGTGCGTTGCATGGCGTATGCCGGCAATGCAGCGGACTTTGAGCAAACGCACCAAGTGGTGGAGCAGATAATGAAAGACTTTGGCCGCATTGATATTTTGGTTAACAATGCCGGCATTACCAAAGACGGACTCATTCTGCGTATGACCGAACAGCAATGGGACGCCGTGCTGAATGTAAACCTCAAATCGGCATTTAATTTCATTCACGCCGTTACACCCATTATGGTGCGCCAACGTAGTGGCTCGATTATATCTATGTCCAGCGTGGTCGGCATTAACGGTAATGCCGGTCAAGCCAACTATGCTGCGTCCAAGGCAGGTATTATTGCGCTTACGAAATCCACCGCAAAGGAATTAGGCGGTCGTGGTATTCGTGCCAATGCTATTGCTCCCGGCTTTATATTAACCGATATGACCGCTGCTTTGTCAGAAGATACATTGGCTGAGTTTGTCAAAATGATACCGATGCGTCGTGGCGGACAGCCGGAAGAGGTGGCCAGTGTAGCACTATTCTTGGCTTCTGACTTGTCATCTTATGTTAGCGGACAAGTCATTCAAGTCAATGGCGCAATGGGGTAATATAGAACATAAAGGAGATACGCTATGAGCACGTTTATGACACGTACATTATCGGCATGCGTTTATGCTGGATTGGTGATAAGTTCCATTTTGGTACATCCGTACTATTTCGGAGTTGTCTTTTTGGTGCTATCGTTGCTGACGATACGCGAGTTTATGCACCTGATGCAGTGCAGTGTAGTACAAACCGCCTTGTCGATGGTATTGGGCGCAGTACTATTTGCTGCATATTTTTGCAATGGTGGCCTGACGACCCTGCTCAGCCAAACCGTATATGGCGGTTTGCTTATAGTGGCATTAATCCTTGAGTTATTCCTAAAAGCGGAAAATCCTATTCATAATTGGGGCAATGTCTTAGTAAGTCAAGCTATGATTGCGTTGCCGTTCGCTATGATGAATGGGGTAATGAGTTATGGTAAATATATTCTCTTATCCTTATTCATTTTGATTTGGCTCAATGACTCGGGCGCCTATATCATCGGTTGCTCTACGGCAAAGCGCAAGAATGGAAATCATAAGATGTTTCCACGTGTAAGTCCCAAAAAGAGTTGGGAGGGGTTGATAGGTGGTGTAGTAGTTGCTCTATTGGGCAGTTGGGTACTGACAATAGTCGGTTGGCTGCCGAATATAAGTTTTGCACTGGCATTTGCCCTCTTCGTCAGCGGTTTTGGTACGTTAGGTGACTTGATGGAAAGTATATTCAAACGGACAATAGGAGTCAAAGATTCAGGAAATTTGATGCCCGGTCATGGTGGCGCTTTGGATCGCTTTGATAGTTTGCTATTGGCTACCCCGGCTATTTATTTCTTACTTCTTTGTTGGCCGGCTTGACTTTATAACCGGCAGCACGCAATTGTGCCAATAGTCCCTTATCGCCTCCTAAGTAGATGCAGTTAAGGGTAATAAAAGCACCGCCTTGCTTGAGATATAAGTCGAGGCGTTTGGTCCATTCTTTATTGCGTTGGGCATATACTTGATAGTCAGAATAGGAGATAGAAGTCGTATTGTCGGGACTGGTGATTTGATACGCTATATCGGCAAGTAGTCCATTGCGATACATAGTTTGTATCGTGCGCTCCTGACGGACCTCCTGTTCAGGGTAGTCAATGACATGCTTTAGGTCCTTACATTGCTGATGAAAGGGCTCGCGGTCAAACAGCATATACATCGTTTCGCCTACCTTATCCAAACCATAAATAGGCATATCTTTTTCTTGCGCAATGAGTTCAAAGAACGATTCCATCGAGCGTTCCTCATCATAGTTAAGCCACTGCCGAAAGAGTTCAGTGCGATAGAGTTCGGTCAGGTAAGACGGTTTCATACGGCACAACTTATCCAAACCCATGTGCAGGGTCAGCAGCATGGATTGGTTAATCAATTGATAGTCTGCATCGGAATAAAAATCAGTCAGCTTGACAGAGTCGGGTAGTACGGCTGCTTGACGAAGAGCGTTGATGGCCTCATAATCCTGCATGGTGAATTCGGTAATGACTTTATCGCAACACCCAAAATAACTGAATAAATTGGGGATAGTGTCTAAGAACTGCCTATCTACCATACGGTTGGTAGCCAAAATATAGGATTGGGCTTTGCTTCCATTGCCCGATACCTCATAAATCAATTGTGCCGAGGTGGTGACAGGCAAGAGTAACAGTAATAGATATAGTCTGCGTTTCATTTAAACCGTGTGATTAAGTTATACGCCTGATAGATTCCCAATTCACCGGCGCGACTCAAGTCTTCTAACCCGTGCTCAATGTCGTCTAAATAGATATATGTCAGTCCGCGATTGAAATATGCTTCTGCAAAATCAGAGTCTGCTTCAATGGCTTGTGTGTAATGTGCTATAGCGGCTTGAAAATCTTTTTGCTGGCACAGCATGTTCGCTTTGTTGTAGTAGGCAAATCCAAAGTCGGGGAGGTGCTGGGTAACATAGTCATAATCGCGCAGCATAATCTCGAAGTCCATTTCGTATTTTGCTGTATTATCTACATCGCCTGTAGCACGTTGGTATTCAATCTGTTTATACCGCCAATTGGCGCGTAAGAAGTGAGCAAAGATAAGTGACGGATCCAGCAGAATAGCTTTGGTGCAATCGTCAGTGGCTGAAGTGTAGTCTTGTACTAACGCAAACTCAATGGCACGTGCCAAATAGAGTGCAGCACCCCGCTGAATAGACTCTGTCGATTGAGAGAAAGAGTAACGTCCTTCAAAGTTGTCAATTTGAGGAGTTAGACGATTGATTTGCTCGAAATGTTGATTAACCATATCCGCCGTAAGGGGTATTTCCTGTGGTGTAAACTGCAACGGTGAAGGTAATAACCCCAAGCGATTGTATTGCTGAACGGTATAGTGGAAATAGTTGGTACGGCGTAGTGACTGTGGTTGCACATAGTAGGTAAGTGCTATATTGGGCTCGTTGATAACATCTGCGTAACGATTCTGTACCGAACCACGTGATTGAGAAGTGTATTTCTCTTCGTCGGGGTTGGCAGTTTGGTTTTGTGCCGTGCGTGACGAGAACTCCTTACGACGGTCGCGTTTTGGTGGCTGATAAGACTTGGCCTGCTCACGCATATATTTCTCGTCAATGGGTTTGCGTGCAATGATAGCGTCCAGAATGAACTTGGGGTATTTGTCCGGCGCTAAATCTCCGGCACGGCGAAAATCTTCTTCTGCCCGATTATAGTCTCCTACCTGTTGGCGCAAGACACCTCGATTGAAGTGACTATGTGCATCATTGGGCTCTAATTCTACCGCCATATCCATGTCCGCTAAGGCCCCACGGAAATTATTGCGTCGGTGGTAGAGAATACTGCGATTGACGTAGTCACCTGCCCATTTAGACCCTAAGGTAATGGCTTTGGTTAGGTTGGCTAAAGCTTCGTCCTCGTTGCCTAACTGCATATTAATTAGACCCAAGGCCGACCAGTTGCCCGAATTATAGGCCTCCAACTCAGTTGCTTTGACAAAGCAATCTCGGGCAGAAAGAGTGTCTTTTTTGTTTAGGTAAACAACTCCTTTCTCAAAGTGTATGTTAGCCGCATCCGGCTCTTTGCGCAAGAGCAAGTCTAAATCTGTAATGGCCTCATCGTAATGCTCCATAGCACTGCGCACATCGGCACGAAGTAGGGTATAGGTCTTATTTTCAGGCGAATAGACCAACGCTTGCGTAAAATCTTGTTCCGCTGCTTCGTAGTCATGTAGCATACGTTGCACATACCCCCGTGTATAGTATGCACCCGGATTAAAGGGATTGCGCTCGATAGCTGCGTTCAGGTCCTTGAGGGCACCTTGATAGTCCGAAAGTTGAATTTTGGCTATGGCGCGTAGGTGGTAGGGCTCCGCAATATAGGGTTTGAGTTTAATGACCTGATTGAAATACTGAATAGAAAGTACGTAGTCGTCAAAATACAAAGCATTGCGCCCGATAGCTGTGATACGGTCGGTATTCAACTGAGCAATGCACAATGCACAATGCACAATGCACAAAGTGGATAGTATGAATCTACGAACTTTCAACACCTCTAAACTCTAAACTGTAGGCACATAGTGCCGTCCTCTAAACTTATTTACATCCTGCATTGGGGTCAAACCATTCGGGAATATCGAACGTGGCATTGGAACTATACCCCAAATCAGGGTCATTATATACCTTTTGCATAAATAGTCCGTAGATAGGTAGGGCAGTACGGGCACCTTGTCCCTTGTCCATGCTATCAAAGTGAATAGAACGGTCTTCACCACCGACCCAGCATCCGGCTACTAATTCAGGTGTGAAGCCGACAAACCAACCATCAGAGTGATTTTGTGACGTACCCGTTTTACCTCCCATCGGCATATATAACTGATATTGACTGCCGCGCAACCGCATACCTGTACCTTCGGTAATCACTTTTTGCAGCATGTGAATCATCTTGTAGGAAGTGATTTCGCTGATAACCTCATTGGATTTAGGAGCAAAGGTGGCAATGGTGTTGCCATTGTTGTCTTCAATGCGTGTAACATAGAGCGGTTCGGTACGAATACCCTTGTTAGCAAAAGCCGTATAAGCATCTACCATCTCTTCCACGCTGACATCGCACGTACCTAAACACATACTGACCACAGGGTCTATTTGACCTTTTATGCCAAATGAGTGCATCAGTTTGGCTAATTGCTCAGGTGTAAACAGGGACATCAAATATGCCGTAATCCAGTTGCTGGATTTCTTTAG
The DNA here is from genome assembly GCA_024399965.1 of Paludibacteraceae bacterium. Classification (GTDB taxonomy): domain Bacteria; phylum Bacteroidota; class Bacteroidia; order Bacteroidales; family Paludibacteraceae; genus Colicola. The sequence goes on from JAKSNJ010000010.1 coordinate 29,209, forward strand.
TCCCCAAGTCAAACTGACCATCTCACCAACCTGCTCGGCGTGTGCATCTTTCGGTGTCCAATGTTTGCCATTGGCGTCAATAAGCGTGTAGGGGACGTTTTTGACTGTTTCGCAGGGCCACATACCTTCGTCCATCGCCAGTGTGTAGAGGTAGGGCTTAACAGTAGAACCAATTTGACGGCGGCCTTGCGTTGCTTGGTCAAATTGGAAATGCGAGAAGTCAGGTCCTCCTACGTAGGCCTTGACATGTCCTGTATGTGGGTCAATGGCCATAAAGCCACAACGTAAGAAATACTTGAGCCAACGAACGGAATCTAACGGCGTCATCATTGTATCCTTGATGCCGTCGTAACTGAAGACCTGCATTTCGATTGGTGTATTAAAGGCCTTGTCTATTTCCTCGGCAGTACATCCGGCTTTCTTCATGTTGCGATATCGGTCGGTTTGGCGCATAGAACGGCGCATAATGCCATCTATCTCCTCTTGACTCAAGTCGCGTGAGAATGGTGCATAACTGCGGTTTTTCTTCTCGGCAAAGAACTGCTCCTGTTTGAAAACCATGTGTTCGTGAACGGCATCTTCCGCATACTGCTGCATACGGGAATCGATGGTGGTGTAAACGCGCAAGCCGTCTTGATAGATGTCATAGTGACTGCCGTCGGGCTTGGTGTTCTTGTTGCAGAAACCGTACAACGGATTTTCGTCCCATTGCTGGCGGTCGATGACATATTGCTGCTTATTCCACTCGGGATAGTTGCTTTCTTTGGGTTCTTTGGTTGTCAGTACCAAACGCAGATACTCGCGGAAATAGGGGGCTAAGCCCTGCTTGTGGTCCACCGAACGATACTTGAGTTCCAATGGGAGTTGCTTGAGTGAGTCACATTGCTCCTGTGTGATATAATCGTATTTGCACATTTGGTTGAGCACGGTGTTACGGCGATTCCACGTTAGTTCGTTACGGCGTACAGGATTGTAATAGGCAGGATTCTTGCACATGCCCACCAAAGTGGCTGCTTCCTCTATTTTGAGGTCTTTAGGCGTAGTGGAGAAATAAACCTGTGCAGCCGATTTGATACCAACAGCGTTGTACAGGAAGTCAAATTGGTTGAGGTACATCAGCAAAATCTCGTCTTTGGAATACAGCCGCTCTAATTGGGTGGCAATAACCCATTCAATCGGCTTTTGCATAGCGCGCATAAAGATATTATGTGCCCTTGGTGACCACAATTGTTTGGCAAGTTGTTGTGTAATCGTACTGCCACCACCTGCAGCACCCATCGTCAAGATAGCACGGAAGAGGGACTTGGTATCTATGCCCGTGTGCTGATAGAAACGCACGTCTTCGGTGGCAATCAGGGCATTAACAAGGTCCGGCGAGAGGTCTGCATATTGCACACCGACACGGTTTTCCTGACGATAATAGCGCCCCAAAGACTGCATATCCGACGAAAAGACTTCTGTGGCGTATTTGTTTTTGGGGTTTTGCAATTCCTCCAGCGGAGGTAAATAACCGAGCCAACCCTTGGCAATCATCCAAAAAATAAATACTACCAACACACATCCGGCGGCAAAAATCCCCCAGAACCATTTTAAGAATTGTTTGCGAAAATCTGTTTTCATATTAAGTTTTCTATTATGCAATTTAGTAGATTAAGTCCGTCTATTGTGGCAATAATCCGTTGCCCGTCCTGACGCAATAGACCCTGTTGTATATACTGATTAACTTTATCGCGCTTGGACGCTACGTCTTGACAATCAATTCCTTCCATTGTACGTAGCCCCAACATGATACGTTCCATGTGCTTTTGCTCATCGGTCAATTGTTCCGATTCACGCACCAATGTGCCATTTTTCACGCCGTCCATATATTCACTTAAATCAGATGGATTCCAAGAACGTGTTTGCCCGTCGTAACTATGTGCACCTGCACCTAAGCCGATATAAGGAGTGTCGTTCCAATAATTGCTGTTGTGACGGCTTCTATAGCCCGGCAGAGCAAAATTGCTGACTTCATAGTGCTCGTAGCCGTGCCGTGCCAACACTTTGCACAGGTAACGATACATGCGATTTTGTAAGTTTTCACTTGCAGCACGGAATTCACCATTTTTCAGCATATTGCATAGGGGCGTGCCTTCCTCGTAGGTGAGGCAGTAGCACGATATATGCTGTACACCTAAACGGAGGGCTTTCTTGATGTCCATTGCCCATTGGAGCATGTTTTGTCGGGGTAGGGCATACATCAGGTCGATACTGATATTGTCAAAGCCGGCTTTTTGTGCCCAGAGCACAACTTGTCGGGCTTGTTTGGCTGTGTGACGACGTCCAATAAAACGCAGCAGAGGATTGTGAAAAGATTGAATACCAATACTTAAGCGGTTAATACCGGCTTGACGGAGAGCAATGAGTTTATCCAAGGTTAAGTCACCCGGATTGGCTTCCATCGTAATCTCTTGGGTATCAGCAGTGGCAATGGCTTGGACAAGACGCTGAATATCTGCCACCTCTAACATGGAGGGAGTTCCGCCACCCAAATAAAGTGTTTGGGAAGTTTGATGCGGGTATGATGCCCACTCGGTCAATAGGGTATCTACATAGTCATGCCTTTTCTCCAATTCCGTAGTGGAGAAAAAGTCGCAGTATTTGCAACGAGTCTGACAGAAAGGAATATGAATATAAATGCTCTGCATATTAATTCTCAATTCTCAGTTATCAATTATCAATTCTCCCAAAGGTGTTTCATCCAATCCGCTAATTTTTGCTCCTGCGGACTACCTTGAGGAATCCAAAACTGGTGTCCTTGCAACTCGTCCGGCATGTACTGCTGCTGAACGAAATGATTGGGGAAATCGTGCGCATATTGGTAGCCATCGTGGTAACCCAATTCTTCCATCAGTTTGGTAGAAGCGTTGCGAAGATGTAGAGGAACGGGTAAGTTGCCTGTATTCTCTACCTCTCGTAAGGCATTGTCAATGGCAAGGTAGGCAGAATTGGACTTCTGTGAAGTCGCTAAATAAACAGTTGCCATTGCCAGAGGAATACGTCCTTCGGGCCAACCTATCTTGGTGAGCGTATCAAAGCAGGCGTTGGCTACCAATAGGGCATTGGGGTTGGCAAGACCAATATCTTCGGACGCAGAAATGACCAAACGACGCGCAATAAACTTGGGGTCCTCGCCGGCTGCTACCATTCGTGCCAACCAATAAATAGCGGCATCGGGGTCACTACCTCGAATGGATTTGATAAACGCGGAAATGATGTCGTAGTGCAGTTCGCCGTCCTTGTCGTACGCTACGGGATTTTGCTGCAGTTGCTTGGTTACTGTTTCGTTATCAATGACTTTGACACCTGAGTTAGTTACCAATTCGATGATGTTGAGCAGTTTACGAGCATCACCACCACTATAGCGCAAGATGGCTTCGGTTTCACTGACATGAATACCCATCTGCCGAATTGTTTCATCTTGCTCTAAGGCACGCTGTAGCAGTTCTAAGAGGTCCTCTTTGCCCAATGGCTGGAGAACATATATCTGGCACCGGCTCAATAGCGGATTAATCACCTCAAAAGATGGATTCTCGGTGGTGGCACCAATGAGTGTAATAGTGCCATCTTCGACTGCCCCTAATAAACTGTCCTGCTGAGATTTGCTGAATCGGTGTATCTCGTCGATAAAGAGAATAGGACTACGTTTGTCGGCTACTGCAAATAAGCCGTTATTTAATTGTGCTTCCCGTTTGGCCTTGTCAATGACTTCTCGCACCTCTTTGACACCGCTGGTGACAGCACTTAAGGTGTAGAACGAACGTTGTAACTCATGGGCAATGATACGCGCCAAAGTGGTCTTACCCACACCCGGGGGACCCCATAAGATGAATGAAGAAAGGTTGCCGCTTTCAATCATCTGGCGCAAGATAGCACCTTGACCAACCAAGTGCTTTTGACCTATATATTCGTTGAGCGTTTTGGGACGCAATCGTTCTGCTAAAGGTAACATCTATGATTTAAGCATTTGTTGAGCCGTTGCGCGAACAGAATCCGTAATGTTCTTACCTGCCAACATCGAGGCAATCTCGTCAATGCGTTGTGCATCGCTGAGTAGCGTGATGTTGGTTTCCGTTCGGCGGTCGGTGTCCTGTTTATATACTTTATATTGTGTAGTGGCCTGTGCCGCTATTTGTGGCAGGTGGGTGATGGCAATGATTTGGCGCGAAGAAGCCATTTGCTGCATGATTCGTCCCATCTGAGTGGCCACTTCGCCGCTTACGCCTGTGTCTATTTCGTCGAAGATAATAGTGGGCAATCCATTGGACGAGGCAATGAGTGCCTTAATGCAGAGCATCAGTCGGGCTATTTCACCACCACTGGCAACTTCGCTCACACGTCGCAAAGACTGATTAAGGTTGGCAGCAAAGAGGAACTGCACGTTATCTTTGCCGTTGGGCGTGAAGTCGGGTAGGGGCTCAATAGACACAGCAATGTTAGCATGCATAATGCCCAAGCAGGATAAATCCTTAATGAGTTGACTGCTAATGCCCTCAAGGACGGCATGACGGCTCTTTGTTAGTTGCTCAGATGCCTTCTGAAGTACCTTGGTGGCTGCATCTATTTCGGATTTCAGACGCGCTAATTCGTCGTCAAAATTGGCTATTTGCTGCAGCTGGACATCTAAGTCGTCGTGCAGTTGAATCAGTTCCTCAACTGTTTGGAGCTGATGTTTGCGGAGCAACGTGTTGATTAGGTCTAAACGCTCTTCTACTAATTGCAGACGCTCCGGATTAAACTCCACATTGTCATATAGACGCGTCAGATCGGACACAATGTCTTGTAACTCGATATCTACGCTGCGTAGCCGTTGGTCCAAGGTGGCATCAATATCGTCCACGTGACAAGAATGAATGAGCGTAGAGGCGCCTTGGTCATCGTTGTCTAATTTCTCCAAAACGAGTTGCAATTGTTGCTTGATGTCCTCAGCGTGATTGAGCCGATATTGCTCTTGTTCCAACTCGTCCAATTCACCTGCCACGAGGTGCGCTTCCTCCAGTTGTTGAAATTGGAAAGTGAGGTAGTCCGCATCTTGGCGCGATTTATTGGCTACGTTTTGCAGGTCCTTCAGGGCTTGTTGTGCTGTGGTGTAGGTGGCATACGCTTCGGAATAGGCGGTACGATAGGTCTCGTTATGGGCGATGGCATCTACTATACTTAATTGAAAATCATCGTTTTCGATGAGCAGATTCTCGTGCTGGGAATGGATATCAATCAATTGATTAGCCAAGGCCTTGAGTTCAGTTTGCGTTACGACCTCATCGTTTACAAACGAGCGACTACGACCGTTGCGGTTGAGTTCACGCCGAATGAGGTAGTCGCCAAAATCGGCCTCAATGACACATCGTTCTTCGCCTTCCGTAATGGATTGTGTATCTGCACGACCGCCCATCACAAGGGCTAAAGCACCTAAAATAATGCTTTTACCGGCACCGGTCTCACCGGTCAGAGCAGAAAAGCCGGCCTGAAAATCAATGTCAATGTTGCCAATTAGGGCATAGTTCTGTATGTGAAGATGCGTAAGCATTACTTTTGATTGATTTTATCGTATTGGTCTTGTCGCGTAGGATCTACCGCCATGCACACATCGTACACTTTCTTTTTCTCCTCATCTGTACCTTTGGAGAATAGTTGTACCAGTTCATCGTTTTTAGCGTCCATAAAGGAATAAACCACGTAGGTGGCAGGGCGTGCGCGGTTGGCTTCGCGCAGTATGTTAATGTCTTGTGCAATACGTGCTCGGCCGTTGGCTACATTATCGCTCATAATGTCTAAACCTAAGCGATGGTAGGTGTAGATATATTCGCGGAACGGCTGAAAGGCCTGATCCAAGAGTTGATTGACGATGGCGTAACGGTTCTTATTATTGCTAAACGCTTTCCAGCCGGTCATTTCTGCCTCGTCAAGCGATGCAGACTGTGCCAACAGTACAATGTTTTCACACTGCTGGAAATAGGGGGTACCTCCCATACGGGCATAGGTGTCGGCATCCATTCCTATGATGTAGTAGCAGTAGTAGGCGATGATAGCAGCCAAATTGCTGGTAAACTGTGCCGGCTGATACTCCAAACGGTCAAATTCTTGATAGTGGAAACTGCAGTTGTTGTCCTTGAGGTTGACGACTGTGGATTGGTAGTTGGTGTGATAAACGGGTCGGCGGCATTGCACCTGCAGTTCTGCCGTAAATAGTCCATCTACGGTAACTTGACTGATGATGAACATAAGGGTGCAATCTATCCGTTCCCGTTCGGCAACAGTCATATCCGTCCATCGTTGATTATTGACGAACTCCTTGATGGATTGCTCCAATGTGGTGAAAATCTGCGTGTTGGTACCCTGCACTTGGTCATGGTTGATGATGACGTTGCAGTTTAATTCCTGCGCCGATAGGGCAGACGCCAGCAGTAGCAGACTATAGATTATTCGTTTTCTCATATAGGGTCTTGTGGTTGTATGTAACGCGTATTACGGACTGATAAATCTCTTTCTCGTAGATAGGGTCGGCATTCTTTTTCTTGGGTTGTTCTGCTGCCAATACGTTCCGTATCTTGCGAGTGATAGACAGTTGTAGAGGTTCTCCGCTTTCGCTGTTTGCGTCCAGAACACCATCTTCTGCAGAGAAACGGCAGAGTTCTGTTACTACAGACGCGGTGGAATCCTCAACGTGAACTCTTACGATTTGTTTTTGAGGACGAATAATCGTGGTACCGACAAACATGCTTGTGAGGGCTTTCTCCTGCTTATTGAGTTCTTTTAGTACCAATTCCATCGACTGACCGTCTGCAGGCATGTGCTCCACGTCTCCGCTGAGTAAGTTCATACGTGCCTCACGGATACGATATATTTGCTTGGCAACACTTTCCGCCTTTTTGGCCATGTTGGTGGTTATCAGTGTTTCTTCGCTAAGGGGCAACTGTTTGCGAACGATAGTGCGCTCTTTCTCCGGTTCTTTGGAGGTAGAGGACGGTTTAGCGGTATTGGACGACTTGGGCAAAATCTGACCGATACCTTCGATTTCGTAGGTGGTATCGTTGACCATTTCAACATCTGTGGTGCCTAAATAGCGCTCTGAATACTGGTACAACTCACCACGGATGTGCTCAATCTCGTTGTAGTAAATCCGAAAGCGTAATTCTGTGGCTTGTGTAGCCAGACATACCATGCCGCAAAGGGCCAATAAAGTGATTCGTTTCATAAGTGTATAGTTAATTATTCATTCCATATTTTCCACGCTGCTTCTGCCTGTCCGTAGAGCATACCCAATCCGTTGCATGTGCGTGCTCCCTGTTGGGCTCCCTGCTGCAGAAAAAGCGTTTGCTCGGGGTTATAAACACAATCGTACAAAAGATGTGCCGAAGACAGATATTGATACGGAATCGGCGCACAGGCGTCCATCTTGGGCCACATACCGAGTGGCGTGCAGTTGACGATGACGGTGTGTTGACGGATGATATCTTCCGTAAGTGCGTCATATCCGATGGTTGTGTCTCCTGTATCTTTGTTGGGTGTACGGCTGACATAAACGGTTTGTAAGCCGAGTTGTTTCAATCCATAGTGTACGGCTTTGGCAGCACCACCTGTACCCAAGATTAGGGCATATCGGTTGGTCTCACACAACAGCGGGCGAATACTATTCATAAAGCCGATACAATCGGTGTTGTAACCAATATGGGCCTTGTTGACCACATTGACGGCTCCTATCTCACGTGCCGTGTCGTCCAAGCCGGACAAGTAGGGCAGAATGGCTTGTTTGTAAGGGATTGTTACATTAAATCCGTCCAAGCGTTCCAAATAGGGGACGATGTCCTCTATCTGCGCCAGTTCATAACGCTCATACTGTGCGTCAATCCCCTCACGAATGAATTTATCCGTGAAATAGCGTGCCGAAAAGGATTGCGCTACAGGTTTACCTATTATTCCAAAATATCTCATTGTCTCTAAACTCTAAACAAACTTCTTGCACTCGCTCTGCGAGGGCACATATATGTTCTATTTCTGCTTTTGACCATTGACTAAGTTCGTGCCGAATAGCGTTGCGTTTGAACGTGGTGTCCGTGTTGGTACTATCTTCAACCCAGTCGATATGCCGAATATCTTTGAGGTAGTGGCAAATATAGTCGTGCGTGGTGCAGAGTAGGGGGCGAATGACCGGAATAGGTAGTAGGTTGTCGGTAGTAGGTTGTGGGAGGCAGGGGTTGGGAGCAATAGGGCGCATACCACACAGACCTTTTATACCACATCCTCTCCGTATATGCATTAGGATAGTCTCTGCCTGATCGTTTTGATGGTGTGCCACGGCAATGGCTTTGCAATCGGTTTGGCGGGCTATCTCGTCGAACCAACGATACCGCAATTCGCGGGCAGCCGTTTCGATAGACAGGTGCTGCTGCTCGGCGTATGTCCTTGTGTCAAAATCTTTGATATAGAGCGGAATACCATTTTGCATCCACGCTTTTTTTATCTGCAAACGGCCTGCCAAATCACCTACCAGTTGTTTCACAAATTCCGTATCACGGTCGCTCTCTTTGTTGCGAAGATGAAAATTGCAGTTAGCTACCGCACATTCGTAGCCGGCGCGTAACAAAACATCTAATAGTGCGACACTGTCTGCTCCGCCACTCACGCATACTAAAACACGGTCGTTGGGCAGAAGAAGGTGGTGGTCATCAATATATTTCTTAACGCGTCGCAGCATAGTTATTGGTTGATTTGTGGTACATCTACGATATGGTTTACAATCGCATAAATCGTCAGTCCGGCAGTAGAATGAATATTCAGTTTACGGCTGATATTTTTGCGGTGGGAGATAACGGTGTGGGTAGATATACACAGCACATCGGCTATTTCCTTGTTGCTCAAACCATTGACAAGTTGGATAAGCACTTCTTTCTCCCGCTCACTTAATTCTTCCGACTCAACAGATGTCTCGTCAATCGGTTTGGTTTCCTTCTGCTTGGCTTTTTTCATCGCCGGCAGTAGTATTTCGTCCTCGATGGCGCAGTGGAGTGCTAATTCTTGCTCAATCTCAAATATCTCATGCAGGGCAGAATAGAGTAGCGTATTGGGCGTTGAATCCGGATAATACTTGATAATCAGGTTTTTGAGTTCTGTCAGTTTATTTGCGATATGTATATCATCAGCGGCGTGGCTGGAGTAGATACTCTCGTTTTCGTGCTGAATATGCACGCGCACTTCCTCCACGTATTGGTCGAAGAACTGAATAATGAGCATAGGGATTTGGTGGTCACTATGCGTGTGGCTGACGGCTTCGATTAAGTTTTGCCGTATGCGAGGTAGTGCAAAATCGAGGAAATAGGTGTGTGCGTTCTTCAGATACACTTGCAGGGTAGGTATGTGTATATCCGGATTGGGTTGTCTATTGAGCACGCTCAGGAAAGTGGCGGTGTGAATGCCATTTTCGCGACAAACCTCATCGACTGTTTTTTCCCCTACACCTAATGGCAAGTCAAAACGTGAAATAATCTGCAAAGTTTGTGGCTCTGCAGCAATCAGTTTTCCCATTTTGTCTGATGCGTGGTACATACCTATTTACACGTGTACGCGTGTGCGCGTCTTTATAGTCCATAGCGACTATAGCAGCCGAAGCCGCTATAGTCCCTACAGTATGTATTTAACCATGTTTTACTTGTCGTCCTCGACAGCAGCTTGTGCAGCAGCCAAACGTGCGATAGGTACACGGAAAGGCGAGCAGCTGGCGTAGTTCATACCTACGCGTGCGCAGAACTTAACGCTGCTGGGTTCACCACCGTGCTCACCGCATATACCGGTGCGCAGCGACGGACGAATAGCGCGACCCTTCTCAACGGCCATCTTAATGAGTTGGCCAACACCCTTTTGGTCAAGCACTTGGAACGGATCGGCTTTCAAAATCTTTTTCTCCAAATAAGCGGGCAAGAAGCTGGCGATATCGTCACGGCTGTAACCGAAGGTCATTTGGGTCAAGTCGTTGGTACCAAAGCTGAAGTATTGTGCCTCGGTAGCAATGCGGTCGGCTGTCAGGGCAGCACGAGGAATCTCAATCATGGTACCTACCTCGTATTCCACTTCGATGCCGTATTCAGCAAATACCTCTTGTGCAACGCGGTTGATAATCTCTTTCTGCTGTTTGAGCTCGTAGAGGATACCAATCAGGGGCACCATAATCTCGGGCATAGGATTCTTGCCCTCTTTCTTCAACTCGCAAGCAGCGGACATGATGGCGCGTGTTTGCATAGCGGTAATCTCGGGGAAGGTAATACCCAGACGGCAGCCACGGTGACCCAGCATAGGGTTGTTCTCTGCCAAACTGTTGACACGTTGCTGAATCTCTTTCACGGAGATGCCCATCTCTTTGGCCATGGTCTCCTGACCGGCTAAATCGTGGGGAACGAACTCGTGCAATGGGGGATCCAAGAGACGGATATTAACGGGGCAACCGTCCATAGCGTCCAAGATACCCTTGAAGTCAGCTTTCTGATAGGGGAGCAGTTTAGCCAATGCTTTCTCACGGCCTTCGGCGTCTTTGGCAAGAATCATTTCGCGCATGGCGATGATTTTCTTATCGTCGAAGAACATGTGCTCCGTACGGGTCAAACCGATACCCTTTGCACCGAAGGCGCGAGCCACTTGTGCGTCGTGCGGTGTGTCGGCGTTGGTACGTACCTGCAGGTGCGTATATTTGTCGCAGAGGTCCATCAGGGCCTTGAAATCGCCACTGAGTTCGGCTGCCTTGGTAGGAATCTGACCTGCATAAACTTGACCGGTGGAGCCGTTCAAACTGATGTAATCGCCTTCTTTGTAGGTAACACCTTCGATGGTAACGGTCTTGGCTTTGTAGTCCACCATGATGGCACCGGCACCGGAAACGCAGCATTTACCCATACCACGAGCCACAACGGCAGCGTGTGAGGTCATACCGCCACGTGCGGTAAGAATGCCTTCTGCAGCAGACATACCTGCAAGGTCTTCGGGGCTGGTCTCAATACGTACCATGATAACCTTATGACCATCTTTGTGCCATGCCTGTGCGTCGTCAGCGTGGAAGACTATTTGACCGCAAGCAGCACCCGGGCTGGCGGGCAGACCTTGGGTAATGACTTTGGCTTTCTTCAGTGCCTCTTTGTCAAAGACAGGGTGGAGCAGTTCGTCCAATTTCTGGGGTTCGCAGCGCATAATGGCCTCTTGCTCGGTGATAACACCTTCGCGAACGAGGTCCATAGCAATCTTGACCATGGCTGTACCGGTACGTTTACCGTTACGGGTCTGCAGGAACCACAGTTTGCCTTCTTGTACGGTGAACTCCATATCCTGCATGTCGCGGTAGTGCGCTTGCAGTTTTTGTTGGATACCGTTCAACTCTTTGTATAACTCAGGCATGCACTCTTCCATACTGGGATACTTGGCAGCACGCTCTTCTTCGCTAATGCCACGCAGGGCTGCCCAGCGGCGGCTACCTTCGAGGGTGATTTGTTGAGGCGTGCGAATACCTGCAACCACGTCCTCACCTTGGGCATTCACAAGATATTCACCGTTGAAAATGTTTTCACCGGTAGCAGCGTCACGGCTGAAGCAAACACCGGTAGCGGAGGTTTCACCCATGTTACCGAATACCATAGCCATTACGCTAACGGCCGTTCCCCATTCGTCAGGAATACCTTCCATCTTACGGTAGAGGATGGCGCGCTCGTTCATCCAACTGCGGAATACAGCGCAGATGGCACCCCACAACTGCTCAATCGGGTCGGTGGGGAAATCGCTGCCTGTTTGCTCCTTGATAGCAGTCTTAAAGCGGGCAACAAGTAACTTGAGTTCGTCCACGTTCAGGTCTTTGTCCAAGGTGATATGACGAATCTCTTTTACCTCTTCGATAATCTTCTCAAATGGGTCAATATCGGTTTTGTTAACGGGTTTCATACCGAGCACCACGTCACCGTACATCTGTACGAAACGGCGGTAACTGTCATATACGAAGTGCGGGTTGCCTGTTTTAGCGACCATACCTTCAGCCACAACATCGTTCAAACCGAGGTTGAGGATGGTATCCATCATACCCGGCATACTGGCGCGAGCACCCGAGCGAACGCTGACGAGTAGGGGATTTTTTGGATCGCCGAACTTGCAGTTCATCAGTGTCTCGATATGCTTAACGGCAGCCATCACGTCGTTGTTGAGCAACTCCATGATTTTCTCTTGACCGACTTGATAATACTCGTTACAAACATCTGTTGTAATAGTGAATCCGGGAGGGACAGGTACTCCCACGAGGTTCATCTCAGCGCAGTTGGCACCTTTACCACCCAATTGCTCTCGCATCTGCGCATTACCTTCGGCTTTACCGTTACCGAAAGTGTAAACTCTTTTTTTGTTTTCCATAACTTAATTGATTGTATTATTTGATTTTATTATAATTTTTCCTATTGGGCTGCAAAGTTACAAAAAAAAAATGGAATAGGCAAATAATTAGGGCACAAAATAGATTTATAATCTATAAATAGTCAATTTTTGTATAAATTATTGTTACGATACGTGGACGAACGGTGAACGAACGATGAACGGAGGGTGAATTTTGGGTGCAAACCAGTCCCTTAATGGTATTGATATTCCTCGACTATGTTATGTTGATGTTATGTTGCAAACAGGTGCAGACAGGGAGAGTTTAGGTGATTATCATTTTTATTAGTTTATATCTTTCGGATTATATTTTTTCGGTTTGCTTATTTTTGCTTTATTCCCTGAAAAGCACCGACAATCTTCACTTTTAAGTCAGGGAAAGAGGATACTAACTTAACTTTGATGTCAGGGAAGGACTCTACAATTTGTATTTCGCCACATTGGTCAGGAAATGACTCTACCAGTTTAACATCAAGATCTGAAAATGATTCTACCAGTTTTACTTCCAAATCGGGAAACGATTCTACAATTTTTACCTTACCATATAGCGGAAATGTTTTTCCATCTTTGGTAATGGTACAATTCTCTTTATCTATAGTAATTTGGTCATTTGCCCGCAAAGGCAAAGTCAGCAACAAAATGGCGATTATCAACAAATGTTTGTTCATTGTACAAAAGACAAATAGCTCAATTTATGTAAGGATATTTTTCTTTAATAACTTTCCAAAATGATTCAGGCAGATATACATTAGGATGATTTACAGCCTGTGCAAACCAAGGTGCGACCTGTTCTACTGTGTATCCTGCAATACCACAACCAACTGCTGTAACTAAGAAATGCTTTTGTGGATGTTGTTTGGCACAAGCAAAGAAATCTTTCACCGCTTGTCTAAACGAGGCATCTCCTTCCATTGTTGGCAACGCATAGCATTGTCCCGTTAGTCCTTCTCCTACGCCCCATTCTGCGCCAAAATGCTCCATTGCATACCGAGCTGCACCGCCACCATGAGCCCCTTGTTTATTGCTACCAAACACAAAAATCTCATTGTCTTGTAAAGTGCCTATTTTATCTGCTGACACGCGCTTGGAAGGTCTTTCAAAATAAGGATTCGATTGCTCTTTTGGAAATGTCATATTCCAATCAAATTGTCCTGTAATAACAGAGAGAACGATATATGACATATCGTCTTGATCAAAATTAGGAGTTATCTTCCCCCATTCCAAATATTTTTGCAAATCGGGATTATTACCCCACATCGTAGAAATATCCTCTGCTGCTTCCCAAGTATTTTTAATCTTATCAAACGACAATTTATAGAAGATAGTACCTACACGTTTAGGGGGTTCCGGCAGGTCTTGTAATAATAACATGCAGTTATCCATCGGGAAGCCATATCCTTCGTAGGTGTTGGCAGAAACCACATGATAGTTTCTTTCATTTGTCCAATTATCTTCCGGATGGATATTGCAAATATCACCCGTAAAAATAGGTTGCCCGTCATGGTCAATAAATGGTGTTTGAATGCCACAGAATGCCACTTTGTGGGCAAAGCCACGATGAGGCAATTCCCGTCCAAACGCACCTATTACGGCTTTTGGCTCGTGCAAATACTCCCACGCAGGTTTGGTGTCAAAGACATACATTTTATCTTCGTAGAAAAAGAAATCACCTAAACGGGCAATGTAAAATTGGATATCACCCACGCTATAACGTATGTTAATGTCGGGTGCGCCCCGCATGTCTCCATCGGCTATTGCATCACGAAAGCGATTGCAGAGGTCAATAATAATATCCTCTGTCAGAATTGTAGGGAATTTGTAGTTGGCAACTTCTGAATGTTTGCGAGGAAACCACTTGTCAACAATCTTCCACATCTTGTCGGCATCGGGAATTATTTTGTCTGTTTTCGAATCCGTGCAAGTAAGGTCGGCATATTCGTACAGACCTTCAAAAGGTTCGTCTCCTGCCTCACACGTATCTGCTTCCAATTCGTTATTGTCCTCAAATACCCAAAGATAAGGTTTGTATTCAAAGTCGCTTGGTTCACTCTCGAGAAACGACTCAATATTTGCCTTGATAAGTGCAAATAATTCATTAGGGGTTGTAGTAATCATAGTAGTCAAGATTTAAGTTCGTCAATAATAACTTGCCAATTATTTTTTGCAGATTGAGATAAAGGATTTTCAAATCTCGGTTTATTTGGATACATCGCTGATCCTTTAATTTCTTTTTTACCTTCCAACCACGCTATTTCCATACCTGCTAATGATTTTTTGTCGGGTTGAGATTTGCCTTTCCGATCCCAACTATAATACCATTTATGTCCTTCTTTTGCAAGAGTTGCCATCTGTTCTTTACTTAGCACATAGCAATCATATTTGCGCTCATTTTTTTCTTCATAGGCATACACAAAAACCCAAGGTCCGACTAAGTGGTTGATGAAATCATCACTCATAACGGTTTCTATAGAATACCCTAACGGGAAATTAGTTCCCTCATGCGTTTTAACTTGTATAAATGCTGTCTTCTGATTATTCGGATTGACAGCGATGAGGTCGTAATTTTTACAATTCTTGATGGCATCATTGGCATTGATAGCGTCATAACCAAGTTCCATCAATTTGATGGCAACATGGTTTTCTCCAATTGCCCCTAAACGGGCTTTGAATGGTTGATTGTTTTTCTTTTCCATAATTTTCGCTTTTTTTTTGTTAGACGCTGCAAAAGTAGTTATTCAAAATGCCAAATTATGGCAGTTAGATGAATAAATCGCACTTTTTGCTCCTTTCCGCCTACAAAGGTACAACTTCAAAGTGTCATTTTGGTGTCACTTGGTAGATTTTTATTCCACTTGCTCGTAATAATATGAATAGTCAATGCCTTTCATAAACATTTCGCGGTCATCAATCCTGTCCGTCATAGCTTGGCGAAGCAAATTCTTAATAGGACCAGCATCGGTTGTACTATCGTGCATAGCTCTCAAATATGCTTTCTTATCTACCTTACTCCAATCAACACATTGTTTGAGCGAATGCTTAAAAATCAAATCAAGCCAAATACGTGTGCTTCGACCATTACCTTCCATAAACGGATGGGCGATGTTCATCTCAATATACTTATCCACAATCTCATCAAATGTGCCTTGTGGCATCTGCTCTATTTGTCCCAAATGATAACGCAAATACTCAGCGCGACAGAACAGCGTGCCATCTTTCCAAATGGTTTTGGTGCGTATCTTGCCCGCAAAATCGTACAAACCGCCAAACAAATAAGCGTGTATCTTCTGCAATGCCTTAACAGTGCCTATCTCATCCGCTGCAATCATATTGCTTTCCAAAAATGTGTATGCCTTCTTACGACTCTGACCATCAATGGAGTTATCAGAATAAGTAAACCAATCAAGGAAAGCAGTAACATTTTTTGCAGGAAGAGTTTTGACGACATCCGCTATATCCTCTTGAGCAAAACAATCCGTCGCATAACGCTTACCATCCGCAGACACCATTTTCAGTTGTATACATTTTGAATACAACTCGCCATATTGCACTTTTTGGCGGTTCTTGACAGTACCCCAATAGACACGCGGACGGGGACTATTCGTGATTGCCTCAACAATATCGACAATGGAAAAGAACCATTTATTCTGCTCTTTGTCCCAAACCGCCCTTACTTGGCAGTCTTTGTAAAACCGTATAGATATTTTATTGCTCATGTTGTTCATATAGCGTTTGCGTTGCAAAGTTACTACTTCAAAGTGTCATTTTGGTGTCACTTGGTAGATTGTTTTCAATTTTGCTTGCAAAATTACTAAAAATTTTTGGAATAAACAAATAATGCTCGCATTGATTTGTTATTTTAATAAAAATCCAACTGGAATTTGCGAAGGGAATTACTAAAAATTTCAGATATATGCAAATAAAAATTTGCGTATGCCAAAAAAAAAGTGTACCTTTGCAAACAATTGAGATTTGAAAATTGAGAATTGAGAATTGATATGCAGTACGTGATATTTGACGATATGACGCAATGTACGGAAGAACGCGTACAAGAACTGTTACCGATGGTTTCGGCACAACGGCAAGCGTATGCCTTACGCTACAAGCACACGTTCGGCCGCTTCTGCGCCTTGCAATCGTGGCTGATGGTGGAGCAACTAATCGGTTCGTCAGCCGACTGGTGCTACAACGAATACGGCAAACCCTTTATACCCAATGCAGCGGAGTTCTCGCTTTCCCACTGTAAGCACGCCATAGCCGTAGCGATGGGCACACATCCCGTTGGAATAGATTGCGAGTCCATACGCCCCCTAAAAACAGACCTTGTGGCACGCACCATGAACGAGCAAGAGCGTGAACGTATCTACACTGCTGCCAATCCTGAACGCGAGTTCACACGACTGTGGACCCAAAAAGAGGCATTTCTTAAGTACCAAGGTACAGGAATAATAGACGACTTGCAGCATGTGCTACACCATGCCGATGAAAAGCGGTTTACTCAGATTGATCGTGACTGTTATACAGTTGCACTGTATGGTTGACCGCATCTAACGCCGGCTGATAGAGTCGGCTTTGCTGTTTGAGTTCGTTGGGCATAAACGAGATAAAGTGGTCTAACTGCCCGACTACAAAAACGAGTACCAAGACGATAATTGCCCACTTGAGGGCACCACAAACACCTCCTAAGAGGCGATTGACCCAACCGAGTTTAATCGCCTTTAGGAGTTTTTGCAGTAAGGTACCGATAAAATGGAGTGCAACGGCAATGGCCAAGAACAGCAAAACGTATGCTATCACATTGCACACCTCCGTTGGCCAAGACGCTTGCAGATGGAGCCACGTGGCAAACGCAGCACCCCACAACTTAGCACCAGCCACACCAAACAGGAGTGCCAGTACCGTATTCAACTCCGTTATCAACCCCCTCATAAGGCCTCGTATAAGCCCGTAGAGTAGGGGAAGGAGCAAGAGAATATCCAGCCAACAGATGTTATTCATTATTCTCTAAAAGGACCAACAGTAGATTTGGGCACTTTAACCAGCGTGAAGGTATTTAATTCGTTTTCACGAATACCGGACCACTTCATGGTGTCACCCTCAATCTCGATGTCCCACCACTCGTAGTTATATTCACCTGTCTGCTCTTTCCAACCGGTAGCCAGCCAGTTGCCATCTACCATATACTTACCGGGCTCGGCATCGTCGTTTTGCCACTTACCCTCCACATTGGAGTAGTAAATATAGCGACATGTGCCGGTCTCGTCAGCATCTTGATATTCCCAAAGGTGGTGGTAGTCACCATATTTACCTTCACCGTCAATACCTTTCCAAATGCTGTCCTTGCCACACAAAATCATTTGACGGTAATCCGCATTGATTTTTTGGAGCCGGATTTCACGATACGGTTTATCACTACCCTCCGTATCACGCATGGAAGAGAAGGCGTAGAAAAGCATTTCCGAATTGCTCAACTCGGCTATGCTGGAGCGCCATTGTACGATATTACCCTTGGCATCAATGCCCTTTTCGACAAGATAGTCACCATCAACGGAGTAATTTAACCTAAGTTGGTTGTGCCACTCGGACATATCCTTGACCGTATCAGAGATAGTGTAGAAAACAGCACCATTGCCATCGAAGGTGTGGACAGACTTTTCGTTAGTCGGCAATGGCTCGCCATCAATCATATAAGCCACCCATTTACCGGGCAGATAGGTGCTAACCTCTGACTGCGATGGAGATACACGACGCATAGTAAACGAGGCATTAAACAACTGACCATTACCATCCATACGCAAGGCACTCCAAGACATATTCTTATCCTTGATAGTCATATCCCAGAACTCGCGGTCCTCTTTGGCATCGGCGGTTTGTTTCCATCGGCAAGCCAAGTAATCGCCATCTACATCGTATTCGTTGAGCGAGTTCTCACTAATCACCCATTTGCCGGTCCATTTGCCGTCAAGTGAATCTTGACTATAGTAGAAATACTGACCACTGGGAGTATATAGCCAACGGTGATGGTGGTCACCATAGGTGATACCCTCACACGAGGTACCTTCCCACAGACCGATGATATCCTGACTAAAGTCCTGTGACACGCGCTGCCACTTAGCAACAGGTATGTCCTCGTAAGGTGTGGTATTAAGGAACGTGCGCGAAGGGGAGGTGATGAAATAGTCATCGTGCAATTCGTCAACAGATGCCATCCACTCCATCACCACCGAGGACTTAATCCACGTGGTGTGCAGGGCATTGCCATTGTAGGTATATTTGAGCGCTTGCTGCATATACCAACTCTTTTCACCTATACCTCCTAAGTCCTTAGATAGGGTTTCTGTACCCTGATTGAGGGAACCAAACGTATAGACGATACGATTATCCGTAAGGACATCTTGTCCATCTAATGTTACCAATTTCCATATACCCATAATGGCCTTTGGGTCATTGGGATTGACTTCTTTCTCACGGTCACATGATGTGCATAATACGACACTACCAAGTATCAAAAAAAGAATCTTCTTCATAATGTTCACAAATTAATTAGGGGTATATTCCAGTGGCGTCCATTTAACACCATTTTTGTATAAATCCAAATCGGAAAGGTCGCAAATAGAGACAGCCCAGTTGCTGGACTCCGGTTCATAAGCGGCATTATCCATATAGTAACTCAAGATACCCTTCACCGACCCCGCATACTCGGAGCAGTGGAGTACACCCAATGCCGTGGACCACGAAGCGCCATCATAGATGTAACCGGTCGATTTGTCAGCAGATGTATAGATTACATCGTCCATCTGCCAGCCCTCATATTCCTTACGGGAATCTACAGGAATGACGCAATTGGGCTTATTCGGCAGATTGGCCAGCAGATAGGGCTTAGACAGGTCCGTCACCGCCAAAGAGTCATAGAAGAACACATCTGCCTCCTCCGCACTGGTAGCACCCGGGATGTAGAAATTGGCTTGCTTGGCATATTCGGACATTGATACGCAAATATAATGCGTATTCTCTGCATCAAAGATAACACGCGACTGAGGATAGCCCACATTGCCAGTAGTAGGCGCAAAGACATTGGCTGTCTTGTCCGTAGTCGGATTGCCTGTGGTGCAGTACGTAAGCGACTTATCTTCGGCTAAACACTGCCCCGAATAATGAATATTCTCAATACGAATCAGTTTGCCGTCTTCCTTGCGTGCTGCCACAAGGTCACTGGATTGGGTGATGTCGGCGATGGTGCGTGTGTCATAAACCAATTTTTTCTCGTCCGGTTTGCCAAGGTACTTGGTGGCCTCCTTGAAACGAGGCAACGGAATACGTCCGGGAGCCCAACCCACTTTCTGGTTGGCCTTGTCGGCAAAGACATTATTGTTGTAAGACGGCACACACAACTGCGGTTGGTTAGCATAACGGCCAATCGCCAATCCATTGCAGCGAATCAGCAACATCTGACCACGCGGATAAAGACCGGAAACAGAACCTGCATCAACAGATATACGTAACGCTTGCTGCTCGTTATCAACGATTTGCTGAATAACCAACGTCTTATAGAAATTGCCTCCATAGTCGTCCGTAGTAACGCGTCCCATAATATAAATACCACGCCCGTCTGCAGGAATAGTATCCATCGAAAAGAGGTACTTACCATCGATGGCACTGTCTGTGGCACGCGTACGATAGAGGGTGGTATCACTTAGGTAATTACCTTCCTCCGTCATAAAGCGGTCCATAAAATCGTTTAAGTTATATACATCACCGTCGGCAGTCAGTTGGGCAATAGTGGCCTCGTCTTCTGCGTAAATCATGTCCTCATAATCAGGAACCGTGTTCTTGCAGGAAGACAATAGAGTAACTACCGACACAAGTGCAATTACGAAAAATAGGGTGATTCGTTTCATAATCCTTAGAATTTATACGTAATAGTCATATAAAAATTAGTTCCCCACGCATAGTAGTATTTAGACGGGAACTTCCATATATTGGAATTGATGGTTGAGTTCTCGCGTTTGTCCACACCCTGTCTGGTAGAGCGGGGGAGACGCGCCTGCTGGTAACCGCCTGTCTTGAAGTGGACATTATTGGTCAGGTTGGTTACAGACAAGTTAATCGAAAGAGACTGACGATTAGGCAGATAAATCAATTTACCCAAACTCATATCCAAGATAAAACGATTCCACGGGTTCTTGTCCACTAAAGATTCTTGGTCAACGAGGTAGTTATACGGTTGCTCCAACGTGTATGTACCATCTGCATTCTCGATGACCACATTTATAGCCGGTCCGTCGTGGTTGGGGTAAATTTTACAGAAACTGCCATTGCAAGTCGTTCCGTCAGCACGGGTGTCGGTGAAAAGGCCTTTCATACGGCGCGAAGGAGCGACGCTAAGATAGTTCCAATCAAAGTAACTGAGCGTAATATCCGCAAACCACATCTTGGGGTGGAAGAAAGACAACTTCAAACTGGCATTGAGTTGAGGGCCATTGCTCACGCGAAGACCTTTCATCAGCACAGAGTCGCGCAGTTCGTACAGTTCAACATCCTTGTTAAGTTTCTTATCCAACTTAGTATCTAGTGCCATACCGTTCTCGGCAGAAGTTACGCTGTAGGCATTAGACATATAGCGTTGGTCACTAACCGAGGTAGCAGCCGTCAAGGTGAAATACGTGCCCATCTTAACTGCAAACGCTGCTTCCACACCGGCATGACGGCGATTGATGTTCGTAATGGCCTGATTGACAAAGGTACGTGCCTCGTCGTCATAGTAACCATTTAACTCGCTACCGTTCCAGAAACGGGTGTAATAAGCCGTAACGCGACCGCGAATGATGGGGTAGTTAAACTCATAACTCAAGTCTCCACCAACAATCTTTTCGGACGCAGCATAATAGTCCTTTAGGTTGGTAGCATGGTCGTGTACATAAATACCTTCAATAGCACGGTCATGCACACGCGGAGAAATATAGGCATCGCGCGCAAGAGGAGCGCGAGTCTCTGCCAAAGCATTGAAGTGCAAGCGATTACGTCCGTTTATTTTATAATTCAGTCCTGCCTTAAAACTTGGGTCAACGAAGTGGTGCCAGTTGCCCAACAAGCGCTCAGGGCATTGACCTTGCTGAATCTTAAAGTAGTCGTTGCTCTCACCCAAGTAGAGTTGGGCTGCCTGTGGGTCTGTATTGGCTGTAACGGCTGCCAAATAAACGGCACGACCATTAATCATATTGGTGGTGCGTTGCATATTGGTATAAGTCAGTTGCAGACCATAGTACAAATCCAAGTTCTGCCAATTCCATTCGTTTTGTGCCCAAAGTTTGGCAGTGGTCATGTTGATGCGATAGTCATAACCAAAGCGGTCGCCTGTCTGAATGGCACGAGGATTATAGTTATTGGCATTCCAATAGCGCAGGTCATTCTGCTTTACATATTCAATCTGGGATTGGGTCATACCGATGTTGGTTGCCAACTCACGAATATCACGCTCAGAGAAAGCATCTACATCTAGCCATTGATTACCGCCCAACAAGTCGTCCATCGTCTTAAAGTGCAGACCCTGTGCTTGTTTCATCTCCAAACCTGCCGTTACTTTCAAATGGTCAAAATGGGTGTCACTATAATTAACGACTGCCATTCCCTCCTGTATGTCGTTATGACGGCGCTCCACCATATAACGCGCTGATCCCAGCGGATTTAAGGTGTTCTGCAGATAGTTGGCGGAATATAGGGCCTCCCAGTCGATTTGGGTGGTCTTGTTGTCACGCGAAGTCCACAGGTCAGTCATCGTTTTGTAGGCGTTGTAGTCCACAGAGTGCCCGATAATTGTACCATTATAGATGGCAGGAGATACCATTGTGTAATCTCCGTTTTTTTCAAGATTGAGTACCCCCAACGGGTTATCGTTCATGTGGTCAACGATAATGAACTCACCCTTGTCATTCAACTGACCATCAAACATCATAGACGGCATATTGCGGTAGTAGTCGGGACGCGGGTCAGGAGCGTTGTAGAACGATATAGCCGAATTGGAGTACATCGAATAGTGATAACCTGCTGCAACGTGCAGTTTGCGCTCTGTATCGATATTAAAGTCGTACGACAAGATAGCCGTTGGGTCATAGGACTTAACAACACGCGAATTGCGTACCTTGCCATCTTGGTAGCCCCAATAGGGATTGTAGTTGCTCCAGCCCCATTGGTTTTTATTATATTGGTTGGTCAAATCATAGGTCTCCTGCGTTACGGCAGCCGATTGACCACGCATCGTGGGGGCACCAAAGGTAATAATCGACAAGCGATGTTGGTCTCCCCACTTTTTCTCGGCCGAGAAGAAGTAACCCAACGAATAGTAGTTGATACCTTCACCTATTTGACCTTTCTTATCAATATAAGGGGAGAAGCGGAACGCTAATTGACCCATAAACGTCCAACCGTTGGTCAAAGGACCGGAACTATAACTGATACGTGCAGCTGCCTTATAATTACGGTTGGTTCCTGCAGCCGATACCTTAAAGCCCTGCGCATAGTTAGATGCAGCCATTAGGTAGTTGGTAGATTTACCGATGCCACCAAAGGCAAAGTTGGTTGCTTCCAACGGATTGACGGTCTCTTTGTAACGGCTGGCGTCGTTCAGTCCGCCCATCGCAGAAAAATTGAATTGTCCACGTTCTGACGAATTGAAGGGAAGACCCTCAATATAGTTCTGCTCGTAGGCGTTACCATAACCGCGTTGGCGGTAACGGGCTGTGGACCATGACCATGAGGACATCGAGTTGAACACATCTTGGTCCGACGAGGCAGAAGAAGCTTGTTCTTGTGTACGACCTTCATCGTCGTTCAAATCTTGGTCCAATAGGTTGAGCAAGACCTCGTTCTTGGCCTCATTGGCTAAATTCGGCTGTAAATAAAGGGAACCTAAATCCGTGTCCTTATTTGCTAAAATCTGAATTAGCTGAATATCTGCATTATAACCATCTGCTTCAATAATTAATTCCTCATCGCCGGGTTCCAAATAGAGTAGGGAAAACTCACCATTTTGATTGGTCGTCGTACTGAGATTTTGATTAGCAAGGGTGATGGTTGCACCTGCTATGTTGGTACTGGAACCTTGAGCAACCAATCGACCATATAATCGTATCGGTCCTGCAGACGGAGCGGACGGAGCAGAAGGTGTTGTTGTGGGTTGTTCCGATTGCTGTTCTACAACAGGTTGTGTTTCAGTTTCTGCCACCGGCGTGTCCAATTTCTCCTGTTGTTGAGGAGCAACTGGCATCGGAGGTGTCGGTGTATTGCCCACAAGCTCAACATCGGACGGAGCCAACCAAGAACGAATGCCACGAAGCAAAATACCATCCTGCCATTTGGCTGTACCTATTTGGCGAATTGTGTGCTTAACAGTATAGACCCAAGAAGAAATACGTTCTCCTGTTAAATACCGCTTGGCATCTTGCTTAACGATAACCGTGTCTCCTACTTGCAGTGGAGCAGTCTCAGTTTGAGCTGATAGACTTATTGCAAGGAATAAGACGAAGAAGGATGTCAATAGTTTTTTCATTATATTGTTTGTTGATTAAAATTCTGCTGTTTTAGGCGTACGTGGGAAAGGAATCACGTCGCGTATGTTCTGCATACCGGTTACAAACAGCATCAGCCGTTCAAAACCAAGTCCGAAACCGGCGTGAGGAGCTGCACCGAAGCGACGAGTGTCCAAATACCACCACATATCCTTCATCGGAATATTACGGCGCTCAATCTCCGCATTCAGTTTGGTCAACGATTCCTCACGCACCGAACCGCCGATAATCTCTCCAATCTGTGGGAAGAGGACATCGGTGCCCTGCACGGTCTTGTCGTCCTCGTTAATCTTCATATAGAACGCCTTAATCTCTTTCGGATAGTCGGTCATGATGACCGGTTTTCTGAAATGTTCCTCTACGAGGAAACGTTCGTGCTCGGATGCGAGATCATCGCCCCAGTTGCACGGGAACTCAAATTTATGTCCGTTCTTAATCGCTTCTTGCAAAATCTCGATACCTTCCGTATAGGGCAGGCGCACAAATTCCGTATCCACTACCGATTTGAGACGTTCGATTAGTCCTTTATCTACATATTGGTTGAGGAATTCCAAGTCGTCCATACAGTTGTCTAACGCCCAACGAACACAGTATTTGATAAAATCTTCCTCCAAGTCCATCAACTCGTCTTTCTGAATGAAAGCCACCTCCGGCTCAATCATCCAAAACTCTGCCAAGTGGCGAGGCGTGTTACTGTTCTCTGCGCGGAAAGTAGGACCAAAGGTATAGATTTTACCCAATGCCATGGCAGCCAACTCTCCCTCCAGCTGACCACTTACGGTTAAACTGGTTTGTTTGCCGAAGAAGTCATCGGAATAATCAATTTTGCCATTCGCGTCTTTTTTAAGATTATACAAATTCTTTGTGGTAACTTGGAACATCTGACCGGCACCCTCGCAATCGCTGGCAGTAATCAGGGGTGTGTGGAAGTAAAAATAGCCGTGCTGATGGAAATAACTGTGAATAGCCATTGCCATGTTGTGACGAATACGGAAGACAGCACCAAATGTATTAGTACGCGGGCGCAGGTGCGCAATCGTGCGCAAGTATTCCATGCTTAAACCCTTCTTTTGCAAGGGATATTGGTCCGGGTCGGCGGTACCATATACTTCCAACTCGGTCAGTTGAATCTCCACCGACTGACCTGCTCCCTGACTGGGCACTAAAATACCCGTAGCCGAGATACAGGAACCGGTCGTTACGGGCTTAAGTTGCTCCTCTGTAAACTTGGTCAAATCAACTACGATTTGGATATTTTTGATGGTAGAACCATCGTTCAGGGCAATAAAACTGATTTGTTTATTACCTCTTCGACTTCTCACCCAACCGCGCACATTGATAGGTTCATCAAATGCGGTACTCTTGAGGGCGTCTATAATTATTG
Organism: Paludibacteraceae bacterium; assembly: GCA_024399965.1. Classification (GTDB taxonomy): domain Bacteria; phylum Bacteroidota; class Bacteroidia; order Bacteroidales; family Paludibacteraceae; genus Colicola. The sequence continues at coordinate 54,583 of JAKSNJ010000010.1, forward strand.
TACGTTGCATATATTGTTTTATATTAGTTCTCTTTGTACTTGTTAGAATGGTACCTCCGTTACATTTTCAGAAGCATTGTACGAACCGTCAATAGCCGATTTAAAGGTCACTTCACCGGCAGCCGGCAATGGTGGCAGCATTTCCTCCTCATCAAAAGCGTCATTCTCATTTTGGAATTTGGCATATTTGCTGCGGAAACGTAGCCAAATATCGGCCACGGCACCATTACGGTGCTTAGCCACGATAATTTGACCCAAACCGCGTAGGTCTTTACCGTCTTTCTCATCGGTGTATAGATGGTAGTATTCCGGTCTGTGAATAAAGCATACCATATCGGCATCTTGTTCAATGGCACCTGACTCACGCAAGTCGCTTAATTGCGGTTTCTTACCTTCCACGCCGGTACGTGCTTCCACACCACGGTTCAGTTGGGACAGGGCGATAATAGGAATATCCAATTCTTTTGCCAGCGCCTTCAGGTTACGGGATATGATACTTACCTCCTGTTCACGCGAACCGAAGTTCATACCTTGTGCGTTCATCAGTTGCAGGTAGTCGATTATGATTAACTCAACGTGGTGTTCACGCACCAACTTGCGGGCTTTGCTGCGTAACTCAAATACCGATAGGGCAGGGGTGTCATCTACATAAATGGGGGCACCCTGCAAGTCGCGAACCTTGTGCTCCAATTTATTCCACTCTGCTCGCGACATCTTACCGTTCTTAATCTTATCGCCTTCTATTTCGCATACGTTCATAATCAAACGGTTAACCAGTTGTACGTTGGACATTTCCAGCGAGAACATGGCTACCGGCTTTTTGTAGTTCACGGCGATGTTTTTTGCCATAGACAGCACAAATGCCGTCTTACCCATAGCAGGACGGGCTGCAATAATCACCAAATCGGATTTCTGCCAGCCCGAAGTAATCTTGTCCAGTTCGGTAAAACCGCTTGGTATGCCGGATATGTTGCCTTCGTTTTGGGCTGCTTTTTTCATGCGCTCAAAGGCCTCCGTAATGACAGGGTCTATCTGTGTTACATCGCGTTTCTGATTACGTTGCGAAATCGTAAAAATATCGCTTTCGGCCTTGCCCATCAACTCCTCTACATCTTGTGTCTCGTCATAACCCATCTCTTCTATCTCTGCCGCCATGCGGATTAGTTCGCGGGCAGTGGCCTTTTGCAGAATGATTTGGGCATGGTAACGCAAGTGTGCAGCCGAAGCCACACGCCTTGTCAGCTCGCTCAGATAGGTTACTCCGCCGGCTTCTTCCAGCGTGCCTAAGGACTTCAGTTTTTCTGTTACGGACAGAATATCAATAGGTTGCTCTTTGGCAGCCAACGCCAAGATGGCCTCAAAGATACGCTGATGTTGCTCCTTGTAAAACACATCTGTGCGCAATATATCCGAGACGGACACAAACGCATCTTTCTCTATCATGAGTGCGCCCAACACGGATTCCTCCAGTTCGAGGGCCTGTGGGGGCATTTTACCCATGTCATTCGGACCGACCTTGATAGGTTTAGTGGTCGATTTGCGGGTCGATTTATTGGTGTTGGTGGTAGGCATTTAGTAATTCGGATGCAGCCACAAAACTGCTTATTTCGTTATTTAATACTTTCTTTTCCATTAGTTCGGTCAGGGCTTCCATCTCCGGATTTTGATAAAAGCCGTTGAGTAGGGACGAGTTGATGGTTTCATACATCCAGTATTTGGCCTGTTGGGTGCGTTTGTGGGCAAAGTACCCGTTCTCCCGTGTAAATTGGATATATTTTTCTATCATCTGCCATACCTCAAGGATTCCGTTCTTTTCTACGGCTGAACAAGTCTCGGCATACGGTTTCCAACCGGATTCGGTGGGAGGGAATAGGGCTAATGCGTTTTTGAAACTGACGCGGGCGGCTTGGGCGCGCTCCACGTTGTTTCCGTCGCATTTATTGATAGCTATGCCGTCTGCCATTTCCATTATACCGCGTTTGATGCCTTGCAGTTCGTCGCCGGTACCCGTTACTTGCAACAGCAGGAAAAAGTCCACCATCGAGTGTGCAGCGGTCTCCGATTGTCCCACACCCACCGTCTCGATTAAGATAGTGTCGAATCCGGCTGCCTCACATAACACCACCGTTTCACGGGTCTTACGGGCAACGCCGCCTAATGAACCTGCCGATGGGCTGGGACGTATGAACGCATTCGCCTGTACGGAAAGTTCGTTCATGCGTGTCTTGTCGCCCAAGATAGAGCCCTTGGAACGCTCGCTTGACGGGTCAATGGCCAGCACGGCCAAGTGCTTGCCTTGATGGCACAATTCTGTTCCCAATGCCTCAATAAAGGTCGATTTACCGGCGCCGGGGACACCTGTTATGCCTACGCGCACCGATTGACCGGCATAGGGTAGGCACATCTCTATCACTTGTTGGGCAACCGCTTGGTCGGAAGGCAGATTACTTTCCACCAGCGTGACGGCTTGGCTCAATAGCGTGATATCGCCTTTTCGGATGCCATCAAAGTATTCTTGGGCACTTAGAACGTGTTTTTTACGTCGGAAAGTGGCGTAGGGATTCACTTGCGGTAAATTCTCTACGCCCTCGTTGACGGTTAGTCCTTTGTATTCCTTGCTGTTTTCAGGATGCTCCATATTATTGAACGGTCCAAGTCAAATTGACGGTTTGAATGGGGTTCTTGGGGTCGTTGGTGATAACGGTAATCGAGCGTTTGTAGGTGCTCGAAGCCATTTGAGTGGTATTGATGCTGAACCTGATGGCTTTTTTGCCCTTAAGACCGGTCTTAATTTGCTGTGGGAAACTCATATCGTTAGCAGCCATAATGCGTCTGATATACAGCGGATTAACGCCGGCATTTGTGATAGGCAGCAGTTTAGATACTTTGGTTTTGCCTGCGGGCAATGTGCCTAAGTTGATTTCCTTGGCAATCGATGCGATAGGAGCATTCAACAGTTCCTCCGCGGTCATTTTCGAGAAGTCCTCTTTCACATTGGCAGTCAAAATGAGAGCGTATGCATCGTTGTTCTCGGTCTTGCCGTTGACTTTCAGATAAATCATCTCGCGAACGGGGCCATATTGTTGGCAGGCAGCAGCGTCAAATCTCACGGAGAATTGACCACTTTGTTGAGGATTCATCTCGGGCAGGGTAGCAATCGTGCTTACGAAAGGCAGTTGCGAGGCCTCCACCGTCAGTTTGTTTTGTGTTTGGTTGGCATATTCGATAGTCACGGTCTTGGACTCGCCTTTGTTGATATCGCCTATGCTGATGTTTTTGGTCTTCAAACTCAGGTCGCTAATCTTCACGGGGTATTGGTTAACGGGTTGAGCGGGCTTTGGAATGACCTCACCTTTGATGTACAGACGCATTGTGGGCTCTTTGGCATTGGAGGTTACGGTGATTGTTTTGGAGAATTTGCCCGGACGGCCGTTCGGATTATAGGTTACGGTTATTTCACCCGTTGCACCCGGTTCGATGGGCTCGCGAGTCCATTTGGGGGTGGTGCAACCGCAGCTCGCACGTACGTTGCTCAGTACGAGAGGGGTCATACCTTCGTTTTTGAATTTAAATACGGTTGTTACACGCCCATCTGCTTCGTTGATTTTTCCGAAGTCATGAGTCGTCTTTTCAAATGTGATGACCGGCTCTTGGGCCATCATGGCGGTTGCCATCAGCATACCTGCCAGTACTGAAAAAATCTTCTTCATTGTGCTTGATTTTTTAAGTGAATTATTGTATATTTTGTTGTACTCGTTCTACGTTAGTCAGTCCTTGAATGGCGCGAAGGGCTGAGCATAGTTTTTCTGCGGTGCCTTCGTTGTATATCAGCACCTCCACTTGACAGTCAAACAGTCCTTCTTTGGTCTGAATATGCAGGTCTGTCATGTTCAGGTGCATCTTTTCGGATATGGTTTCAATGATTTGTACCAGCATACCGAATCGGTCCATGCCACGCATCTTCACCACGAAGGTGTAAGGGGCTATATTGGTGGGTGTTTGAGGATTGGATTGGCGTTTCAGGTACTTGCGGATAGCGTCTTGGGCTTTGGCTGTTTCCACCATATTCAGCCACTCCGGAACGGGGGAGGCGGTTGCCGATGTCAGTATTTCCACTTGGTCGCCTGACTTAAACCGATACGAAATCGGCTGTAATTGGTGATTGACTTTGGCGCCTATACAATGTTCGCCCAGTTGGGTATGCAGCATATAGGCAAAGTCCAGTACAGAGGCGTGTTGAGGCATGGTCTTGATTTCGCCGGTGGGGGTAAAGACAAACACCTCGTGGGCGAACAAACTCAGTTTGAAGTTGTCAAGGAACGCCATAGCATCGGGGTCGGGGTTCTCCAGCACGTCTTTTACCTCTTGTAACCAATGGTCCAATTCGCTGTCCTCGCCGGATATATCGCCTTTGTATTTCCAGTGGGCTGCCAAACCGTGTTCGGCTATTTCGTGCATTCGGTTGGAACGTATCTGCACCTCTACCCAACGGCCGTTAGGAGCCATCACCGTCACGTGCAGGGCCTCGTATCCGTTGGCTTTAGGCATGGAAATCCAGTCACGTATGCGTTCGGGGTGGGGATGATAAATCTCCGTGATAGCGGCATATAGTATCCAACATTGGTCTTTCTCGGACATGGCCTCGTTGGGCGTGAAGACGATTCGCACGGCCAGCAGGTCATATACGTCTTCAAAGGACACGTTCTTGCGTTGCATCTTCTTGAAGATGGAATAAACCGACTTGATACGGGCGGATATGGTGAATTGGTATCCCATGCCCTCAAGTTTTTCCCGAATAGGACGTGCAAACTCCTCAAAGTTCTCCAACTGAGCGTCCTTGCAGGCGGCAAGGCGGTCGGATATTTGTTGGTATAAATCCGGGTGCTCATAGCGGAAACTCAGGTTCTCCAGTTCCGATTTGATGGGGAAGAAGCCCAAACGGTGTGCCAACGGGGCATAGATATATTGTGTCTCGCCGGCTATTTTGCGTTGCTTTTCACGGGGCTGTGCTTCCAGCGTGCGCATGTTGTGCAGGCGGTCGGCCAACTTAATCAGCACCACGCGAATATCGTCTGACATAGTCAGCAGCAGTTTGCGGAAGTTCTCGGCTTGTTTCTCTGCTTGGTCAGCAAACACACCGCCGGAAATCTTGGTCAGTCCATCTACTATTTGGGCTATTTTGGCGCCGAAATGCTGCTCAATATCCTGTACCGTATATTCGGTATCTTCCACCACGTCGTGCAGTAGGGCGGCGCAAATGCTTGTACTGCCGAGGCCTATTTCCTTTACCACGATGCGTGCCACAGCCAGTGGGTGCATAATATACGGCTCACCGCTCAATCGGCGTACACCTTTGTGGGCTTGGTTGGCAAATTCAAAGGCACGGGTAATGATTTCCACTTTCTGACGATGGTGGGAAGATGCATAGTCGTCCAATAACTGCTGGAAAGCGGCTTGGATTTGTTGTTCCTCGATGTCTGTGAATACGCTCGTTTTCATACAAAGTATGCAAATATCGCGCAAAGTTACAGTTTTTTTTTGAATTATGCAAATAAAAAATGCTTTTTTATCGGAATAAGTTGTACCCCTTGTATATTCGGCATATTATTTGTACCTTTGTGGTCAAAATAGTGTATTATGGCAAAAAAGTGGTTAGGTTTGTTTGTATTGTTGATATCCCTCTCGTGTTGGGCAGAGCCGTTCACGGTCGTTATTGACGCCGGACACGGTGGAAAAGATGCCGGAGCCGTTGGACGTAAGGGATTGTTAGAGAAGAACTTAAACTTGGACATCTCGCTTCGTTTGGCGTCAAAAATTCGTACCCAATTTCCTGAAGTCAATGTCCTGCTGACACGTTCTACGGACGTGTTTCTACCCCTGCAGGAAAGGGCAGATTTTGTCAATAAACACAATGCCAATTTATTCATCTGCGTGCATACCAACGCGGCCGAGAGCCGGAGCGCACAAGGCACGGAGGTGTTTATATTAGGTACCGACAAAATGGACCAAAACCTCGATGTCGCCATGCGTGAGAACTCCGTCATCAAGATGGAGTCCGACTACAAGACCACTTATCAGGGTTTTGACCCCAACAGCGTGGAGTCCTATATCATGTTTGAACTCATGCAAAACCAATATATGGACCGCAGTTTGCAGTTTGCGTCTTTGGTGCAAAATGAGTTCACCAACACCCTCCATCGGGAGGATCGTGGCGTACGTCAGGCGGCTTTTTGGGTATTGCTCAAGTCCGCGTGCCCCAGTGTTTTGGTCGAAATGGGATTTATCAGCAATGCTGACGAGGAAAAGTACCTCGGTTCGGATCAGGGAAAGCGTGAAATAACCAACGCCCTTTTCCATGCATTCTGCAACTACTACAAGCCCGGCACCGTCATTGCCGATGATGTCCCCGAAACTAATTCCACCCCCGAATCCACCCAAACCGGCACTACTCCCAACACTCCAACCGTCACCCCGGACCCCACCTCAAATACCACCCCTCAAGCCCCTCTTGAAACGACCCCGAAAACAACATGGCGAGTGCAGATTTTTGTGTCCAAAACCGTTTTGCCCAAAGGGGACCACAACTTCAAGGGACTGACCGAATACACCTACGTTCAGAAGAACGGTATTTACAAGTATATGACCGGCAATTGTGCCACCAAAGAGGAGGCAGTTGCTCTAAAAGAGCAATTACAAAGCAAATTCCCGGACTGCTTCGTAACTCAAGTAAATAACTAACCCTCGAAATATCGAGTCATCGAAACATCGAACAAATCGCATCATTATGAAATACAAAAGAGAAATTAAAGTGGCCTTGTTGGTCATCGTGTGTGGCTTTTTAGTTTATTTTGGTCTAAACTTCTTAAAGGGAGTAGATATATTTTCGCCGGTAAAACATTATGTCGGTGTGTTTGACAACATCAGCGGTCTGACCGAGCAAGCGCCCGTCTATGTACGTGGTTATAAGGTGGGGCAGGTGGACAAAATCGCCTACGACTACACCCAAGAAAAGGCGTTTACGATTACCATTTCCTTGGACAAGAATATCCAACTCACCGAGCCGGCCGAAATGCGCCTGTTTGATGACGGTTTATTAGGTGGCAAGGCGATTGAGGTGGTCGTTCCTGTCGGTTCTGTAGAGGGTAAACATATCTATGCCGAGGGGGACACGCTGCCGGCTTCGGTAGTTACCGGACTGCTGGAAACGTTACAAGAGGGCTTTATGGCTAAATTGGACAATGCCATCGAAAATCTTGATTCGCTCATTGTGAAAGTCAACACGCAAATTGATGACCAAGCATTGGCGCAGACTTTGGCTAATGTGGAGCGTATCTCTAATGACCTTTCCGCGAGCGCGCGTGATATTAAAAAGGTGACAGGCACCCAACTGCCCGGCATTATTCAAAATGCGGATACGATGATTACGGATGCCAAACTGGTTATTCGTGATGTAAAGGAGGCAAATTTGCAAGCCACCATTGCCAATGTAAATGGGGTAGTGGATAGTGTTCAAACTATTTTGACCACCCGTCAGGGCACGCTTGGTTTGCTCCTGAATGACAGCAATTTATACCAGCATATCGACTCGACTGTTGTTTCTGTTGATAATTTGGTAACGGACCTCAAATCCAATCCCAAACGCTATGTCCATTTCTCCCTCTTCGGTGGCAAAGACAAATCCGAAAAGAAGAAAAAGTAATATCTGTATTGCAGCATTCGTATTACAGCAATAGACGCAAAAAAATGAAATAAAGGTTGGTTTTGTGCCAACCTTTATTTTTGCCCCACGAATGCGTAGTTGTATCGTTTTTTTGATATGTGCAAGCATTTGCGCATATTTTTTTGTTTTTTATTTGCGTATATCAGTTTTTCTTTGTAATTTTGCAACGCATATTCTTAGAATATGGAAAACAATATGAAAGAAATGAAAATACAGACCCTTGCAAATCTGCACACTACGGCAGATATTGTCCACGATGTACGTTCTATATTAGAAGAAGCACGCCGATTATCTGTGCGTGCAGTGAATAGTACGATGGTTTTTTCGTATTGGTTGATAGGTAAACGCATCGTGCAAGAAGAGCAACAGGGGGCAGAACGTGCCACGTATGGTGAACAGATAGTGAAACGTTTATCCCATGAACTCACATCGGAGTTTGGCGAAGGTTTCTCGTATGCCAATTTGAAAAACATGCGGAAGTTCTATAAAACATATCCTGATGAAAAAGGGTACACATTGTGTAGCCAATTGCCATGGAGCCATAATCGTCTGATTATGAGAGTAGATGACCCATCTGCTCGGGAGTGGTATTTGCGTGAGGCGGCAGAGCAGCAATGGACGGTTCGTCAATTGGAGCGCAATATCCATTCGTTCTATTATCAGCGACAATTAGAAACGGGGGAAACGAAAATGCTACACGCGTGTAGCCAATCTACAACGACTATTGATACACGGTCATTCATAAAGGATCCGTATGTGCTCGAATTTGTGGGTTTGCCTCCGTATCCGGAGCATCGTGAGAAGCCTTTGGAAGATGCGCTTATGGACAATATGCAACAGTTTTTGTTGGAGTTGGGCAAGGGCTTTTCTTTTGTGAAACGGCAATATCGTATTGCTACAGAGACGAGTGAGTTTTATATTGACCTCGTTTTTTATAATTATATCCTCAAGTGCTTTGTTTTGGTTGACCTTAAAGCTGATAAACTAACTCATCAAGATGTTGGGCAGATGGATATGTATATTCGTATGTTTGATGACTTGAAACGAGGAGAGGGGGATAATCCCACAATTGGAATTTTGATGTGTGCTGAGAAGGATGAAACGGTAGTTAAGTATTCTGTTTTGGAAGATTCTCGTCAGATTTTTGCTAGCAAGTATCTGCCTTATCTCCCCAGCGAAGAAGAGATTCGTCGCGAACTAGAACAACGCCCAATGATTGAAGAATGATTTGTTAAAGCAGACAATAGTTCCACGATGACCCTGCAAAGGGATAATGAAAAGAAAGTAATCGTCTATCTACATCGAATAGATAGGCGATTTTTTATGCAAAATGTAAAAATATTTGCATATATCAATTTTTCTTTGTAACTTTGCAACCGAATTTCACGCTGGAGGGGATTATGTCTTTGTTCGGGGTGGGGTTCAGACATAATAAAAAGGCGTTTATTGACGCTTGTTTTGGAATATCGAAAGTCTACCAAACTTTT
>JAKSNJ010000011.1 GCA_024399965.1 Paludibacteraceae bacterium
GGTGTGGGAGGTCGGTGAGCGGGGGAGAGAGGGTCGGGGGAGGCGGGGGGGGGGGCGGAGGGGGGGGGGGGGGGTTTGGTGGGGTAGGGGACGTATCACAAAATAAACAATAATAAGATAAAATCTTATTTTTTGCTCTTAAAATTTGCGTATATCAAATTTTTGTTGTACATTCGGCAAGCTGCCGCCAACTATGTTGGCTCCCCCGAAAATACAGTCGCGTCTTGCTGGATATACACAAATAATTTGGGTACAAGGCGTTGCCTTATATATCTGTTTTTTATATTGCCTTTTGTATGCAAACACACCACGGCAATACAAAAAACAGCTATTTTAAATCAAAATCTTTTTTTATACCCAAATTATTTGCGTATATCAAATTTTTGTTGTACATTTGTACGGATTTTTAGTATGTTAGATAAGAATTATCTATTTTAAAAGAAAGGAGAAGGTATGAAAAAGATGTACATTTTAGCATTTTTTGCTCTTTTTGTTGTGTCCGCACAAATGACTGTGTGGGCGACCACGTATGAATATAAGTGTGGTCCAACAGCGGTTGCCGTTGAAGAGGCAAAAGTTAATAATAAATACCAGTACACATTTACCATAACTCAAAATGCTAAAAACACAGCAGAATATACTACCAGACCAACAACAACCTATGCAACTAAGGCTGTAGTCGTTGTACAACGCGATACAAAAGTGCTTGAAGGTACATATAGCACTAACGCAGAAGAGGAGGGCATAGATGGTGTAATTATTGCAAATAGCACATACGTTAAATATGACACATCCACTCGATATATCAATCCTAATCAAAAATCTACGTTTACGATTAGTAGAAACTCATCCGGAAAGTATTTTATTGGAGAAGGTACTCTCAATGTTAAAAGCACGGACGGCACGAATTGGTATGCTTATCAGTATTGTTACGAACATGCATACTTAAACACACAAAACAAGCCAATAGTCCCATTTGAATTCAGTAAAAGTCTCGAATATAGTAATGAACCCAGTTCCGTTTCTGGTGGTTTCTATACAATGAAAAGTATATCGAATATGTCAATTACTTCTACGGATGACAATAAATTTGAACTTAATTTTGAAGCTATTGGAGGAAGTTCCAATTACGACTATACTTTTAATTTATCATTAGTAAAAACAACCCCAACGATATTGCGTACATTTGAAAAGCATGCTTCTGAATTTTCCAGCTCCTCCAATGTTGTGCGAAATACTTACACACGTAATATCATTGACGGGTCTCTAATTTCAATTACAAACGCTGGTGATTATACTTACAAACTGACAGGTAAGTTGTACTCCGTTCAAGGCACCCAAAATTATTGCAATGATTTTCAAAATGGTGTAACCTTTACTTACTATAATGATTGCTCTTTTTCTGAAGAAGATAGCGTTTCTGTAATTGCATCTAAAAAAAGATTGGGATTACCGATGAGGACATTGACTCTTAATCGTTCTCTTTCTGCCAGCAACTACAACACTTTCTGTTCGCCGGTTACAATTCCGGCAGGAGAGATAGAAACCCTATTGGGGGCTGGTGCTGAAGTGTATGAGTTTGCAGGAACAACGAACGAGGGGAATAATTACACCTTTACATTCAGTCCGTTAGAGGGCGACATTGTTGCCGGTGTGCCCTATTTGGTGAAACCGAGTAGCGACAACATTGAACAAATAAAACTTACTAACGTGCCCACAAGTCAATTAACGACTGACGCTCAAATAGTTACGAAAGACAAAGTGGAGTTACACGGCATATTGGCACCGTACACCATCACCGAATTAGACCCCACCCTGCTGTTCCTTGCCGACAACAACCAACTCAAATGGGGTGCAGCCGGCACGATGAAAGGTATGCGTGCCTACTTCAGAGTAAACAGCAACGCTGTCAACATATCTACACGCATACAAATCGAAAAAAGATACCCAACCGACCAGCCACAACAAACGGCTGACCAAACACCATGCACGAATGGCAAATACATTCGTGATGGCCGGTTAATCATTATGCACAACGGGAAAAAATACGGTATGTATTAAAACCTACCGTATTTGTCCGAGGACATCGTAAGTACGATGGCCTTGCTCAATCCACAACTTACCGTTTTTGAGGTACTTGCGTGCCTTGCTCGAAGCAACAGAATGCGGTAACGCCGTATCCTCTTTGTCGGCATGATAATAGAAACGTATGGTGGAACCGTAATACGAGGTGCAGACCCCTGAGAAGGTGGGTTGACCGTTCTCATCGTACTGCAACGTGATTTCTCCCTCTGTCAAATACCATATCGCGTGCGCCCAACCATTCATATCCATAATGGCTGCATAGCACGGAATAACGATATTGCCATAACGGCCCAAAGACGAACTGAAGATGTTGTATGCTTCCTCGTCCGACGACAACGGATACGTTCCTGCCGGAACAACCTCGTCCTGAGAATAGAAGCCCAATTGGACATAGTAAATCAGTCCATCTATGTCCGGCGTCTGTTGCAAGAGATACATATCTATAATGGGGTCGTCCGGCGTGCGGTTATCCACCCAAATGAGTGAGTCAAACTCCATCGTAAGGTCATACTGACGCTCATGCAACTCATCATAGAAAGGTTGCTCAGCCGGATCGACGTCCTCTTCCTCTTTGGGCAACAAGACATGCGGGTCTTGGTCAAAGGTGAACCAGTACTCGCTGCCAATGGTGTCCGTTATAAACATCGAATAGTTCCACTTAGTCCCTGCTGCGGGCGTTAGAGAGAGGTTGGCTGAGGTAAAGATATAGTAATCACCCCCAAAGAACCATGTGTTAAAGTCCGCTTGGTTTTGGAACAGAATGAGATTACTCAGCCCGTCCTTTAACGAGTATTCGCCCTCGACCATCTCCATCGGTTTGGACAAGATAGCATCTACTATCACATTGGGATAACCGTCTGCATCTTGAGAGCCGAAGAAATTGAAGGTATAGTAGAACTCATTTGCCAGCGAGTCAGATTTATTCGGCACATAGGTTATCATCACCGTATCTATCGCCAGTTCTACATATTCGGGCTCACGCGGCTCCTCCTCTTTTTGGTAGAGCATATTGTAACTATTGGCAATAACAGTGAAGACCGAACCGTTTTTCGACGTGGCCTGTCCCTGCACAAAGATAGAGTCGCCCTTCTCGTTATAGGAGACAGACAAAGAGCCACTTATTAAATAATAAGGTGTATATTGCCCCCACGAATACTCATCGTCGAAGCGAATAGCCACATAGCAGGGGTCATCGTTCTGCGGACCCAAATAGCCCTGTGAGGCGGTCAACGAGCCCTTTTCGCCGGAGTTATTGATGGCATACGTGCCGGCAGCCCAATCCAAGGTATCGGACAGAAGGCGCAACTCAATCCAGTGATAGGTCTCGTCTGCCATCTCATTCAAGGTAATCTCCACATAATCAGTCCGCTGACGGAAATTGACCACGTCAGCCACAAAGGTAACAGCAGTATCCTTGGCGGGCTCAAAACGGTAGGGGTCCTCCGGCGGTGTAGGCGGCACATCTTTCTCGCTATACTCAAAGGAGAAAGCACTCACCTGATAGACGGTAGTGCCCTCGTCAGGGTAGTTCTCCACCTCCAATTGGCCACTGATGGTGGTGGTGCCATCGCCATTGTAGGCAAGGGTCAGCAGGTTATTATTCGACTCGACACAATAGAACTGCTCCTTGTCTGAGGCACGTTCTACAGCACTGTTGAAGTACAGTAAGGACTTATCCGCAGTCGAAAACGTACCAAAAGCCGAAGCCGAAGCCGGCCATACATCAAAAAGCAGGTTAAACTGTTTGCCGTCAGCCGTGGCTGCAGTAATAGTAATAAAATAATTCGGCTTGTCCACAGAGATGTCTTCAACCATAGCAGACGAGCCCGTCAATAGGACAGGTGCAGCCACAACCGAAGTCATGGCAGCACATAAAGCAAGGACTAAAAAATGTTTCTTTATCATCGGTCTATTATTTTCCCGCGGCACTATACCACCCGTTTGCTCCGCGGATATAGAGAATGCCCTTCTCTATTTTCTTATTGCAAACGCCATTGCCGGCAGGAACTTGGTTTATTTTGGTAATTACATTCAAGTCATCACACGTGAAGGTGTAATTAGATATAACATAGGTGTAGCCATTCTCGCAAATCAAAGTGGCAGAGAGGGAATACGTGCCATCGGGATTCTGCACAATCATCACCGTTGAGCCATTTTCGATATAACTATCGGTGGAACCGACACTAACTTTAGACCAAATACTCAAATGACCGTTGAGGTTGGTAGTAAATGTGCCGGCAAGCGTGCTTTGCTCTTCTAAAGAAATAGCTACCGTATATGCTATACCACCTTCTTGGGTATTACCTTTTACGAACAGGTTGATACCTTCTGTTCCATCTTCCGTTACATCCACTTGGTTAGGAAGAATCACAATCTGTTTGTTATCGGGGTCAAAGCCAAAAGCGATATTGTCCTTAAAGTGGTAATACAGGGTTTGGTCAACATGTTTCTCCCCCATGACGCTAAACGAGACATCTTGGCAAATCAGCGTGCCGGCATTGAAATGATACTGCTTGTCGCCATCCTTGGCAATCGTCAACGTGCTAATAGAGTCATTTGCCAAATAGCGCTGTTTAGAGCTACCATCGGATTTCAGCCAAGTCACATAACTGCTGGTGGAAATCAACAGGTTACCAGAACCTTTCGTAGCATAACTATTGGCAATCTTACCATCAGTGGGACATACACATAGTTGAACGGCGTAATCGTAGGTAACATTGTTGTCCAAGCGTTTGCCCGTGCAGGTGAGATTGAGGAAATAGCGCACGTTGCCATAACCGTCCTCCCCCGTAGTTGCCTGCACACCCGTTACCGTCATATCATAATCAACAAAGGTCTCCTTGTTCTTGGCATCGGGGTCGTACTCAAACGTGAACGGAGTAACGGATATTCCTTGCGTTTGGATTTCTGATGCAGCATAGCAGTATTTGTACTGATACTGGTTGCTGCCGGACATATTCTGCACATTGAGCACACCCTCGCCTATCTGATAGTGCGTGTCATCTACCTTGGTGATAACAAAGGTATTCTCCTTATCAGGATTCGGACGACGCATATTGCCATTGTATGTAATGTCCGAAAAGTCTTTTTTCAGCGTACCGTCACTCACCTTATACGTACCTTCCAACTTATGCTCCGTGGGCGCCAACATCAGCGTTGCCGTAGTTGCATAGGTTGTTGTCGGTTTGTTGGCGTACTCCGACGTATTCTTGCAAGTTTGCTCCAATGTCAGTTTGTATTTATACGTTGTACCATAACTTTGGTCCTCGACCGTTACTTTAGTAACTGCAGTCAGATAGTAATACTGCGTAGCCATAGCGCACATAGCGCATAGCATCAAAACGAATGATAAGTAAATCTTTTTCATACCTTACAAATTTATCAATTATACATCAAAAAACAGCTCATTTTGATAGCATTTTTTTCAAATGAGTGTGCAAAAGTACAAAAAATAAATGATATACGCAAGTTTTTTACATAGAAAAACAAAAAAAGCGACCCGAAAGCCGCTTTTTACTCTTTATCGAGTTATCGAAATCTCCCGATTACTTGAGTTCTGCCAAGTATTTGATGGTGCGAACCATTTGGCTGGTGTAACTGTTCTCGTTGTCGTACCAAGAAACAACTTGTACTTGATAGGTGTCGTCGTCGATTTTGCTAACCATGGTTTGGGTAGCATCGAAGAGCGAACCGAACTTCATGCCGATAACATCGCTCGATACGATTTCGTCCTCGTTGTAACCAAAGCTCTCGGTAGCAGCAGCTTTCATAGCAGCGTTGATACCCTCTTTGGTAACGTCTTTACCCTTAACAACAGCGATAAGAATGGTGGTAGAACCTGTCATAGTAGGAACGCGTTGTGCGCTACCAATCAGTTTGCCGTTCAGTTCGGGGATAACCAAACCAATAGCCTTGGCAGCACCGGTGCTGTTAGGAACGATGTTTTGGGCACCTGCACGGCTACGACGAAGATCACCCTTACGTTGAGGACCATCCAAAATCATTTGGTCACCGGTATAAGCGTGAATAGTGGACATAATACCGCTTTGGATAGCAGCGTAGTTATTCAGAGCAGCAGCCATAGGAGCCAAGCAGTTGGTCGTGCAGCTGGCAGCAGAGATAACGGTGTCAGCAGGAGTCAGGGTCTTGTGGTTAACGTTATAAACGATAGTGGGCAGGTCGTTTCCTGCAGGAGCGGAAATAACGACTTTCTTTGCGCCGGCAGCGATGTGAGCACTTGCTTTCTCTTTGCTGGTATAGAAACCGGTGCACTCCAAAACTACGTCCACGCCAAGTTTACCCCAAGGCAGCTCAGCAGCATTAGCCATAGCATAGATAGTGATTTTCTTACCATCTACTACGATATAGTCCTCACCTGCTTCTACAGTATGTTTACCCTCACCGAATTTACCGGCGAAACCACCTTGAGCGGTGTCATACTTCAGAAGATGTGCCAACATTTTGGGGCTGGTCAAGTCGTTGATAGCAACTACTTCGTAACCCTCTGCTTCGAACATCTGACGGAAAGCCAGACGACCAATACGGCCAAAGCCGTTAATAGCTACTTTTGTCATAATTGTAAATTAATTAGTTGATTGTGTTTATTGTTTTGTTTGTTCAATACTTTTCTTCAGAAAGCGGTTGCAAAGTTACACTTTTTTCTGCATATATGCAAACTTTTCTATATTTTGCAAAGTTGAGTTGACAATTTTTGCACCAATACCGCCCAATGACTTATTGGAAATTGAAGTGGTAGGTCACTTTGACACCGGCATCAAAGAAGCCCATGCCTGTACCATAGACGTCTTGGGCGGCCTGGTAATTAATCTGAGCCGGTTGCACCTGAGCAGAAGGAGCCGTAATATCAATGATGCTTTGTGCCTCTGAATCATTGCGATACATCGAGTACACACCATAATTGGCATACGCACCCAATCCTAACGCATCGTTATTGCGGAGTTGCCACTCATACCCCAATTCCAGACCGAGCAAGAGATTGAATTTAGGTGCATTGAACGTTCCTTTGGCATTGTCATGGTTCACATTGCCGGTAATCAATTCATTTTGCACATGAACACGCTCCTTGGTAAAGTAAGCATCTACGTTGGGGTTGTCAAACCGCAAAGCATAGTGCGAATAAACAGGGAGTTGAAAACGCGGTCCCACATTGAGGAACACACCCTGTTTAGAGACAAACGAGAACATAAGAGGAATCTCCAATACTACAGCGCCCTGCTTCTCCACAAGATTGTCTGCAGCGATTGTATAGCAAATATCGCCATCGGTAGTTGATGTTGTATATTGGTCCTGAATAGCGTCCATTTTCAGCCCTGCCCGTGCATAACCGGCACTAACACCTACCAACAGGCCCACTTTATGTTCGCTGGCGAGACAACCATAATACGCATATTGAAAATCTAACAAGGCGTCAAATCCCAATTGAGATTGAGCACCCTCGGCCTTCTGCATAAACGATGCCACACCTCCACGAACGCCCAATGAGAAACGCGACATAGACGTGGACGTTTTCTGCGATGAGGTAAGTTCGGACTGAGCGTATGTAAGCGTTGCTATTGCGAGAATTGTTCCTAAAATCAGTATTCTTTTCATAATCGTATCCTCCTAATTATTATTCTGCAACCATATATTTCAAGGTTTGTTTCTGTTTGTCATTATGCACCGTAACCATATACACACCGGCAGCATTTGCAGCGTGCATTGTGAAGACGTTTTCGCCGGCTGTATGGTATTCATTCACCACCTGTCCGGCTGTGTTATAAACACGTATTGTAGAAGGCGAAGCATCTAAATTGAACAACTGCATAGGCGCAGAAGGCATGGTTCGCGTGGGTGTCAGCATGAGTTGTGCCGTCCCTTGTACATTGAGCAGGACAGTACGATACGTTGCACCACATCTATCTTCAGTAGCTGTTGTGGGGACATTGATAAGGGCGTAGTAAACATCCGTCAGGTGACAATCACCGGTGTAATAATAACCCTGACCTACTTGTTCGTCATCTTTTACAGCACCATCTTTCTGACTATCTATGTCACCTACGACACGATACCATATTACATCTTGCTCCGACGGGGTCAATTGGTAGGAATCCTCTATCGCTGCCATATCTACCATCAGCAACCAAGAATTGTACTTATTGGAAGCGGGTACATTATCCAAAGAAGGATCCATGTCCGGGTTATGCGATGCCACCAATAGGTGCAGAGTAACCGTTGAATCACAACCACCAATCGAGATAAAAGTTTTATCATAATCTCCTGTGGCACGATATTCTGTACCGTTCCAAATATACGGCAAGAGCGCAGGACAAATGGTGTCGTATATTTCCTCGTAGTATTGGTCAGCGAAAGAAAGTGATAACTTATAGATTACACTATCACAATCTAATCCGACAAAAGGCACGTTGTGGGTGTATGTGCCTGCTGTTGTTAAGTTTTGAAAGTACTTATCACTGTACGTATTTCCTGCACAAACCGTTTTAGAGTAAATACTATCTACTGTTTGGGGGCGTACATTCAGATTCAAGACATACGTCACGCTATCACAATCAATTTCGGCATAAGGAACAGATTTGGTATAGATGCCCGATTCGGCCAAATCGGTAAAGTAAACATCGCTATAGGTAGTGCCGTAGCAAATTGTCCTGTAGTAAGTACTATCTATTGCTTTGGGCAATACGGTTAGATTCAAAGTATAGACTACGCTATCACAATTAATTGTAGTATAAGGCACAGCTTTGGTGTATATATCTGAGGCCGTCAAATTATTAAAGTAGTTATCTGTATATGTAGCACCATAGCAGATTGTCTTGTAGTAAGTACTATCTATTGCAGGAGGCAATACGGTTAGATTGAGTGTGTAGGTAGTATATTCACAATTTCCTTGTTCTGACACGCTATAAACATCTGTTTCTGTGTAAGTATTTCCTTTCCACGTATATGACTCGCCAAAACATACCGTTTGATAGGCAGTATCCGCGTAGATGGTGTCGTGCGGAATGACAAACCATGTAACGCTAGAGTCGCTAGCCACGGCAGTAGTATTTTCAAATGTATAAGTGTACTGACCATAGTCGGTGAAAGTATATAATACATCATTCCCTTCTTTCCACTCAATGGGGAATTCCGATTTGCAAACCTGCTTGTAAACATGATACGAAGTATCTACCTGCAATGTCATAGTAACTATTGAATCACACCCATTCGCAGTTTGCAAATAAGCCGTTTGAGAACCCTTACCGTAGAAAGTAAGACCTTCCCAACTGAACGGCAAATCATCTTGGTGCACACGTGCAGACGTTTGAATGCCCGAATATTTTCTATTCGTATGCACAATAACGAATATGGTAGAGTCGTTTTGTTTATCTTCAGTAGGTAGAGTAATAGTGACTGTTTTGTCACCGTCAGCCGTAATGGTTTGACCACCCATCTCGATAGTTTCACCCTCGCACAACGAAGTCTCGTATAAGTAACCGTGTTCAGGCATCACAATAAAAGTACGTTTTACGCTAGCATCAGCATAGTCGCCTGTACCATTGCAATACGCTTCCATATCTACAATACCCATAGTCGGTATATCAGATACTTTTAAGGTAGTGCCATTGATAGTGGCAGTTCCTTTGTTACCTACAGTCACGGTGCGATAAGTAACTACAGCCCCACCTGTTGTCGGATTGATGGTGGCAGGATCTAATGTAACTCCATTTCGTACCTCAACGGTATCTTGTCCTTCATACCATGTGATGGTTCGTCTATTCGCACACAAGATGACAGAAAGAGGAATATTGAAAATACGCTCATCATTGTCGTATGGTGAATCGGCATGAATACGCACAACTGCCCCATTTTTGGTAGAGGCATTAACCTTATATTCGCCTTTGGGGGCATGAGGATTATTGGTAACGGCTAACGCGCTGTTTCCATTTGCTATTTCGCTTGTGCCTAAAGTGGTTTTATCCACCGAATACATATTCTGAGCCGTCTCACTATCCAATTTATCTACCGTAACGGTTATGTTCTTCAGATTGCGCCAACTGGCATTAATTTTCATTGTCTTATCGTCAGTATGGTCTGTTGTGTTTACTGCCATACGACCGAAATCCAAAGCACGTGTAGCTATATTCAATTGTAGATCAGCATGTAATGGTTCAACCACGATGTTGCGGTAACGACAAATATGCGTAGCACGAAATCCGATACGGACAAAACGGGTCTCGGGTTTTAGGGTCACATTCTTTGCCTTATACTCCTCATCGCTGACTTGATTTAAACTTTGCCGCCACGTACGGGACAACGTATAGTTAACGCCATCACTACTTTCCGAAAGCCAACACATGGGAAGAATTGCATTAGGCAACACCACATTATTGTTAAATAAGCCACCTCCCTTAAGTATCATATCAAAAGATATTGACAAAGGAGCACCCTCCAAAGCAACATCTATGTATGCTTCTTTTCCAGTAGTGACATCCCCACCACGATCAAATACCACTTCGCCATCCGAAAATGACGGCGAAAAATTTTTATTGACAACTACAGTAGGGTCGTCAAAATCGTTTTGGTTTAGTGTGTGATTAAATTTCAATTGGGCAGAAAGACCTGTGGTCAGCCCTAAAGCAAAACAAAATAAAATAATCTTCTTCATACTTTATAAATTATATTCAATATAAATGCGAAAAATCGTGCAAAAGTACAAAAAAAATATCAACTCTGCAAACTTTTCTTCTTTTTGCAAAGTTGAGTTGGCAGTTTTTACACGACACATTTTTCCTATACTCATCCAATACTCATCCTATACTCATCGTTCGTCCATCGTTCGTCTATCGTTCGTCTATCGTTCGATACAGGTATGATGCAAACAGGGAAAAAATGGGACAATTATTTGCGTCCAAAATCGGCAGGGATTTCTCCCCAAAGGGTAGTTTCCCATTTGAGGATAGGTGTAGTCCATGTGTTGTCACGCAACCACTGTTCTGCCTTGCGAATCATAAGGAAAAGTTCCTGACTCTCCTGCGTGCACGTCAATTTCGTCTTACAATGTTTAGCGCGCACCCAAGCGAGGGCCGTGACCGAATCGGTGTAAAGAGGCCACGGCAAATTGTACTTTTTCAAATATGCCAATCCCAACACCAACGCCAAGAACTCGCCGATATTGTTCGTTCCCTGCACAAAAGGTCCCCGGCGGAATACCTCAAGTCGAGTATCCGCAGTCACGCCTCTGAACTCCAATATGCCGGGGTTGCCACTACAGGCAGCATCTACGGCAAGAGCAGGTAATTTGGGTTGAATGGTAGTTGCCATAGCACACATTTTGCGATACAAAAGTACACAATAAAATTTGACACACCTAAAAAACAACCACAATTTTTCAAAAAAACATGAAAAAAGTTGTATATATAAAAAAAAAAGTGTAACTTTGCGCCGAATTTGCGAATATAGGCAGTTCAAAATAAAACGAACACTATCATTAGTGCAACTAAAATATTAACCAAAATGAAAAAAAGTATCTTTTTTGTGTCAATCCTCGCTATGGCGCTGTTGACATCGTGCGGCGAACCTATTCAGCCGGACCAAATTACCGTTAATCCTAATCCGTTGACCGTAGTTGGCAACAAAGTAAATGCTCAAATCACAGGTACCTTCCCTGCAAAGAAGTTTGTTCGCAAAGGTGTCCTGACCGTTACTCCCGTGCTGAAATACAACGGCAAAGAGTTGCTGGGCGAGCCCGTTACCTACGTTGGTGAGAAAGTAAAAGAGAATGGTAAAACCGTTAGTTATAAGCAAGGTGGTACCTATAGCCAAAGCATCAGTTTCGACTACGAAGAGGATATGGCTCAGTGCGAGTTGTACTTGCGTTTTGATGCCCGCCAAGGCAATAAAACATACGACGAGCCCGACCTGAAGATTGCTGATGGTCTGATTGCTACCGCTAAATTGGCTGAAGCCAATAGTTTGAAAGGTGCAGGTTCTGCAGACAAATTCCAACGCATCATCCAAGAGATGCAAGAGGCAGACATCCAATTCCTGCTCCAACAAAGCAATGTTCGCAGTTCTGAGACCAACAGCCAAGCCGTTAAGGACTTCAAAGCTGCTATCAAAGAGGCCAATAACAACGAGAAGAAAGCCATCAATAAGTTAGAGGTTTATGGTTATGCCAGTCCTGAAGGCGGTTTGGACCTGAACACCAAACTGGCTAATGACCGTCAAGCCAATGCTCAAAAGTTCTTGGCAAGCGCTATGAAGAAAGACAAAGTAAAAGCTGACATCGCTTCTGACGTAACGGCTGAAGACTGGGAAGGTTTCCAGAAAGCCATGGAAGAGAGCACCATGCAAGACAAAGACCTTGTTTTGAACGTACTGCGCATGTATAGCGACCCCGAAGAGCGCGAAGCACAAATCAAGAATTTGAGCGCCGTTTATAAAAACATCGCTGATGAGATTCTGCCCGCTTTGCGTCGTAGCCGTATGATTTTGACCACCGACCTTATTGGTAAATCCGACGAGGAAATCGTGGCTTTGTTCACCGCTGATCCTTCTCAACTCAATGTAGAGGAGATGCTGTACTGCGCTACCCTCGTTGAAGACAAGAAAGCCGTTTATGCCAAAGCTACCGAACTCTTCCCTGAGGACTATCGTGGCTGGAACAACCTCGGTATGATTTATTTCCAAGAAGGCAATATCGCTGACGCTCGCCGTTGCTACAACAAGGCATTGCAACTCAACAACGATGACCCCAACGTGAACTACAACGCTGCCCTGGCTGCTATGGCTGACAACGATATGGACAAGGCAGAGGTTTATCTGGGCAAAGCCGCCGGTACACAAGGTGACATGGCTGCCGCTCAAGGTACTTACTACACGATGAAGGGTGACTACGCCAAAGCTAAAGCTGCTTATGGCAACAGCGTAAGCAACAACGCTGCCGTTCAACAAATCCTGAACGAGGACTATGCCGGTGCCCGCAAGACTTTGAACGCCATTGAGAACCCCAACGCTAAGACTGCTTATTTGCTGGCTGTAGTAGGTGCTCGTACCAATGACCGTGAAGCCGTTTACGCTAACATGAAAGTAGCTGTTGAGAAATGCGCTACCATGAAAGCTAAAGCTCAAAAGGACATCGAATTTGCCAAGTTCGCAGAAGACGCTGTCTTCCAAGCTATCATTAAATAATGTCGGTACTTTTCCCTAAAGTTCCGAAACCTCGTGAATGGGACTATCGCCCTATTTACTACGATGAGGAGAAAGAGGCGCGCAAGGATAAACTTGCGCGCCTTCATCACGGGTCATTCCGTGAGGAGCACGAAAAGAACATGTCCACCCAACGTCAACGCAACAAATCCAAGTTGGGTTTCTGGGTGGCCTTGTTGGCTCTGTTATTGCTCTTCTATTTCTTTTTGAAATAACAAGTCACAATGGATATCATTCATCTCTTACCGGACAGCGTGGCTAATCAGATAGCCGCCGGCGAGGTTATACAGCGCCCTTCCAGTTGCTTAAAGGAACTGGTAGAGAACTCCCTTGACGCCGGTGCTACACGCATTGAGGTGCTGGTTCGCGATGCCGGACGCACCTTGCTGCAAGTAATTGATGACGGTAAAGGTATGAGTGATACGGATCTGCGTATGGCGTTTGAGCGCCACGCTACCAGCAAGATTCAGGAAGCAGCCGACCTGTTCCAACTGACCACAATGGGCTTCCGTGGAGAAGCATTGGCGAGTATATGTGCCGTAGCACAAGTGGAGGTGCAGTCGCGCCGAGCAGAAGACGAGATGGGTAGCCGATTGGTCATACACGGTTCACAAGTCGTGGAACAAGAGCCGTGTATGTGTGCAGTCGGGACGAACTTCAAGGTCAAGAATCTGTTTTTCAACATCCCCGTTCGGCGCAAGTTCCTGAAAACCGACCAAACCGAATTGCGCAATTTACTGGCGGAGTTCTACCGCATCGTGCTGGTTTACCCCAAGGTGCAGTTTACCTTCGTGAGCAATGACGAGATATTGATGGACCTGCCGGCAGGTACGGAGAAACAACGTATTGAACAAGTGTTCGGCAAGGGGCAGAAACAAACCTTCACCACCCATTTAGTGGACATTGCGTCAGATACAGAACTGGTGTCCATTCGCGGTTTTGTGGGCAAGCCCGAAGTGGCCGGCAAGAATGCCCAACAGTATTTCTTCGTCAATGGTCGCTATATGCGTCACCCCTATTTTCACAAGGCAGTAATGACGGCGTATGAGGGTCTGCTGCAAGCCGAAGTCAATCCGTCCTACTTCATCTATCTATCTGTCAATCCGGAGACCATTGATGTCAATATCCACCCCACGAAGACGGAGATTAAGTTTCAGGACGAGCAACCTATTTTCCAAATCCTCCTTGCTACCGTTCGGGAGGCATTGGGCAAGTTCAACGTGAGTCCCTCTTTGGACTTTGACCGTAGTGGATACGTGGAAATGCCTGTCGGCACATCTGCCGCTGTCAGACCGACTGTCCCCACCACTATTGATACCTCCTACAATCCCTTCCAACGCACGGTGTCCAAACCATCTGCTCTAAACTGGCAGCACCTCTATACCACCCCGTTGGCGGAGCGCGAGCCCTTACGCGAAGAGCAACAACCGCTGTTTGAGCAAACGTGGGCAGTGAGTCAGGTATATCAATACAACGGACGATACCTCTTGATGCCTACCGAAGGAGGTCTAATGATGGTGGACCAACATCGCGCGCATATATGCGTACTATATAATATGTACATACACCAGATGGCAGAGCAGCGGACGGTTTCGCAGCAACTACTTTTCCCCGAAGTGCTATCAGTCACGCAAGAAGAGGTGCCCTTGGTGGAAAGCATATTGGAGGACCTGCGCTTTGTGGGCTTTGACATTGAGCGCTTAGACCCGCAGAGTTTCAGCATAGCAGGTGTGCCCTCTATGCTGGTGGACAAGGATGCTATTATCACTCTGCAAAATATTTTGACATCTGTCCGTACTACGGGGCAAGATGTGCAACAGCAATGGCGCAAACAAATTGCCTTGTCGCTGGCAAAAGATACTGCCATTCCATACGGCAAAGTGCTGCAAAAAGAGGAAATGGAAGACCTGATGAATAAACTGCTGGCACTGAAGAATTATCGTTTTACGGAAGATGGAAAGACAGTTGTTTCCATCTTAAGTGATGACGAATTGGCTAAAAAATTCTAAAATGTAAGAAAAAAGATACTTTTTTGCACAATAATTTGCATAAGTAAAATTCTTTTTGTAATTTTGCAGCCGTTTTTACCGGAAACTAACATTATTAACTAAAAATTATTATTATGTCAGAAATTGAATCGAAAGTAAAAGCCATCATTGTGGACAAACTGGGAGTGGATGAGGCGCAAGTTACGATGGAAGCAAGTTTTTCTGCTGATTTGAATGCAGACTCGTTGGACACTGTAGAGTTGATTATGGAGTTCGAGAAGGAATTTAACATCACCATTCCGGACGAGGATACTCAAAAAATTTCGACGGTAGGAGATGCCGTGGCTTATATTGAGAAAGCTATTGCTTAACATGTAAACAATCATTTAGTTACGAGTCTGCGGCCAATACCTGTGGACTCGTAGTTTTTACTATTAAAATACACCAACTATGGAACTCAAACGAGTTGTCGTGACGGGGATGGGGGTACTGACACCCGTGGGGAATGATTTGGCGTCGATGTGGGACGCCATGAAGGCAGGCAAAAGCGGTGCAACAGACATTACTGCTTTCGATTCTACGTTGTACAAGACGCATTTTGCTTGCGAGGTCAAGGGTTTTGACCCTACCCCTCTCTTGGATCGTAAGGAGGCACGTAAATTGGACCGTTTTGCCCAATTTGCAGTGTGGACAGCCAAACAAGCATTGGACGATTCGGGGCTGAATTTGGAAGAGGAGAATAGAGAACGGATTGGGTCTATTTGGGCAAGCGGTATGGGCGGATTAACCAGTTTGGAAGAGGATTCTATGGCATACGCCAGAGGGGACGGTACACCACGTTTCAGTCCGTTTTATATTCCTAAGTCCATCATCAATATGGGCGCAGGGCATATCTCACTTATGTTCGGTTTGAAGGGCATTAATTATGGTGTGGCTTCCGCTTGTTCGTCATCGGGACACGCCATAGCGTCCGCCTTTGATGCAATCCGCTTGGGGCGTGCCGATGTTATTTTGTCCGGTGGCAGCGATGCCGACATCACCTATTCAGGTATTGGCGGTTTCAATTCGATGCACGCCTTATCCACCCGCAATGACAGTCCGGCTACGGCTTCTCGCCCGTTCAGCAAGTCGCGTGACGGCTTTGTTTTGGGCGAAGGTGCAGCATGTCTGATACTGGAAGAACTGGAACATGCCCAACGCCGAGGAGCAAAGATTTATGCCGAATTAGTCGGAGCAGGAATGAATGCCGATGCCCATCACATGACCGCACCCGACCCCGAGGGCAAAGGAGCAGCACGGGTGATGCAAGAGGCCATGCAAGATGCCGGTATCACACCTGACCAAGTGGACTATATCAACGCACACGGCACATCTACTCCTTTAGGAGATATATGCGAACTAAAAGCCATTCAGGCCGTTTGGGGCGAAGATGCCTATCGCCTGAATATATCGTCCACCAAGTCGATGACAGGACACATGATGGGTGCTACCGGTGCCGTAGAGGCAGCAGCCACCATTATGGCACTGAAGGAAGGTATTGTACCGCCCACCATCAACCACGAACCGGATGATGAGGACGAGAACATAGATTATCGGCTCAATTTCACTTTTAATACGGCACAACAACGAGATTTACGCTATGCGCTGTCCAACACCTTTGGTTTTGGTGGGCAGAACGCATGTTTATTATTTAAGAAATGGTAGTTGCTATTGTAGGCGCTTCGGGCGCAGTGGGGCAAGAGTTGCTCAAAGTTTTAGATGAACGGTCGTTTCCCGTTACGGAGTTACGGCTATTTGGTTCGTCACGTAGTGCCGGCACTATATACCCTTTCCGTGGGCAGACCTACACGGTGCAGGAGTTGCGCCATGGTGACCTCTTTCAGGGGATTGATATCGCCTTTGTGAGTGCCGGAGGGTCGGTCAGCAAGGAATATGCCGAAGACATTACTCGTTATGGCGCTGTTATGATAGATAACTCGTCGGCTTTCCGCATGGACGAAGATGTGCCTTTGGTAGTACCTGAGGTCAATCCGCAAGATGCTCTCAACCGTCCGCGCGGTATCATTGCCAACCCCAACTGCACAACCATTCAAATGGTAGTGGCGCTGCATGCCATTGACCAGATAAGTCCTATCCGGCGAGTGCATGTGGCTACCTATCAGGCAGCGTCCGGAGCAGGGGCACAGGCCATGAAAGAACTGGAACAGCAGTACCGCGAAGTGCTGGACGGCAAACCTGCCACGGTGAATAAATTTGCATATCAGTTGGCGTTCAATCTGATTCCGCATATTGACGTGTTCGCGGATAACGACTACACCAAAGAGGAACTCAAGATGTATAACGAAACACGCAAAATTATGCACTCGGATATTCAAGTGGCTGCCACTTGCGTGCGTGTTCCCTCCTTGCGTGCGCACAGCGAGAGTATTTGGGTAGAGACGGCAACTCCCATATCGGTGGAGCAGGCCAAACAGGCCTTTGCACACGGTGCAGGGTGCGTTTTGATGGACGACCCCGCCACCAAGACCTACCCGATGCCTCTTTTCCTCAGTGGCAAAGACGAAGTCTTTATCGGTCGTGTACGTCCCGACCTGACCAATCCCAACGGTTTGGCTTTCTGGTGCGTCAGTGACCAAATCCGCAAAGGTGCCGCCCTCAACGCTGTCCAAATAGCCGAATACATCATCAAATAACCGCGCATCGTGCATTGTCAACCGTCCACCATAGAAATTATGGCCCCTGTGGGGTGCTGGGACTCTTTAGCAGCAGCCATTGAGGCCGGTGCCACTAGTGTCTATTTCGGCATTGAGCACCTGAATATGCGGGCGCGCTCATCAGCCAATTTCACCACAGACGATTTACGCAAGATTGTGAGCATTTGTCAACAGGCCAATGTGAAGACCTATTTGACCCTCAACACGGTCATGTACCCCGAAGACTTACCCCTGATGCGTGAGATTGTAGATACCGCCAAGGAGGTAGGACTAAGCGCCATCATTGCCAGCGACATTTCCGTACTGCAATATGCTAACAGTCAGGGAGTTGAGGTGCATCTTTCTACCCAACTCAACATCGCCAACACGGAGGCGTTGCGTTTCTATGCGCAGTATGCAGATGTGGTCGTTTTGGCACGGGAGTTGAACATGACGCAGGTGGCATCTATTTACAAGGACATACAGGAGCAAGACATACGCGGTCCCAAGGGCGAACTCATTCGTATTGAGATGTTCTGCCATGGTGCCTTATGTATGGCAGTCAGCGGTAAGTGTTACTTGAGTTTGAACAACTTAGGAGCGTCCGCCAACCGCGGTGCGTGTATGCAGGTGTGCCGACGCGGATACATTGTCAAGGACAAAGAGTCTGACCTCGAATTGGAGGTAGATAATCAATATATTATGTCCCCCAAGGACCTGAAAACCATTGGTTTCCTCAATAAGATGCTTGATGCCGGAGTTCGCGTACTCAAGATAGAAGGACGTGCTCGCGGACCGGAATATGTCAAGATAGTGGTCGGGTGTTATAAAGAGGCCGTTGAGGCATGGCAGAACGGCGAATATAATCGGTTGACAATGGACAATGCACAATGCACGATGTCTATTGAAGATAAGATTGCTGATTGGAACACACGCCTTGCACGTGTCTTTAATCGCGGTTTTTGGGACGGTTATTACCAAGGTCAGAAATTAGGCGAGTGGACGCACGAATACGGTTCGCAAGCCACACGTAAAAAAGTGTATGCCGGCAAGTGTACCAACTTTTTCAGCAAGATAAGTGTGGCGGAGTTTATGTTAGAGGCGATACCGCAGATTACGGAAGGCGATGAACTGCTGATTACCGGCGAGACCACCGGTGCATACGAGGTGGTGGCACACGACTTGCACGACGAGCCCGGCAATCCCCAAACGACAGTCTATCAGGGACACCTTTTTGCACTCAAGACTGACCGCCCCATTCGCCGAGGGGATAAGTTATTCCTCATGAAGTCGGAGTAATAAAAAGCGTTATAACACCCAACTATCATTTTGTCACTTTGCGATAAACGACCAATAAACGAACGATGAACGAACGATGAACGAACGGTGCCACTTGGCATCGTTTTTTACGTTTTGTCCTAAAAAGTAGCAAATTGATAGCAAATAGTATTTTTATTTGCATATTCCAAAAATTATTTGTAATTTTGCACAAAATTCACGCCGGAAGAGTGATTCCGGCAGCAGGTGGAAGTCCTGCAAAGACATGTTAATCGCGAGAAGCCGTGAGGTGAAGAACGCGAAAGAAAGCGTTTATTACGCTTCGAATCTTGGCTACTTTGAACTTAGGAACTTTAGAGTGCAATCCAAGGCGAAGTAATGATGAATCGCTGTCTGTATGTATCGAATACATACGCAACGCCTTAGTATATCAAGGCGCGTGCGTGTGCATATATACATACTCGCAGGTTCTGAATTGTTCGTTTTGATTGTAAGGGCAATTCCTAAGGCCTAAAGTAGCAGGACGAGAAATTCGGACCTGCTTTTTTTGTGTCTTTATATAAACTAAAATACAACGGAGTATGCCCAAAATCCTTAACAGAGTAGGCAAAACTAAAATCATTATTTTTATGAGAAAACTATTATTTATTTTGGCAGCCGTGTACTGCTTAGTCATGAACTCATGGGCAGATTGCCAACTGATTGGCAACGAGATTCCATCCGGTACGGGTGTTAAAGCCCGCTCCATTATCAACATTCAGTACAATCAAACGACCCAAATCCTCTCGTTTGAGGACATCTACGAGCCATCCTTTACCGCGTATGAGCGAATGTATCAGGTCTATTTTTATAAATACCAATCGGATTATGCTTTTTATAGGAATCCTTCCGGTGGTTATAATTCCGTTTTTTATGGCGCAGGTTGCGATGACGATGCTTTTATTCCCGGAAACCCATCCAGCTCTGCTGAACATCCGTCGGCACATCGGTGGACATATCGTACTGTTAATAATAGTGCCGGTGGCACAATCCAGATTGATTTATCAACGGTTGTCTCGCAATTAGCCGCCTTGGGGTATAACCATGTGATGGTCGGTATATACCCTTCTTGTCGAATTTCTTCTTCTGCAGATTGGGTTTACTATTCCACCTATGGAGATCGGCACTCGTGGCTGATGAATACGGCACATTTTAAGATTATTCCATTGGTTGACCGCCGTATAGATGGTTTGGTAACCAAAGTGCATACGCCTACTGGGGTGATTGATAATACGGGTTGGGGGTCGCCTTTCGAGGCAGAGGAACATGTCTATCTTTGTGACGGTCAGGATACCGCCAATGTTCGCGCTAACATTTCCCCCATAAGCAATGTAACGGGTCCTGTAACTTATATTTGGCAGAAGCGCACAGACGATGAAACGGCTTGGCACTATCAAAGCCAAGGCTCCTTTTCCAAAACTCAGTGGAATAATGCCGTCAGTAGCAGTACTGCATTGCAAGTCAACCGCAATTTCCGATGGTCGGCAGGCGATATGGAGCGTGTTACCTATTTCCGCCTGGCATTGGCGTATGATAACGATACGCTCTATTCCAATGAAATACAGATTGATGCCAAATTCCGCGTTAAAATAACAGGTCCTGTGGCTTGCAAATTTGGCGATGAGGCTTGGAAGAATATAAATATAAAGGGTGCTTATCCTATATTTGATACATTGACGTATGAAGTGGACATGAATGATACCATTCGCCTAAAGCCATACAAAAGCAATTGGTCTTTCGCCGAAATGTATTGCTCTATCCCAGTACGCGGTATCATCACTACAGATTCCGAAGGCAATCCGTGCATTACGGATTTTTGGCACAGTTGTTATACCGTTATACGTGGAGAAACACATTCCGTCAAACTGTATGTGGATGGTACGCTCTACCATTCATTTAACGAAGTGCCTTGCAGTTTTACCATTAAAGAATGTAATTATCCTGCCCCTGCTGACCCAACTAAATCAGGTGTCGATTTCCTGTATTGGCGTCCTCGAGACGGAAGTGGTACTGCCGGCTTGAGTTACATAACAAATCATATCGTTATTGGCGATGAAGAATGGGATGCTGTATTCAGCGATGAAAAA
Organism: Paludibacteraceae bacterium; assembly: GCA_024399965.1. Classification (GTDB taxonomy): domain Bacteria; phylum Bacteroidota; class Bacteroidia; order Bacteroidales; family Paludibacteraceae; genus Colicola. Next base: position 21,376 of record JAKSNJ010000011.1, read on the forward strand.
TATGCTCTTTATGTAAAAGGTACACAAGTGACCAGTAATAACAAGAACACTATTGCACCGGGAGTTACTTATAACTCGGAAAGAAAAGAACTCACCCTTACCAACGCCAATATCGTCTATGATGGGACGGAGGTGATAGACATATATCAAGACATTACGATTAACTGCATCGGCGAAAATACGGTGTATTGTACCAGTACCACGAATGGTTCCGCCATCGGGAATGGTGTAGGGAAAACCACTATCACCGGCTCCGGAACATTATTGGCCAAGAGTGATGCTATGAGTGCTATTTATGGCGAGTATGATTTAACCATTTCTGACGGCTGCAAGGTTACGGCACAAAGTGCAAAGGGTTATGCAATTGCGATTGCAGGCGAACCGCTTACCATAGATAATGCCACTTTGATAGCCAAAGGCAACGGCAAAGAAGCTACGATTAATGGCTGCAGCGAATTGATTATGCTCAATGGGGTGTCTATCCGTTCTGCCCACACCTACGATGCCGCAACGCACAAGTTCCTTGATGCCGCAGGCAACGAAGCAAAGGACGACATCATTATTGGCGTAGCAGGCACAGGCACCGGCTTGGAGGAGTTGACGGTGGACAATGCACGATGCACGATGAGAAAAATGATTATTGATAATCAACTTTATATTCTTCGTAACAATAAACTCTACAACGCCGCAGGCGGAAGAGTGAAATAATCCAAATAAAATACAACGATTATGAGAAAAGTATTTATTATTCTCGCTTTGGCCCTGACAACGGTGGCCACAAGTTACGCTACAACCTATGGTATTTGGGTTGTCGGCAAGCAAGTAACCTCTTACAACCAAAACGACATTTTGGGTGATGGAACCATCAGTTTTGACCCTGCTACCAGCACCATTACGATGCATGGTGGAGAGATTTATGCTACCTTCCAAAAGAACTCCAAGCATCAGTTCACCTACGATTGCGGTATTTTTATTCCTTACCAAAAGCAATCATCCTTTACGGAAGAAACAAGTGCTGAATATGAAGCGGATGTTTATTTGAAGAATGTTGTTTTTGACATTCACGGGGATAACTCGTTGATTAACGCTTGGGATGAGTCCAAGTATTCGTATGTACTTCATGAGGGTATTTTCTCTCGTGTTCCCACCGAGTTCAAGGGCCCCGGTTGTTTGCGTATTTACAATTTTAACAAGGCAGCCGTTCATGTTAAGGACGATGTAACCTTCACTTCCGGACGCTATTTCTTTGAGAATACTTTGCCGCACGATGTGGAAGAAGACGGTCATCCGTTGATTTATCAAGAGGGCGGAGACTATACGTTGACTCTGGGCAATGCTTTCTTCCATTTGCTGCAAGACAATCGTTATACCAGTGCTATTTGGTTTAAGGGAAAAGTAAATAGTGAGAAGATGGCGGCTGTCGTGGATTTTGAAGGGTTTGAGTACAAGGATGTTACATTTGAGAACAGCCAATTGGTATCGCGCCAATCGGGTTATTTTAAACGACTGCATTCGGTGGATATTTATCCCAAAAACTATAATGTAATCTTATTACAAGATGGTGCAACCGAGGCAACCTCGTCTTGGATTACTTATGACAATCACATGGATGTGAACAACGACGGAGGTAGTGTTAAGTATGACTTTTTGAATAACACTCTCTTCCTTGATCGTGCGGACATTCAATTAGGAAACAATATCCTTCAATCCTATGTGGACGATTTAACTATCGCTTGCTACGGAAGAAATACCATTACCGGTAAGAACGAGACCTATTATACTTTGCGTTTCTCCTTCTTCCCCAATGTTAATTTCGTATCGGATGATCGACTTTATCATGAGGGTTATATAAAAGGCGAGAAGAAACGGACATATCATCCTACGGGAAGTGATTCCCTCAGCGTTCTGGCTCCCAAAGCTTTGTCGGTCAATAATATGCATGTTTCTGATATGGTTTTGTTCTGCAAGGGTAATCAGGATGCTTTCTCTGCTGTAGGCACCGTGAGGGCAGATGTGAAGCAAGATAATGGTACCAATGCTACTTTTGGTAAAGACATCTATTATCCGGTTAAAATAAACAACGAGCAATTGAGTTTCAACACGATGGCTAAATACACCAAACAATACGGGGACAGTTTCCGATGTGATGGCCACACATTAAACATCCATCATGCCAAGATGTATGGCGCAAGGATTGAATTTTTGAAAAGCAGCACCCCGTTAAAATTCTCTTGCGGTGGTGATTGCCAAATCGGTGAATTATATACGGAAACGGATTTAACCATCATAAACAACGGCAATTTAGTGTGCATGGGTGGGCAGGGATTTGTTGTGAATAACCATGCTACCTTGACGATTATGGGTACCGGTTCTTACGATATCACCGGTGGACTACGCGCCATAAGCAGTGATACCAAAGATGGCAATGTGGTTATTAATCAAACCTCTCTCACCCTCACTAGCGCCCAACAGCTGAAGGGTGTGGGTACTGTGCAGAATATTCAATCCCTGTTGTTGAATAAAGCCGCTATCACCTCTCCTTCCGGAGCAAGTTTTATTAGCGCCCAACATGCTATTTGCGTAGGTGGTACACCTACGGTGGAGAATGTGGTCATTTCTCCCGTAGAAGGAAAGAATCCAATATCCTCAGTTATCGTTTCTACCGATAAGAAGGCCGTATGTACAGGAACAGAAAGCGCCACTGTTTCTGCTTTCATTCAGGGAAGCGGTACGCTCCCATTAAGGGCTCTTTGGCAACGTCAGGACCAAGGTGGGAAATGGCAAGATATAGGTTCCTCTATCAGTATAACGGCTGGAGATGCATTGAACGGCACCACGATTACCCAAACATACAGTCCTAAATCCGATGCTACCCCCATCCGCAAATATCGTGTGATTGTTCGCTCTTTTGACCCCGGAAAAGTATGCGACACGGTTTATTCCAATGAAGTAGAAATTGCTGCCAAGTATAAAGTAGCTCTTTTTGACGGCGGATTCAGTTATTGGAAAGCAGGAGAACAACCTACAGAACTGGCGTGGGGACAAGATAGCGAAATCTATGTTGCGACGGATGAGACATATTATTTCGCTCTTGGGGATGAGTGTATGAGTTCTTTGTTAGGAAACTCTTTTATCAGTCTTGTTGATTCGGGGAACGGAGTATATCGTTTAACCGGTGTGCAAGACAGTTATGGCTCCATTAGTTCATACCGATTCAAACTTTCCGTTTACTTCTATTCTTCGTTGGAGAAATCAGCGGCTACCTTATTGGACAGCCACTATGCTGGGGCAATGGATCATCTCGAATGTGGTGAGAGTATCAACGATAAAGGTTGGACTATCCCTGTGCCACCCGCTAAAGCAACAGGATGGCTGGGTTGGCTAGAGGAGAAATCCGGTATATTATACACCTCTGAGCAATTGCTGTCGATGCCTTTGACAGCAATCGAGGATGAGCAGGACATTGTCTTCTGCGCCTTGTATGAAGGGGATATAGTTGAAGACGATCCGACAAGTGATTTATGGCAAATTGTCAGTCCGGCAGAGTGGATGACAGGCAGAAAGGTACTGCTCAATAATCAACTCTATATTCTTCATGGCAATAAACTCTATAACGCCGCAGGAGTGGAGTTATAGAACGCTACGCTAAATGAACGCCGCAAGCGGCTAGTAGAACGCTGACGCTAATAGAACGGCAACAGAGTTGCCTAAATGAACAAATGATGAAGGAGCCGAAGTGCAGAACGCATTTCGGCTCTTAATCTTAATAATAGTAAGTTGACTGATGGTCAAAACAATCTGCTGCATCTGCCACTCATTCTCCCTGTTTGCACCTGTTTGCAACATAACATCAACATAACATAGTCGAGGAATATCAACACCATTAAGGGACCGATTTGCACCCAAAATTCACTCTCCGTTCATCGTTCGTATATCGTTGGTGTCGAGATAGACGAACGATAAAAGGGTCTAAACTAAAAAAAAATTTGCAGATGTCATTTTTTTTTTGTACCTTTGTACGCTTTTATCAAGAGTATGACCAATAAGCGCAAAATAATCAACGATCCGGTGTTCGGATTTCTGAATATACCCAATGAATTGGTATATGACGTGTTGCAGCATCCGTATGTGCAACGGCTCAATCGAATCAAGCAACTCGGGCTGAGTAATGTAGTCTATCCAGGTGCCGTACACACCCGTTTTGCCCACTCGCTCGGTGCTATGCACCTGATGCAAGAAGCCATCGCCTCATTGCGCCAAAAAGGCGTTGCCATCACCGATGACGAAGCCACGGCAGCCGAGATAGCCATCTTGCTGCACGACATAGGGCACGGTCCTTTCTCCCATGTGCTGGAGCACACCCTCGTAGATGGTATCACCCACGAGGAAATCAGTTTGCTGATGATGGAGCAAATCAATCAGGACCTGCACGGGGCGTTGGATTTGGCCATCACCATCTTCAAGGACGAGTACAAGCACCACTTCTTGCACCAATTGATTAGCAGTCAGTTAGACGTGGACCGTATGGATTACTTATGCCGTGACTCGTTCTTCACAGGCGTGCAGGAAGGACGCGTAGCCAGCGACCGGCTGCTCAAAATGTTGAACGTGGTGAACGACCGACTGGTGATAGAGTACAAAGGCATCTACAGTGTGGAGAAGTTCCTTGTGGCACGGCGGTTGATGTATTGGCAAGTCTATCTGCATAAGACCAGCGTGGCTGCCGAGCAGTTGCTGATAGCCGTATTGAGTCGTGCCAAAGAACTCTGTGCCAAAGGCGTTAATCTCTTTGCCAGCCCTGCTTTGCAGTATTTCCTACACAACCACCTGACGGCAGCGAATTTTGCCGTGGGCAGCGAAGCACTGCACCAATATGCACTCTTAGACGACAGCGATGTAATCAGTGCCATTAAGAGTTGGATGTCGCACGAAGACAAAGTGCTGCGTCTGTTGAGTGAAGCGTTTATCAACCGTCGTTTGTACAAAGGACGGCTGTTGGAGGCACCCCTGACGGAAGAGGAAAAAGCCGAGCGAGAAACCTATTATGCCAACGTTCTCGGCATCGCCAAGGAAGATGCACATTACTTCTTTGTAGAGCATATCTCCACCAATAGTACCTACTCCGAGAAAGACGATTCTATTGATATTCTCAACAACGACGGCACCGTCAAAGACATTGCCTTCGCCAGCGAGATACTCAGCATGGAATCACTTACGCGCAAGCCGATGAAGCGGTATTTGTTTGAATGGAGAATGGAGAATTGAAAATTGAGAATTGAAAATTATATGGAATTTAGTGCAGGACAAATAGCTGCCATGTTGGGTGGCGAGATAGTGGGCGATGCCAATCGCATGGTCAATAATGTAGCCGGATTAGAAACCTCCAAAGAGGGCGATTTATGTTTCTTAGGCGACGAAAAATATCTGCCCTACTTGGCAACTACCAAAGCATCTGTCGTACTGCTGACCAAGACGCTTTATCAGTTGACGATGGACAATGCACAATGCACGATTATCTTGGTTGAGAATGCCCGTGGCGCGATGGCACAACTGCTGCAAGCCGTAGCCGAAGTGCTCAACCCCAAGCGTCGTGGCATAGAGCAACCTGCTTTTATCGCCGAGGGTGTGCAAGTGCCCGAAGATGCGTACGTGGGAGCTATGGCTTACATCGGAAAGAACGTGCGTTTGGGCAAGGGCGTGCAGATATATCCGCAAGTTTATTTGGGGGACAATGTCGTCATAGGCGACAATACCATTCTTTACCCGGGCGTAAAGGTCTATTACAACTGCCGTGTAGGTGCCAATTGTATCCTGCACGCGGGTGTAGTCATCGGTGGTGACGGTTTTGGTTTTGAGCCCGATGCACAGGGCGTTTACCATAAAGTGCCACAAATCGGTATTGCCGTCATTGAGGACGATGTAGAGATAGGTGCCAACACCACCGTAGATCGCGCTATGATGGGCGAAACACGTGTAAAAAAGAACACCAAAATAGATAACCTCGTGCAAGTAGCACATAACGTGGTCGTGGGCGAATCCACCGTACTATGCGCCCAAGTGGGCATAGCCGGTTCCACCACCGTCGGCAACCACTGTATGCTGACAGGGCAAGTGGGAGTAGCCGGACATATCGAAATAACCGACAACTGCGTCTTTGGTGGACAAACAGGCGTAACGGGCAGCATCAAAAAGCCCGGCATGTACCTCGGCACACCTGCCATGGACGCCAACCTCTGCCGCCGCGTCTATGCCGCTATGCGACACCTGCCGGAAATGTATAGGAAGTTAGTTTAGAGGACGGTGACGGAGTCGCCTACAGTTTAGAGATTAGAGATAGTGAAACAGAAAACCATACATAGTAGCTTTCAGTTGCAGGGGCCGGGCTTACACACCGGTGGACTGATTCACGCAGTTTTTCGACCGGCGGAGGTCAATACGGGTATTCGTATCTGCCGTGTAGATTTGCCGGAACGCCCCACCTACGAAGCATCGGCTGACTATGTTACCCAAACCACCCGTGGCACAGTGTTGGAAAACGGGACGTGGCGCGTGAGCACGGTGGAGCACATGATGGCTGCCTTCTATGCGATGGGGATAACCAATGTGTTGGTGGAAGTCGATGCCCCTGAGATACCTATTCTGGACGGTAGCGCACGGCTGTACGTAGAGCAGATACAGGCAGTCGGCATCGACGAACAGGAAGCCGAAGCCAAAGAGTGGGTCGTAACGGAGCCCGTTGAATTTGATAACAAAGGAATTAATCACATGCGCATCATACCCGCAGCGAACTATGCGGTAGAGGTGAAGGTAGATTATCCGTCTCCCGTATTGGGACAACAGACCGCCACCCTGACTGACTTGACCGACTTCGCTGCGGAAATAGCTCCGGCACGGACGTTCTGTTTCCTACGCGAAATAAAGCCACTACTGAACATGGGTTTGATAAAAGGGGGTGATATGCAAAATGCCCTTGTCATCTACGATAAGAAACTTTGGCAGTGGCAGATGGACCGTTTGGCACGCAAATTGGGGCAACCTACCATAGATGCCTCACAATTAGGTTATCTGACACCACTCAAATATGAGAACGAACCGGCACGGCATAAACTGTTGGACGTGATTGGAGATATGGCTTTGTTAGGCATGTATATCCGTGGAAAAATCATTGTCACCTGCCCGGGACACGGCTTTAACACGGCGTGTTGTAAAGAATTAAAAACAAAAATAAATATATGATAAGTCCTTTAGCTTACGTCCACCCGGACGCCAAACTGCACGAATCGGTAGAAGTAGGACCGTTCGCGTTTATTGACAAAGATGTTGAAATAGGAGAAGGCACCGTCATTGATGCCAATGCCACCGTGTGTGAGCACACCCGCATCGGTAAAAACTGCCACGTCTTCCCTACAGCCGTTGTAGGAGCTATTCCACAAGACCTGAAGTTCAAAGGCGAACTGACCTACACCTACATAGGCGACAACACCGTACTGCGCGAGTGCTCTACCGTACACCGCGGTACGGACAGCAAGGGCAAGACGGTCGTTGGCAACAACTGCCTGATTATGGCATACTGCCACGTGGCACACGATGTAGTGGTCAAAGACCACGTCATTATGTCCAACGCGACCCAGTTGGCAGGCGAAGTGGTGGTTGAGGATTATGCCGTCATCGGTGGTGGCACCCTCGTACACCAGTTCTCGCATATCGGTTCACACGTTATGATTCAGGGAGGCAGTTTGGTTAACAAAGATGTTCCGCCTTTCGTGATGGCTGCTCGCGAACCGATACAGTTCTGCGGTATCAACAGCGTAGGGTTGGGTCGTCGTGGTTTCACCAAAGAGCAGATAGACACTATCCAAAAGGTTTATCGCCTCGTGTATATGTCCAAACTGAATATGTCACAAGCCGTAGAGAAAGTGCTGGCAGAAGTGCCACAAAGTGCTGAACGGGACTTGATAGTTAATTTCATTAAAGAGTCACCAAGAGGCGTGATTAAGGGAGTGTAGAATTGAGAATTGAAAATTGAAAATTGAAAGATATGGAAACTGAGGAAAAGTCGCTCAACTTCATTGAGCAAATAGTAGAGAAGGACCTGCAAGAAGGCAAGAATGACGGACGTATTCAAACACGCTTTCCACCGGAGCCCAACGGTTACCTGCACATCGGGCACGTGAAAGCCATTTGTATGGACTTTGGTATAGCAGACCGCTACAACGGTGTTTGCAACCTGCGTTTTGACGACACTAACCCTGCCAAAGAAGACACCGAATACGTGGACTCTATTCAGCAGGATATTCAGTGGTTGGGCTTCCAGTGGGGCAATGTTTATTACGCCAGTGACTACTTCGAGAAACTCTATGACCTCGCTATCCGTTTTATCAAGGAGGGCAAGGCCTACGTGGACGAGCAGACTGCCGAACAGATAGCCGAGCAAAAAGGTACGCCTACCGAACCCGGTGTGGCATCGCCTTTCCGTGACCGTCCTGTTGAGGAGAACCTGCGTCTCTTCCAAGCTATGCAAAACGGCGAGATAGAGGACGGCAAAATGGTGTTACGTGCCAAGATAGATATGGCCAATCCGAATATGCACTTCCGCGACCCAATCATGTACCGTATCATCACTTCGCATCCTCACCACCGCACAGGACGCCGTTGGAACGTCTATCCCATGTACGACTTTGCACATGGTCAGAGCGACTACTTTGAGGGAGTAACCCACTCTATTTGCACCCTCGAGTTTGTCGTACACCGTCCCCTGTATGACTACTTCATCGACCAATTTGCCGAAGGCGAGTACCGTCCCCACCAATATGAGTTCAACCGCCTGAATATCACCTACACCGTGATGTCCAAACGCAAGATGCTCCAACTCGTCAAAGAGGGTTTGGTAGCCGGTTGGGACGACCCCCGTATGCCGACCGTATGCGGCTTGCGTCGTCGTGGTTATACCCCAGAAGCTATTCGCGCCTTCATTAACACCATCGGTTACACCAAGGTGGAAGGTATGATTGACTATACATGGCTCGAAAACGCTATTCGTGAGGACCAAAAAGAGAAAGCACCGCGCGTATGTGCTATCTTCGACCCCGTCAAACTCGTACTGACTAACTACGAGGGCGAGGGAGAGAACTTAGTAGCCGAAAACATAGACGGACATCCTGAATTGGGTACGCGCGATATGCTGTTTGCCAAAGAACTGTATATCGAACGTGGCGATTTCCTCGAAGAAGCCGACAAGAATTTCTTCCGCCTCAGCCCCGGCGGTCGCGAGGTGCGTCTGAAGAATGCTTATATCATTCAAGCCACCGGTTGCGACAAAGATGCTGAAGGCAACGTCACCACCGTCTATGCCACCTATGATCCTGATAGCAAGTCCGGCACCGAAGGCGGTAACCGCAAGACCAAAGCTACCATCAACTGGGTAGAGTGCAATACTTGTATTGACGTAGAGGCACGTCTATATGACCGTCTCTTCGCTTGCGAAAACCCCTCCGCCGAAGAAGGTGACTTCCGCGAACTGCTCAATCCCGACAGTTTGAAGGTAGTTACTATCAAGGCCGAAGCAGCTTTGGCAAAAGAGATGCACCGTCCCCAAGTCATCAACGGTATCGCTCAGGTTAACCACTACCAGTTTCTCAAGCAGGGCTACTTCGTAGTGGACCCCGACACCACAGATAACAAACTGATAGTCAATCGCACCGCCAGTTTGAAGGATAACTGGCAGAAATAGTTTAGAGTTTAGAGGACGCTTCGCTACAGTTTAGAGGCGATGAATATAAAAGAGGTTGATAATAAGGAGTATATCTTCTGCCATTGGCGGAGAAAATACGTGCGTCTAACACCGGAGGAGTGGGTACGGCAGCAGTTCCTGCACACCTTGGTGGAACAATACGACTACCCACAATCCCTCATTGCCGTCGAGGTACAACTGGCCACAAAACGCCGAGCAGATGCCGTGGTTTATACGCCCAATCTGCAACCCTTGGTGCTGATTGAGTTCAAGGCAGAAAGCGTATCCCTGACGCAAAAAGTGCTGGACCAGATAGCCGTATATAACCGCCAATTCAGCGTACCCTATCTGATAGTCAGCAACGGACCGCAGACAATGGTGGCACAAGTCAATCAACAGTCAATTACCTTCTTGCCCTCCGTGCCCACGTGGGAGCAAGTAAGCAACAAAACAAAATAACAAATGGAAGTAATCAAAACACCTATCGATGGACTACTGGTCATTGAACCCCAAGTGTTTCAAGACGCCCGTGGGTACTTTGTGGAGACCTACAACGAGCAGCGGTATCAAGAAGCCGGCATCTCTGCACGCTTCGTGCAAGATAACCAGTCCTGCTCATGCTACGGCGTCGTACGCGGACTGCATTTCCAGCGCCCGCCTTATTCCCAAGCCAAACTGGTGTGCTGCACACAAGGACGCGTACTGGACGTAGCCGTCGATTTGCGGAAAGACAGCAAGACCTTTGGTCAGTGGTTCGGTGTGGAACTGACAGAGGAGAACCATCGCCAGTTTTATATTCCGAGGGGCTTTGCACACGGATTCAGCGTGCTAAGTGAAAAGGCCGTTTTTACGTATAAATGCGACAACCTCTACCACCCCGAGGCAGATGGTGGTATCTTACTGTCTGACCCTACCCTCGCCATTGATTGGCAAGTACCGGCAGAGCAACGTATATTGAGTGACAAAGACACCAAACACCCCCTCTTGAAGGACTTTGATAACCCGTTTTGACGATTATGAAGATACTGATTACCGGCTGTAATGGTCAATTAGGCACAGAGATGCGCAACCTCAGCGCACAGCATCCGCAGCACACGTATTTCTTTACCGATGTGCAGGAGTTAGATATCACTTGCCGAGAGGCGGTACAGGACTTTGTGCAAGCCAACGGCATCGACCTTATTGTCAACTGCGCCGCCTATACCAACGTGGACCGTGCCGAAGAGGACGAAACCACCGCACTGCGCATTAACGCTGAGGCCGTTGAGAACTTGGGGGCTGTCGGCTGCAAGGTCATTCACGTCTCCACCGATTATGTTTTCTCCGGCGATGAACATGTACCTTGCCGTGAGGATGATCCTGTCGCTCCACGAACGGCCTACGGACGCACTAAGTACGAGGGGGAACAGCGTCTGTTGGCGGTCAATCCCACTGCTATCATCTTCCGCACCGCGTGGCTCTATTCGCCTTACAGCAACAACTTCGTTAAGACGATGCTCAAGTACGGTAAGGAGAAAGACGAACTGCGTGTAGTGTATGACCAAATAGGTACCCCCACGTACGCCCAAGACCTTGCCACGGCCATTTATGCAGCCATTGAGGCACCTGAGTGGCATAGCGGTATCTACCACTTCACTAACGAGGGCGTCTGCTCGTGGTTTGATTTCACCGTCGAGATACTGCGTCAGGCAGGTGTGACCTGCAAGGTAACGCCTATCCTCTCCTCGGAATATCAGTACAAAACACCGCGCCCTCACTACAGCGTCTTGGACAAAGCTAAGGTGAAAGCCACCTTTGGCATAAGCATTCCCTACTGGACTGACTCGTTAGCACAATGCCTCAAACAACTATAAAAGACATATTATCCTTCTTGTCCGACCTCTCCCGTCACAACGACCGCGAGTGGTTTCAAGCCAACAAAGCCCGTTATGACGCGTGCCGCAAGCGATTTGAAGCGCTCACACAGGAGTACCTGAACGAACTGCAGGCCATTGACCCGACCTTGGCTGACTTGCAACCCAAACAATGTATCTGGCGCATTTACCGCGATGTACGGTTTTCGGCGGACAAACGCCCTTACAAAGAGTGGTTTGGCACGTTCCCTGCAGCCGCAGCGCCGGGCAAGCCCAACACCGGTGGCAAGCACTCTATGCGCGGGGGCTATTATCTGCACTTGCAACCCGGGCACTGCATGTTCGCCGGAGGTATATGGTGCCCCAACCCTGACCTGTTACGGGCATTGCGCAACGAGATAGTGGCTAATTATGACGAAGTAGAACAGATTATGGCACAGCCCTCCTGGCGCCGTTACTTCGGTGATTTTGACACAGAGTGGATGCTCAAGAAAGTGCCTGCCGGCTTTGATGCGGACTTTATTCATGCCGATTGGCTGAAGCGCAAGGCCTATACGTTCTCCACCGCCCTCACCGATGAGCAAGTGTGTGCCCCCGACTTCATGAAGCGCCTGATAGATATATGCCGAGCAGCCAAACCGATGAATGACTTTCTCAACTATACCTTTGAAGAGTACGGCGAGTTTGAAAGTCATTTCGGCTACGATAAATGATGCTTTTAGCGAAAAGCGCCGAAGGTTCCATAGTTCAACGGATAGAATACGAGTTTCCTAAACTTTAGATCCGGGTTCGATTCCCGGTGGGACTACCAAACATGACACATCGAATACTCATCGTACTAAGTGCTACGGGGGTGCTGTGGGGATTGACCCTGCTCAGTGGCTGTACGCCCAAGCCCTCTAAGGTAGAGCAGATGCGTGCCGAAAAGGCGCGTAAGGACAGCATTACCTATGTTCAGGCGCAGCAGAACCTGCACTACTCCGACTCGCTCCTGCAGGAACTGTTGCCACAGGTGGACCCGCTGCTGCAGTCCTTTGTCTATAGCAAGGAAGAGGCCTACGAGGACCACGGACATTATGTACACCGCTTGCTGCAGACGAGCAGCAACACATCGCGCAACTACCTGCAAGCATACGTCACCGATGACCGTACCGTCAGCGTACAGAGTTATTACTACGGCGCTGCTGCTCACCAGCAACGTGCCGTGCGTGCCACAGTCGGAGAGGAGTTTGTGGAGTTAGAGGGCATCAACCACGCCTTTGAGGCAGAGGGGCAGCATGAGATACTCACCATCGAAGACGACGATGCCATGCAACTGCTCTTCTTCCTTACCAACCACGAGCAGGACCGCATTCGCATCACCTCTATCGGCAAACAAAGTGTGGTATATGTGCTGACCGACAACGAGCGCAAGGCATTAGCCGACACCTACCGTTTAGCCATTTTGATGCGCAACATAGATGTACTGGAGCGAGCCATACACGTGGCCAACCTCCAAATCAAGAAATATGAACAACGTAAACAACTAACGAATGAGCAACATTGACCAAACTATCGCCTTGCGGTTGCTGCAACTCAAGGCATTCAGCATACAAACCAAGAACCTCTTTACATGGGGGAACGGTTGGAAAGCGCCCATCTATCTCGATGACCGCAAGATACTGAGTTACCCGCCCATCCGCAATTTCTTCCGGTTGGAGTTATCACGCTTGGTGGCTGAATATTTTCCGGACACCGATGTGATAGCCGGTATCGCCACCAACGCCATCGCCCACGGCCTACTCGTGGCTGAGCAACTGGCGCTGCCCTTTGTCTCGGTTTATCCTTTCCCCAAAGACCACGGATTGGAGAACCAAATAGAGGGTGACCTTCGCGTTCGGCAGAGAGTGGTAGTGGTGGAAAATCAGGTTAATGTGGGTGACCACGCCCTGCGCGTCATTGAGGCATTGCGCAATAACGGTTGCTCCGTTGAGGGTATCGTTACCCTGTTTGATTACCAGTTCCCAGTTGCCAAACGACGTTTAGACGAGGTTGGCGTGCCCCTGTTGTCCCTAACCAACTTCAACGCTCTGTATCAGCAATTACAATCGCAACAAATCTATTCACCCGAGGTATTGACGCTGCTCCAACAGTGGCACGACAATCCTTCTAAATGGAATTAATATTATGTCTGAAGTCAAGTACGAGAGCAAGGTTTGCTCTATTCCCAACAGTGCCGCCAATGTATATAAGGTACTATCGAATCTCGACAACCTCAACCGCGTCAAAGACCTTATCCCCAAGGACAAGGTGCAGGAAATGGAGGTAGAACAGGATTGTATCCGCATCAAAGTGGACGGACTCGGACAAAAGATATCAATCCGCATCGTTGATAAGATACCCAACGACACCATCAAATTCGGATTAGATGACCTGCCTGTACAAGCCAATTTCTGGATTCAACTCAAAGAGATTGCACCCCTTGACACACGTGTTCGACTCACGCTGAAGGCAGATATCCCAATGATGTTCAAACTCATGTTGGACAAAAAAATGCAAACCGGCTTGGACCAAGCTGCAGAAATGTTAACACAATTCCCTTATAATCTATGGCTATAAAAAACATGAAACACCAAAATCGGCATCATCGTATTCACCAAGAGGGACGTCACTCCGTGTGGGGTATCGTCGTTTTGATGCTGCTTATCAACATTCCTATGTATTGGTTCGTACAACCGCATTGGATTAGTGCTATTACGCTGACCCTCACGGCTTTATTGCTGGCGTTTGTGGCTTATTTCTTCCGCAATCCGGTACGGGTGGTAGAGGTCAATGACCCCAATTTCCTGTTGGCTCCGGCGGACGGACATATCGTTGTGGTGGAGCCCACGATGGAGGACGAGATTTTCCACGAACAGCGGCTGCAGGTCAGTATTTTTATGTCACCCTTTAATGTACATGCCAACTGGTACCCTATCGAGGGACAAATCGTTCGCAGCGAACATCAGAAAGGTCGTCACATGGGCGCGTGGTTGCCCAAGTCGTCCACAGAGAACGAACGTTCGTTGGTCATCATCGAGACACCCTCTAAACTGCAAGTGGCGGTGCGACAGATTGCCGGAGCTATGGCACGACGTATTGTTACCTACGCTAAAGCAGGACATACATGCAGCCGAAACGAGCACATGGGATTCATCAAACTGGGTTCACGGGTAGATATGTACCTGCCTCTGAATACGGAAATCTTTGTGCAGGTAGGCGAAGCCGTGCGCGGTAACGAAACCATCATCGGCCGCCTCCCCGAATAAAAACCAACAAAAACAACGCAAACAACGCAACGCAATATGAATTTCAACGAACTCTTTACGGCTTATCCGTTCACGATGACGGATACCGAAGTGGCACAAGCCACCCAAGCCATCTTGGCACAGCACGCTGCCGAGAATAACAACAGTCAAGTGTGGGCACAATGTCTCAACCAAATCGACCTCACCACCCTCAATGGCGAAGATACCGTTGCCAAGGTAGAGACAATGGCGAACAAGGTGAGCGACTTTTCTAAGCACTTCCCTGCGCTCAAGAACGTGGCAGCCATGTGCGTCTATCCTGCTTTGACAGATGTGGTACGCGCCAACCTGCCTAAAGATATCCGCGTGGCATGTGTCAGTGCCGGATTCCCTGCTTCGCAAACCTTTATCGAGGTCAAGGTGGCAGAAACGGCGCTTGCACTCAAAGCCGGTGCCGATGAGATAGATATCGTCATCTCTGTCGGTAAGTTCCTCGAGGGACGTTACCAAGAGGTCTTTGACGAGATTAGCGAACTCAAAGCCGTGTGCGGTGAGCACCACCTCAAGGTCATTCTCGAAACAGGTGCCTTAATGACGGCTGAAAACATTTGGAAAGCGTCTATCTTAGCAATGGCTGCCGGCGCCGACTTTATCAAGACCTCTACCGGCAAAATCAAAGTCAATGCCACACCCGAAGCCACTTATATCATGTGTTCTGCCATTAAGGCGTGGAAGGAGCAAACCGGTGCCAAAGTCGGCTATAAACCTGCCGGCGGCATTTCCACCACCGACGAAGCCGTGCAGCACTATACTTTGGTCAAAGAGATATTAGGCAGCGATTGGCTCAATAACCAATCCTTCCGTTTTGGCGCCAGCCGGTTAGCCAACAACCTGCTCACGTCCATCGTTGGCTCCGAAACCAAATACTTCTAAAGGGAGAATAGTCCTATTCCGTTTAGGAAGATTAACACGATTATTACGGGTATAAACCACCGTAGCAGAAAGCGGAAAAGCGTTGTAAACCACGGTTTGAGACCATGATAGAGGCGCATTTCCGCTTCTATCGTTTCTTTGCTAACAAACCAACCGAAGAAAATCACCATAAACAGGGCTATCAGCGGCAGTGTGTAGTTGGACGTAATGCGGTCTGCCCAGTCAAACAGCGTGATACCGCCTATGCGCAGCCAATCTATGTTGTCCACCATCGAGCAGGCACAAACCACCGACACCGACAGCGTGGCTAACGATGCCACCACGATAGCGCCTTGACGGGTCAGCGTGCGGGGAGACGCCTCGCTGTTCCGCTTGGCACGACGGGCACGCCAAGCCACCGAAGCGTCCAGCACAAATGCTGTCTGCATCTCAATCAACGACACTGCCGATGTTATCGCTGCTATCGACAGCAAGGCAAAGAATATAATCGCCATCACTTGACCTCCTGCCATCTGACCGAAGACCAACGGCAATACCGAGAACACCAACTTGGGACCTTCAGTAGGACTGAACCCAAACGCAAAAACAGCCGGGAAGATAGCACAACCGGCCAAAAGAGCCACTAATGTATCCAGCACTACGATTTGCATCGTTGTGGAAGCCACGTTTTGATTTTTAGGCATATAGGCACCGTAGGTAATCAACGCACCCATGGCTATACTCAGCGAATAGAAACATTGCCCTAACGCATCCAAAATCGTTTGAGACGTTATCTTGCTCAGGTCCGAGGCAAACAGAAAAGCCACACCGCGGAATGCACCTTCCAGCATCGTCACGCGCACAATCAGTATCAGCAGCAGGATCAGTAGCATCGGCATCAGAATCTTGCTCAGCCGTTCTATGCCGGGTCCTACTCCTGCCCACAAGATAGACACGGACAGCACAACGGCTATTCCGCTGCACACAAGGGGTTGCCAACCGGTTTGGATAAAACTGCCAAACAGTTGCCCCACCGTCTCTACCGTCAGCCCTTGCAATTCACCGACCACGGAGAAATACAGGTATTCGAGGCACCAACCCGTTACCACGCAGTAAAAGCCCGTTATAATGACCGTCGAGAGAAACGTTAAACATGGCAACCAATCCCAACGATGACTGCCGGACAGGGCGCTAAAGGCACCGAAGACCGACTTACCGCTGCGTTTACCTATCATAAACTCCATCATCATCAATGGCATACCAAATAGGACAACGCACAGCACATAGACCAGCAGGAAAGCACCGCCGCCGTTTTGCCCTAACATATAGGGGAATTTCCAAATATTACCCAATCCGACAGCGCCTCCGGCTGCTGCCAGCACCACGCCTAAGCGTGACGAAAACTGATCGCTCTTCATAATTGTTCCCTGTTTTTTTCGGTTGCAAAGGTACACAAAAAATTTGGAATATGCAAATCTTTTTAAATGGAAAATTGAAAAATGAGAATTGACACCCCCTGCCCCCTCAGAAAGGGGAAGGAAGTTAACAGTGGACAATGCACAATGCGCGGTGTATGGGGGAGTATAAACCGACAGTGACGGTATTGATACCCACCGACCATGTTATGTTGATGTTATGTTGCAAACAGGGGAAACCTTCTTATTCTTCAGTGAGTCAAAGAAATCGTTTATTTTTAGTAACATGACATTGAACTCCATTTATTGTGCCTTAACTATATACGTATAAATGGTGTGAAACTTCTTATAGTATCTGTCCACTTGCTCCGTAAATTCCCTTAGCGACCAATCAGTATCAATTATTTCTGTTGAACCATACAATAAAGCACCATCGGAAGCAACTATCTCAAATTTGGAGAAGGTTCCGCTTGGACAACAACAATGATATACATACTCATTGGGAAGATTGAGCGTTATTGTTTTACCTGCCGGAATAGTCACAGTTCTCGGATAAGCCATTCCATCGTTGGTCTGCTCCATTAGGAGTACAAAGGACACATATACATCTTCTTTCAGTTGATTGTCCACCTCATATTGAAACACGCTGTCTGTATGCGTACAAGCAGCAAATAAGAACGTCATCCAAAGGACAGGTATTAGTTTTTTCATAATCGTCTTCTGACTTTTTTCGGTTATATTCCCGTTGTGCTAGTCAAATTCTATTGCAAAGGTACACAAAAAATTTGAAATATGCAAACTTATTGAATGGAAAATTAAGAATGGAGAATGGAGAATGGAGATTTATTTGCATATATCAAAAAAAAAGTGTATTTTTGCAATCGCAAAAATGTGCACTATAAAACAATAAGACAAATGAATACCATTGTTTCAAAACGTTTTTTCTCGCCTAACGTGGCAGAAATAGAGGTGGAGGCACCTTTTATTGCACGTAGTCGAAAAGCCGGACACTTCGTGATAGTACGAGTAGATAAACAGTCCGAACGTATGCCCCTGACCATCAGTGCCGCTAATACGGAAAAAGGGACCATCACACTGGTGGTACAACGTATAGGCGTGTCTTCATCTAAACTATGCGCCATGGAGGCAGGAGACCAATTGCAAGACGTAGTCGGTCCGCTGGGCAAAGCCACACATATTGCACACTTTGGAACAGTCGTTTGCGCCTGTGGCGGCGTAGGTGCTGCACCTATGTTGCCCATTGCCGAGGGACTGAAACGCGCCGGCAACCGCGTGATTACCGTACTCGCTGCTCGCAACAAAGACCTCATCATCCTTAAAGACGAATTGGCACAATGGTCCGACGAAGTTATCGTAATGACCGACGACGGCAGTATGGGTAAGCAGGGGGTAGTGACCGTAGGCGTAGAGGAGGTTATTCAGCGCGAACAGGTAGATAAATGTATCACTATCGGTCCTGCCATTATGATGAAATTTGTGGCACTGACCACCGCCAAATACAACATCCCCACCGATGCCTCACTCAACACGATTATGGTAGATGGAACAGGTATGTGCGGCGCTTGCCGTGTGAGCGTAGGTGGCGAAACGAAGTTCGTGTGCGTAGATGGTCCTGAATTTGATGCACATCAGGTGAATTGGGACGAGATGATGAGCCGTCTGCGCAGTTACAAGCCCGAAGAAGCAGAGGCGATGGAGAGATACGAGGACGGCATTAAACGTGGTGCGATGACCGCCAAAGAGCGTGTGGTTATTCCGCGTGTCAAGATGAACGAGTTGGCACCCGAGGTGCGCGTCAAGAGTTTGCGTGCCGAAGTCAATCAAGGACTGACTATGGAGCAAGCCATCACCGAGGCCCACCGTTGTCTGAACTGCAAGAACCCCACCTGCGTACAGGGATGCCCCGTCAACATACAGATTCCTGCCTTCATCAAGCAGGTCGAAAAAGGCAATATCGACGCAGCAGCCGATGTAATCAAACAGAGCAGTACATTGCCCGCCGTATGCGGACGCGTCTGCCCACAGGAGAAACAGTGCGAAGCACAATGTATTCACCAAAAAATGGGACACGAACCGGTGGCTATCGGCTATTTGGAACGGTTTGTTGCTGACAATAGCGTTGTTAGTTCAAAGGACGGCAGCAGAGCTGCCTACAGTTTAGAGGACGCGCCAAAGGCGCTACAGAAAATAGCCGTAGTGGGGAGTGGTCCTGCAGGATTGGCCTTTGCCGGAGATATGGCTAAATACGGCTATGCCGTGACCGTATTCGAGGCCCTGCACGAGATAGGCGGCGTACTCAAATACGGCATACCCGAGTTCCGTCTGCCTAACCGCATCGTAGATAAAGAGATAGAGGGCTTGCGCCAATTGGGCGTTACCTTCCAAACAGATACCATCATCGGCAAAACGCTCAGCATAGACGACCTGAAAGAGCAAGGTTTTGCTGCCATCTTCGTAGGTTCGGGCGCGGGTTTGCCACGTTTTATGAACATCCCGGGTGAGAACCTGAACGGCGTGATGAGTTGCAACGAGTACCTGACCCGTGTCAACCTAATGGACGCCAGCAACACGATGACAGACACGCCTCTTATGTTAGGCAAGAACGTGGCAGTGGTCGGTGGCGGCAATACAGCCATGGACGCTGTGCGCACCGCTAAACGTCTTGGTGCAGAACGGGCGATGATTATCTATCGCCGCAGCGAAGACGAGATGCCGGCACGTATCGAGGAAGTGCGTCATGCCAAAGAAGAGGGCATCGAGTTCCTGACCCTACACAACCCCATTGAGTACCACGCAGACGAGAACGGTCGTGTCAAAGAGGCCGTGCTACAAGTGATGGCATTAGGCGAGCCCGACGAGTCCGGTCGCCGCAGTCCAGTGGCAGTAGAAGGCAAGACGATTACCCTACCCGTTGATTTAGTGATTGTGAGTGTAGGCGTATCGCCCAATCCGCTTATTCCGAACAGTGTCAGCGGTTTGGACATCAGTCGCAAAGGCACGATAGTGGTGAACGAGGACACGATGCAAAGCACGATTCCCACCCTGTTTGCCGGAGGCGACATCGTACGCGGAGGAGCCACCGTCATTCTCGCCATGAGCGACGGACGCAAAGCCGCCAAAGCTATGCACGAGTACCTGAGTCACTAACGCCACTCAAGTGGTTGACCCACACGAGCCACATCAGGAACATCAAGCCGTAAAAAGCGTATTTGAAAACATAGGTGTGCATCACTTCGAATAATTCGGGGTGATGCTCTATTATTAAAGATATAGCCGCAATGCGGACAATGTTAATGCCATAGATCAGCAGCCAGCCCAGCGGTATAAACCACAACTTGCGAAGCCATTTGCCACGTGCAGCCGCAATCAGGCACAGCCAAATAAAACTCTGCTTGACAGGCGTACAACTCCACACGATATGCGAGCCGTTACCCGAATCAAAGTACAGCCGTGTACCGTTTAAATGCACCGTATCGCGCACCAACGCCACCAAACCATAGGCGGCCTGTGCCACCTGCTGCGACATCCAGTCAAAGAAAGGTGTCAGCACAATGCCCAGCCACGTCACGTCACCACGCCCCAACTCGTCGCCCTGTACGGTCAACTTCCAAAAACCGTTGGCAAGCAACAGCGCAACCACAAAAAGGAGAATATCCTTATAAGGGTTAACGATGGACAATGGTGCTTCCGAGCACTCCGATGAAGGCACAATATCAGATGGTCGTTTGGGCATAAGGAGCGGCGTCAATAGGACAAAAATCGTGGTCCAAGAACTTATAGTATCCGGCTTGCGCAATCATAGCAGCATTGTCGGTAGTGAAACTAAAGGGCGGTATAAAGACTTCGTAGGTTGACGGCTGACGATGCACAATGCACGATGACGGTTGGGAGAGTTGCATCATGGCGTCACGCAATCCAGAATTGGCACTTACACCACCTGCAACGGCAATACGGGTAATACCGAGGTCCTTGGCGGCTTTCTTGACTTTCTTGAGCAGAATATCGATAATGGTCGTTTGCAGGGAGGCACACAGGTCTTCACGCAGGTTGGGTATCTGTTCCGCCAGCGCGTCCACCGTGTCCACCTGATGCTCCTTCATCAAGTCACGCAAGGTATAGAGGAAGGACGTTTTCAGCCCAGAGAACGAGTAGTCATAGCCCGCTATATTGGGTTTGGCAAAGGGGAAAGCAGTGGGATTGCCCTGTTTGGCGAGTTTATCTATCCACGGACCGCCCGGGTAGGGCAAGCCCATCACTTTGGCACATTTATCAAAGGCCTCACCGGCGGCATCGTCAATCGTTTGTCCGATGATTTGCATCCGGTTGTATGCCTCGACTTTGACTATCTGCGAATTACCACCACTCACCAACAAACAGAGGAACGGCAACTGAGGGTGCTTGATGTCTATGCCTTGCAGTTTGGGATTGGTGGCAATGTATTCAGGCGACGGTTCCACAAAATGTGCCATGATATGTCCCTGCAGGTGGTTAACCTCCACCAAGGGAATATGCAACGACAAGGCGAGTCCTTTGGCAAAACTCGTGCCTACCAACAGAGAACCCAACAAACCCGGTCCGCGCGTAAAGGCAATAGCGGACAAGTCCTTCTTGTCCACACCGGCGTGCTTGAGGGCAGCATCCACCACCGGCATAATATTCTGCTGATGCGCACGCGATGCCAATTCCGGCACCACACCGCCAAACTCCTCGTGTACCTTCTGCGAGGCAATGACATTGCTCATGAGCAAGCCATTCTTAATGACCGCAGCCGAGGTGTCATCGCAACTTGATTCGATTGCTAAAATGATTGTATCCATTTATATGAATTGTCCTGTTAGGGAACGTTTATTTTTTCGTATATCATCCAATGTGCCCACGGCTACTACTTCACCGCCGCCCCGTCCACCTTCGGGACCTAAATCAATAATCCAATCGGCGGCCTTAATCACGTCGGGGTTGTGCTCAATCACAATGACCGTATTCCCCCTATCCGTGAGGCGACGCAACACGCCCAGCAAGATACGTATGTCCTCAAAATGCAGTCCTGTGGTGGGTTCGTCTAATATATACACCGTCTTGCCGGTAGAAGGTTTGGACAGTTCGGCAGCCAATTTCATACGTTGGCTCTCGCCTCCGCTCAAGGTGGTAGAGGGCTGTCCCAGTTTGATATAACCCAAGCCAACGTCCTGAATGGTCTTGATTTTCTTTAAGATAGCAGGTTGGCTCTCAAAGAACTCGACGGCTTGATTGATGGTCATATCCAGTACATCGGCTATCGTCTTGCCCTTGAAACGCACTTCGAGTGTCTCCTTCTGATAACGCGACCCGCCACATACCTCGCACGGCACATAGACATCCGGCAGGAAGTGCATTCGAATAGTCTTGTACCCGTTACCTGAACATTCCTCACACCGTCCTCCGGGCGTATTAAAGGAGAAACGCCCCGACCGCCACGCACGAATACGCGCCTCCGGCAAGCGGGCAAACAGGTCACGTATGTCCGTGAAGACATTGGTATAAGTGGCAGGATTGCTACGAGGCGTGCGCCCAATAGGCGACTGGTCCACAGCGATGACCTTGTCCACATATTCAAGTCCCTCCAAACTATCGTAGGGCAGAGGTGCCTGCAAACTATGGTGCAACCGCTGCCGCAATAGCGGATAGAGGGTTTGATTGATAAGCGTCGATTTACCACTACCGCTGACACCCGTTACACAAATCATCTTGCCAAGCGGAAAATCAACGGTGATATTCTTGAGGTTATTGCCTTTACACCCTGTTAGGGTTAATTGAGAATTGAAAGTTGAGAATTGAGAGACACATTCTCCTTTTTCCATTCTCCTTTCTCCATTCTCCATTCTCCATTCTCCATTTACCAAGTATTGGGCCGTCAGGGTATCGGCTTTGAGCAATTGGGCGGGCGTACCAGCAAAGACTACCTCACCACCCAAACGACCTGCCTTAGGACCTATGTCCACCACATAATCAGCTTGACGCATCATCTGCTCATCGTGCTCCACTACCAGTATCGTATTACCCATATCACGCAGTTCCTTCAAACTATCTATCAGTCGTTGATTATCACGCTGATGCAGTCCGATAGAGGGTTCGTCCAATATATACAGCACATTGACCAAACGCGAACCAATCTGCGTCGCCAAACGAATACGCTGACTCTCACCCCCACTCAAACTATCGGAGGAACGATTAAGATTGAGGTAATCCAAACCAACTGCCACCATAAAGCGCAACCGACCGCAAATCTCCTTTATAATGGGTTCGGCGATAGCTTTTTCGGTTGACGATGGACAATGCTCAATGCACGATGATTGTAAGAAGTCCAACAGGGCATCAATGTCCATATTCGCCAATTCAGATATATTCTTGTCGGCAATGCGGTAACTCAGTGCCTCGCGATTAAGCCGTTGCCCACCACACTCGGGGCACACCTGCCACTCCTGTTCCTCGTCCTCGTTGTCGCTATCGCTTGCGTTATCGTTAGCCGCAGCTACCAAGCGCTCAAACCAGTTATCCTCATCGTGGACAATCTCTTCAATAGAGGAATCGGTGAGTGGGGGAGTTGATGAATTGGTAACCTTTCCCAATCCTTTGCAACAAGGACACCAACCACTCGGGCTATTAAACGAGAACGTATGCGGAGCAGCTTTCTGATAACTCAAACCCGTTTCAGCATCCATCAAATTGCGTGAGAAATAACGCGGTGTAATCTCGTCATTTGCCAAAATCATCATTAAGCCGTCACCCACGGTCATCGCTTTATTGACGGACTCAAAGAGGCGTTTCTCATCAAGTGTGATTTGGTTGTCGTCCACCTTTAGACGGTCCACCACCAGTTCGATGAAGTGATTTTGGTAGCGGTCCACTTTCATACCTTGACAGAGTTCTTTCACCTCACCATCTACGCGCACATACATGTAGCCCTTTTTGCGGACGGAGTCAAACAGTTCGCGATAGTGTCCCTTACGGCCATGTACGAGCGGCGCCAAGAGAAGAATTTTCTTGCCAAGATAGTCCTGCTCAATACGCTGCACTATCTCCTCATCGGTCATCTGCACCATCTCCTTGCCTGTCTTGTAAGAATACACCTTGCCGGCGCGCGCAAAGAGAAGACGCAGATAATCATATACTTCCGTAATCGTTCCCACCGTGGAACGCGGATTACGATTGGTCGTTTTTTGGTCAATAGAGATAACGGGACTTAAACCGGAAATCTGATCTACATCGGGGCGCTGCATCGGTCCCAAATAGGCACGTGCATAGCCGGGGAAAGTCTCCATATAACGCCGTTGTCCTTCAGCAAAAATGGTATCAAACGCCAACGAACTCTTACCGCTACCACTCAAACCGGTAATAACGGTCAACTTGCCTTGCGGCATACTGACCGATATATTCTTCAGGTTGTGCACACGGGCACCTACTACTTCTATGGTTGACGACTGACGAGGCACGATGCACAATGATTACCAAATGTGAACACGTTTTTCCTCAGGAACAAACATCGGCGACGACTCATCTACGCCCCACGCTTCGTACCAAGCAGCGATATGCGGAAGGGCACCGTTGACACGCCATTTGCCCAAACTGTGCGGGTCGGACTTGGTACTTTGCAGCACTTGCTCATCACGGATATTATTAGCCCATAAGTTGGCATAACTGAGGAAGAAACGCTGAGCAGGCGTATAAGCACTCTCGTCTTTACTCAACTGGGCTTTGCCGCTGGCGAGTAACTGACTGAAGGCCTGATAACTGATTTGCAGACCACCGTGGTCGGCTATGTTCTCACCCAAGGTAAACGCACCGTTAGCATGTACACCGGGGGCTACCTCTATGGCATTGAAATACTCCTCCATCACCTTGGTACGAGCATCAAAGGCCGCCTTATCTTCGGCCGTCCACCAATTATTGAGGTTGCCGTCTTTATCAAACTGACACCCTTGGTCGTCAAAGCCGTGCGTCATCTCGTGACCGATAACCACACCTATGGCACCGTAGTTGAACGCATCGTCGGCACTCATATCAAAGAAAGGTGATTGCAGAATGCCGGCAGGGAAACAAATCTCATTACTGGACGGGTTGTAGTAAGCATTCACAGTTTGTGGCGTCATGTACCACTTAGCTTTATCAACCGGCTTGTCCAAATAACTCAAACTATAGTCTTGCTCAAATTTAGCAGCACGCAGCACGTTCTCATATAAACTGAGAGACGGGTCAATCTCCAACGCCGTATAGTCACGCCACTTGTCGGGATAACCTATTTTGATGGTGATGGCAGCCAGTTTCTCTTGGGCTTTGGCTTTGGTGACATCGCTCATCCAGTCGAGGGCTTGAATGCGTTCGCCCAAGGACTTCTGCAAGTTCTTCACCAGCGCCAACATACGTTCCTTGTTCTCCTCGGGGAAATACTGCTTGACGTACATTTGCCCAACGGCCTCACCCAAAGTGCCATTTACCATTCCGACCGCACGTTTCCACAGGGGAGTTGGTTCCTGACGGCCACTGAGTATTTGACCATAGAAGTGAAAGTTCTCTAAAAAGACATCTTGACTCAGATAATTGGCGCTACCGTCTATGATTTGCCAAATAAAGAAGGTTTTAAGGTCCTCCAAAGACTCCTCTTGCCACATCTTACCGGCCTCCTTGAGGTGTGCCACCTGTCCGACATTGATGCTATCTGTATGCATACCACCGAGGTCGAGGTAGGTGCGCCAATCTATCTCCGGCACCATCGTTTGCAACTCGGCTATACTCATCTTGTTGTAATTAGCCACAGGGTCACGCAACTCGACGTTATTGAGGGCTGCACCTGCCAGACGGGTCTCTAAGCGCAGGATAACATCAGCTGCCAAGTCACCGTCCAAATAACCGAACAACTCAAACATCTTGGCGATGTGTTTCTTGTATTCGTTACGAATCATAACGGTGTGCTCGTCTTGGTCGAAGTAATACTCTTTCTCACCCAAGGCAAAACCGGCTTGGCACTCGTTGAGGATATTCATATTACTATTCATCGCATCTGCCTCAACATACATTGCCCACATACTGCACTCCAAACTGGTGCCCAAATAGCGCAACAGGTCCTCTTTGGAGGTGATTTCCTGCAGGGGCTCAATGCTCTTGTATGCCGGCATAACGCCCAAACTGTCACGCCGAACCGTATCCATCACCATCTTGTAGAGGTCACCTATTTTCTGCTCAACACTGCCTTGCGTATGTTCGGTGATACCCAAACCGGTGATTAAGTCATTGACCTGCTTAAGGTTGTTTTGACGCAATTCGTCAAATGTACCAAATCGGCTATACTCTGCTTCCAAAGGATGATTAGCCATCCAACCACCACAAGCGTACTGATAAAAATCCGCCGTTGGGTTAGCCGTTGTGTCTAAATTGTCGTTTTGAATACCCGTATTCAATGCGTGTTTGTTACAACTCATTACCATAGTTGCCATTGTTAGAAATAATACAATCTTTTTCATTACTTTATATTTTTAATATACGTCTTGCTCCTACATAGCGTTTCTTGTAATACGCTTCATCAGAATGACTGATACACACTCCCGCCGAGGTGGAAGCGTGAATAAACGAGAACGCATCTCCTACACTATCCCACTCAATAAAGATTCCCACATGCCCGACAGAGCCCGACCATCTGCCCTTGAAGAAGACCAAATCTCCCACCTGCAAACTATCAATGCCCTCTACATGCTCTCCACAATGATACTGCGCGCCAGAAGAATGAGGCAATTCAACACCGACCAGACGATAGACGTAGCCCACAAAACCTGAGCAGTCAAACAGCCCATTAGAGCCATCAGCTCCATAGTGGTATTTAGCCCCTAAATAGTTCTTGGCAAACGTCACCACATCACTGTCCGGCAGCACTTCTTGCCCCCATGACGCTACCGTCATAGCAGCCAAACATATCACTATCCAGCGCTTCATATACATCATAGGCCCAACACCGAGGTCCAGCGATTGTGCGACCACAGGTACAGATGTCCCTGCTTCAGCACCTTGCGCGCCGTGGTGCCCTGCATAACACTCTGCAAATCAGTCGGAATAGGAAATGGCTCGTAATTGATAGCCGGATCCCAATTCGTAAAGAAATGCGGGTAGGTCATGGCTTCCGCCTGCTCATAACCTATAATCGTGTTCAACTCTACCGTTGATTTGTCATACGTGAAGGTAACCTTATTCTCCGCCGGAGAGATTACCTCACCTGCGGTATTCATTGTATTGTACTCCCCAAAGAACTCAGGCAGATGATTCATGGCCGCTTTGGTCCAACGCTGGATGCCGTCATCCGTTACAGAGAAGTTACCTGCAGAATAATCAAACGTAGTAAGCAAGAAAGCACACTTAGGAGCATTATTCCACGAGCGTCCCAAACTAACTACAGGGCACTCGGACTGAACGGTGCAGCGGTCGAAGACATAGCCCTTGTCTTTGGCATCGGCATTGCTGGCTGTCAAGGCATCCGAGCCACCACCGGTAGCTTTACGCGGTTCACAATAGAGCAAGCAGTTGTAGAAATACACCGAACCGTCACCACAGATAAAATCGACCGTGCCATGAATCTCACACTCCTCAAAATACTTTTGCGCACCAATCTTATTGCTATAATACGTATCCTGATAACTGAGCATACGCACGCGGTAACAAACGGTCTTATCGCCCTTGTCCTGCAAGCAGACCCCACGACCATTGTTGGCCTTGTAATAATCCAACTCATTCTGCAGGGTCAGGTTCTCAAAGCGGTTACCGATACCGGTGTTGAGAATAGTAGCGGTGGTGCCAATGCCTTCCGACTCAACAGGAGGAGCATTGCGAATAATCGTCTCGGTCATCGACTCTCCCATGAGCACGATATTACTCTTAGAGATTGTGGTCAGTGCTGCCTCACCTAAGTCGTACACACCATTAGCCAGATAGATGGTATCACCGTTTTGCAACTGCTTAATCACCATCAAGAACGAAGCCACATCGCCCCCCGTCAGGTTATAACGCTGACCTACTTTTTCCACAGGTGCTGCCACATTATATATCTCTATAGTCTTAATAGTCAAGGACTCCTCACAACGCAAGACAACGGTGTCTTGGTCGGCATAATAATTCTGATGAATCTCATTGTCGGACGTGGTGTAAGTGATATATGCCTTAGCAGAGACGATAACGCCTATCTCATTGGCACTATGATATACCAACAAATCGTGGTCTTCCTGATAGAAAGACTTATTCGTAAGGTCATACAGATAGTGGGTACCCGTTAAGGCCTGTTCTTTCGGAGTGGCTAAGGCATAGAGGTTCATATCATTGGTGATAACATCGCCTTCACGTACCTTGACACTATTCTCATACCAGCCACGGAAAACCATCCCCTGAGGTACATTCAAATCTTCCGGTTTGTACAGAGGAGCAAAGCCGGCACCTGAAGTCATTTCCTGTGTACCTAATGCCTGCCCATTTAGGTCATAATACGAGAGTTCTACCTTGCCATCGTCTTCTACCATACCTTTGATAACGAGATTGGTCAAGGCAGCGTAGTTACCAACCGACAAGTTATACCACTGAATTTGCACATTATTGCGGTTGACAGCAACCTCAATGGCTTTTTCTCCCGAACCAATCGTGCTACTATATACCGTCACCCAATCTTCATCACCATCGCCTTTTACCTTAACACCCCAACCACGATTGCTGCCGGTAACACGCTCCAAGAACGAAAGAGACGTAACAGATGCAAAAGCAGATGTAGTGACCGTAGCAGGGTCGCCGGATGTTTTCATAGCACATATATACTTATCAGGAGATGCACAGGTAGCGCCCACCTTTCCTTTGCCTCCCTCATATAGGTTCGTTTGGTGGAAAGTAAAGGTAATCGTTTCCTTGCTTTTTTTGGTCACCAACTGACGTTCATAATCATTAGCCGACGCATTATCCGATATAGACTCCATAGCAGTCCAATCACGGAACGTGGTATTAACGAGGGATTTCTCTACTAACGTTTGTGCTGATACCAGACATACCAGTAATGAAGCAACACTGATAAGGATTGTTCTTTTCATAGCAGTATTATTTAATTGTATGACCCAACATATCAAATATACGACGGTCGCGCACCACATAGATATGTCCGTTGCGCATGAACTTACGTGGAGCCGTCATGTCCGTGATGGCCTCTACCGGCTCTAAGTCGGTCAGCAAAGGTGTACCCGTAAATATCTTCAAATCACCCGGTTGCAAGGTGTAGGTAGTGGTTGCCTGAGCGGCATTGTTCAGATAATCATACCACGTACCCGACGGCAATGTTACCGAAACAGATGCCTCGGCAGAGAAATTACCTACTACAAACACATCATTGCCCCATTGAACGGAACGTTTGGCCAATCCGTTAGTCAGTGAAGACGCAGTAGGATTGCCTGCAAAGACGGTAGGCAGAAGGTGCGTACGAAGATTGATAATCGCAGCCACCTTGTTGTATATATCCATTCTGGGCGAAGTAGGT
The DNA here is from genome assembly GCA_024399965.1 of Paludibacteraceae bacterium. GTDB lineage: Bacteria > Bacteroidota > Bacteroidia > Bacteroidales > Paludibacteraceae > Colicola. Next base: position 51,096 of record JAKSNJ010000011.1, read on the forward strand.
TTGAGCCAACCCAATGCCTCAGGTTGCTCTTTGGGATTACAACGGTTAGCATCAGAGATAACCGAGCTACCGGCTTTCGAGTTGATGGAATAGTCATAACCCAATTCCTCGTACTGATAGAACATGTGCGAACCGTCAAGCAGCACATTAAATGCCATCACAAGAGGAACACGATGCATACGTGCTTCTTCGTTGGTTTTCAAGCCACCCGTTCCCCATGTCTTGGCTTTGTAGAAATTACGTTCCTCATCGTGGCTCTCGCTATACGACACCCGACCATCTACATTGGCAGTAGCTATATTGGCATCTTGAGCCGTATATCCCATTGCCAATTGGCTGTAAGCATTGCTGGTATTGTTCCAGCAAAGCATACCATAATTAATTAAGTCGGGGTATTCGTTCTTGTTATTGTGATTCCAGTGCTCCAAAATGAAATACGCATTATGCGGTTTGATGGCATTGTCGTAATAGTATTTCAGATTGGTGGGAGCATCATAAGTGGTGCGACCACAGAAACCATGACTCAAATCCATGCGGAAGCCATCTACCTTATACTCATCTAACCAATAATTCAGCACGCGTGTGAACATAGAGCGCGTAGGTTGGAAGTCATGGTCCCACTCGGCACCAAAGTTGGCATCGCCGTGAATTTTATCGGCTACCGTTGCCTCCATCAACCACGGATTATACTGCTGGTCAGTACCATAAGGATAAAGTTTTGCCATCGGGTTATAGTCCGTAGCGTGGTTGAATACCATGTCCAAAATGACCGCCATACCACGTTGGTGACATTCATCTACCAATTGCTTGAACTGGGCAGGCGTACCATAAGATTTCTCCAACGCAAAGTAATGGTTCGGCGAATAGCCCCAGTTGATATTACCGTCTGCCTCCGTAATCGGCATCAGTTCAATAGCATTCACTCCTAACTTCTCCAAATAATCCAGTCGCGCACGGAGTCCCTCAAAGGAACGTTTTGAAGAATAGTCATAGGTCCACAACTCATAAATGACCAGATTATTCTTGTCCGGCCGTTGGAAATTGAGTGTCGCGTCTGACCACGAATAAGCCGTTTTGCCTGTCTGAAGAACCGACACATATTCACCGTCTGCCCCACGTAAAGGATAATCAATTAAGGACGGATTGACCGTTTTAGGTTCGTACTGATCATCCGGGTGCAACACTTTCTCCGAGAAAAGGTCAGAGATTTGCATCTTCGCTCCGTCAGAACGCACCACTACATACTGATAACGATACTCCTTACCCTTAACCAGATTATTGAGCGTAATCCAAAAATACGGTCCGTCCTGCTTAAGTTGGTAGTCGTTACTGAGTTTCCAATCGGTCATATCACCTAATAGGAACACATGCTGTGCAGGTACCACCTCCGAGTTATTGCGGGCCACCTTATTCGCTGCAGCATACGTACACAGCGTCACACTGGTGCCATCTTCGCCGTAGTAAATACCCATATCTATGCCTTGCGGACGTGATTGTTTAGTAACAGCAGCCGGCTCAAAACCACTCCAAATATCATTATCACCCACATAGACCACGATATCTTTATCACCGGCTGCCTTGCCCTGCTTGGAACTATTTCCTTTACCGTCATGGAAAACCATCACGATAGCGACAATGGTCTCGGTGGTCGGACAATTAAAGTAGGTGTACATATTGTCAATGGTCAATGTCCACTTATCTCCTTGTTTGGTCCACTGGGGTTGAGATGTTGTGCCCCAACTGCTATTCTTCAGGTGCTTCCAATCTTTCAAACTGGTGGATTGGGAGGTAATCAAGCCAATATGCGAATAGCATACCGTGGCACCAACCATGCCCTTGTTTCCCTGCGTGGGATCAAAGGTTAAAACAATTTTTCCCGTGTAATCAACAGGAACAGGAGAAGGATTGGAAGTTACTTGCCCAAAGGCAAACGTAGCCATCACGCAACAAAGTACGGCAATAAGGTGTTTTTTCATAACGCTATCGGATTAGTTGTCCTTGTGCATTGAAGCTATGTCCGCCACACCACAAGTACAAAGTATGATTAATGATATATTTACTTTCTTTTTTAGTTGCTCCAACCACTTGATTCGTAGTCGTAACTATTTCAGGACGCAAACCAATAATGGCGTCTAAATTTCTATTAAATGAAGTGCGCCACGTTTCCGGACGCAAAGCAGAAATCGCGCAGTAGCAATTATTTAAACCGGACCACCCCCAATTGACATGAAAACGTCCCTCTGCATCTCTACCGTCTAACACAAACTCGTGGGCGCCGCTATTGCTATCACCACCCATCATCACAGGATAACCTGCCTCTAACGACTGGTTGCAATAATCGTTTAAGGTAGCCATCGTCACATTATATTCCATCGGAACGGCAGCCGGTACGCCCTTTGCTTGCTGATAATCCACCTCACTCATCATCGTAACACACTTGTCATACACGTATCCCAAATGCGTAGATAGGCCGTATGCCATATCGTCACCCCACGCAGCCGAACCATTGGCACGCACACCACCGAACTGCATCTTGCACCCTCGGGCACACGCCAACATCAGGTTAGCTACTGCCGATTTAGCTGCCTCGGTAGAGGACTCCGAATACGTATCGGCGATATTCGTCCAGTCAAAGAACACTTGTGCATAATTGGTTGTCAGCGTATAGTCCACATAGCCCATCGAACGGAAATTGCGCCAAATGTACGAATGAACACCCCTGCCCACATTCGGGTATTTCCAATACCCCATGATTTGTGCAGCAGCCGTAGCCACGCAACCTGTTTTGCATTGTGTCGTATCCAGCGAATCGATAGGACAATACATATTATACGGTGCCTCTTGTCCCCAAGCTATCTTGCCTAATATCGGTTGGATTGGTTCAGTAGTGACGGTTGTACGGTCGGAAAAGGAATAGCCATCGGCATTGGATAAGCAACTGATTTCCCGTACATAGCCGTCTAACCACCATTGCATAGTAGGATTAACTTGTGCAGGGTCGAACTCACCTTCATTGGAATAGCACAAGACCGTTTCTGCTCGGTCATCTGCACTAATGACGATATACCCCCTCTCATCGGTGTAGTTGAATACATACAATGCCGGTTTCTTCGACTGTTCCGATACACGTTGCTGTACCAAGCGCACCTCAACCGGAGAAACCATCGCACGCGGTTGGGCAGCGTTCTCATCACTATAGGCAAACTGTACCGCTATGGCTTCCGCCTCTTGTACGCTACGTTCGTTGGCCCGCATAGGCAACGACAGTAGCACTAAACCAAGCAATAAATACTTTATTTTCATATCATAAATAATAGAGAGTAAGGGAGGTAATCACCCTCCCCTACCCGATAAGTTTAATTAACGAACGAACAGACCTTGTAGATCGAATATGCGTCCGCCTTTCTTGATGTACAGGCGATTATTCTTCATAAACTTCTGTACCTCAGCACTATGCTTCAGTTCATACAGACCTGTACCTGTTCCTTGATAGCCCACATACAGACCGGAGTTCATACCCTCTTTCGGAATCTTTATGTAGAACTGATACGAACCCGTTTGCTTGATGTAGTAAGCATTATCGTGGATATCGAAGTTGGTAAATCCTTCACCTTCCGGATTAACCGTCCAACCTGCCTTATTGACATTGTCATATAGTTGAACAAATTCATCTTCAACAAGGTCGATATTTACCGCATACTCCACATAGTCGCCCTTATCCTCCGGCGTACCGGCTTGATAAGTTGTCCCATTAACGAGCAGACCAAAGTCAGGAGTAGCAGGAGTAGGATTAGTAAAGTCACCGGTCACGACGACATAACCTTGTGCAAAGGTTACGGTAACATCATTAGGCGTATAAACGGTGAAGCAGATATTACCATCTACATCCGTGTATAAGCCCTCTATTGCTACGGTCGGGCTGAGGTTGTCATAGCCCCAAGCGTGTTCCCAAGTTCCGTCAGTCACTTTGAGTTGATACTCACCGGCGGCTAACATCGGGAAGGTATAAGTATAATCAACCATCTCAATGGCGTCTGCTTGCCAAGCTTTTTCTGCGCCTACCAAAGCATCGTTACCGGTTACATAGAACTTATCTTCTACAGGTTGCTCACGTTCGCACCATACGCCATTATTCCAATCGGTAATGATAAACAAGTGGCAGTCTGCTATTTCGCTCTTGGCGATTTCATTCCACTGATATTCAGCAGAGCCCTCCCAATAAGGTACTTCTACCTCAGGAGCAAAACGCTTGAAGATAATACTGTCTGCACGCTCATCTACCTTCAAAGTCAAGGTGTCATTGCTATTCGTTGCCCATGCAGTCCATTGACCGGTCAAACCATCCTTACCCCAAATCCAAGCAGCTACCTTACCGCCGTCTTTCGACCAAACACTGTCTTGGACTATTGTCAGGTCGAACCTCTTGACAGGTTCCGGTTGGACAGGGCTACTGAGGATAGTGGCAACTAAAGTGCTGTCTGCGGCATTAAAGAACAGCGCAATCGTATCACCTGCTTGCAGGAACACACTTTCTTTTATTTCTCCATTTGAATCTATAGTTCTCACATCACCCTTCATCCTAACGGTATCCTTATAGTAGACAACGGGGTCAATGCCTATTATTGATTTGAATGTTGAAGTCCCATCCGTAGTCAAATCACTAGCCCCATTCATTACAATTAGGTTGCTATCCACCTTATACCACAAAGCGTCTTTATCATTGGCGACGGTGTTGATATTGATACCCGTACCACCAAAGACAACGCTATCCAAAATATAAATGTTTTCTTCGAACAGATCCATCTCTTTCCATGACCATTCACCACCATCCCAGTTGTTCTTGGCATAGTATCTAACCGGCATCTCTGGCCAACCGAGTACAAAATGACCCTGCTCATCTATGCTGAAAGTATAGGTACCTGCAATGTCCGTCTTGGCTAATACATTCTTATCGCCATCCAACGTCCAGGCACTGCTCTCACGAGTCATATAGGCACCCTCGTTGGCTTGACCATACCATACTGTATCTTGACGTAAGGAATCGCCATCGGCCAAAACGGTACGGAGCAGCACTTCCTTAAACTCTAAAGCAGAGTCGGCAGGGAGTTCAACCGAGGCAGGTAAAGCAAGCATACCCTCTGCCCATTTAGTAAAGTTACCGGCTACATAGTATACACTATCAGCATAGGTGATAACAGGCTCTTTCGGCCAACCAAGGACAAACTCACCCTTCTCGTTCAAACTGAAGGTATAAGTACCGGCGATGTCGGTCGTTGCCAATACAT
>JAKSNJ010000012.1 GCA_024399965.1 Paludibacteraceae bacterium
ATATTCCTCGACTATGTTATGTTGATGTTATGTTGCAAACAGGGAGAATGAGTGGCGGCAGTGGCATGAGTGGCATGAGTTCTTATAACTTTATATTTACCCCCACGCACGAGGATTATATATATTATAGAAAAGTATCTGCCATCCGCCACTATGAGTTTTCTAACTCGTTAATAACGTCTTCTGTATTTTACTGATTATGAGTGTGTTCTATCACAAAAACACTTTTTTTCCACCGGTTGTTTTTGAGTGGCAGATAAGAGTGGCGGTTCAACATCCGCCACAGAATATTTTATAATAGGGAACCGACTGCTGGTGCAAATCGGTTCCGTAATCCTATACTCATCGTATACTCACCGTATACTTATTGCAGTTGGCAATTAACAACACACAATGCACGATGAGAACTGACGATTTATAAGATTTATCTCATCATTCCATCGAGGGCGTTGCAGAGGATAAGACACAACGGCTTACGCCTTTTATTATCCATTTTTTGGTAGTTTTTTATGTGCAAGCACCTACAAACCACCTAAAATCGTATAATTATAGATTAAAAATCTATTTTGTGCCCTAATTATTTGCGTATGCCAAATTTTTGTTGTATATTTGCACCGAAAAGGTGCATTACAATGTAACCTAAATAATTTTTTAACGAACCTCGCGCCCACGGCGCTACTATTATGGCAAACGACAAACAAACACTCATTGATGAGTTGAAAGGTCTGCTGGAGCAGAACGTAACCGAAGTCAAAGAACAAGTGGAAGAACTTAAAAACAAGTTCTACCGCCAGTACCACGAAGAGCAAGCTGCACTCAAAAAAGCAGCCGAAGAAGCCGCTCAAGCCGCCGGTGAAGTGCTCGACAATTGGCAACCTGCTTTGGACGAAGCAGAACAGGCCTTCCGTGAGCTATTAGCCACCTACAAAGCCAAACGCGCCGAGGTACAAAAACAAATGGAGCAAGAACAGGAGCAAAACCTGCTGCGCAAGGAAAACATCATTGCCCAAATGAAGGAAATGGCTGAAAGCGAGACCGCCGACGTAATGGACAAGATGAAAAAAGTACGCGAACTGCAAGCCGAGTGGAAAACCATCGGTCCCGTTCCTGCACCCAAAGCACAAGAGATTTGGAAACAATACAACCAATATCAGGAGCAGTTCTACGACCTCGTTAAAATCAACATCGAGTTGCGTGACCTCGACTTCAAGAAGAACCTCGAGATGAAGACCCTGCTGTGCGAGGCAGCTGAGAAACTGAAAGACAACGAAAACATCATCGAGGCAGGGCGCGCCTTGCAGCAGTTGCACGACGAGTGGGCTGAGATAGGTCCCGTGGCACGTGAACTGCGTGAAGAACTGTGGGCACGCTTCAAAGAAGCCAGCAGCGTAATCAACAAGAAACACCAAGCATACTTTGACGCACTGCACGAGCAGGAGCAGGAAAACCTGACCAAGAAACAGGCCCTGATTGAGCAACTCAAACAGATGGATTGGTCCGACCTACGCAGCAACAAAGCGTGGGACGAAATGACCGAAAAAGTGCAAGCCATACAAGCCGAATGGCGCACCATCGGGTTTGCGCCCAAGAAACAAAACCAAACCATCTACGAGGAATACCGCACGCTGACTGACGGTTTCTTCAAAGCCAAAACAGCGTTCTACAAACAAATTCGCGACACCTTCTCGGAGAACATGAAGAAAAAACGTTCCCTCATCGAGCAAGCCCGTGAATTGGCAGGAGGCGAATTGATAGCTGAGAGCCAACAAGCGCTGATTGCCCTGCAACGCGAGTGGAAGACCATCGGTCCCGTTGCACATAAATACAGCGATGCACTCTGGAAGGAATTTACCGAAACCTGCGACAGTTTCTTCAACCGCAAACGTGAAGCCGACAAGGAGGAAAGAGGCAAACGGCAAAAGCAGAAAGTGGAAAGCCAACTGCAAAGCAATGACAAAGGCAAACTGATGCGCCTATACGAGAATCTCAAACAGGAAATCAAAACCGCCGAGAACAACATTCTCTTCTTTACCGGCAAAACCAAGTCCGCCAACCAGCTGGTAGTGGATATGCAGAAGAAAATTGACGCACTCAAAGCCCAACTCAAAGAAATCGAAGCCAAATTGTCGGAGGAATAAATGGAACTGATTGATTACCAAGATGTCGAGATAAGGCAGGGCGACCAAATCGTACTGCGAAACGTTAATCTGCGCGTAAATAATGGCGACTTTGTCTATCTGCTGGGCAAGGTCGGCAGCGGTAAATCGACGCTGATGAAGACCTTTTATGCTGCCCTACCCGTCTATGCAGGACAAGCCACTTTTCTCGGTTATGACCTACCCACCATTGCTACCCGACAGATACCCTATCTGCGCCGCAAAATAGGTGTGGTGTTCCAAGACTTCCAACTGCTGCCAGACCGGAGTGTAGAGGAGAACCTACTCTTTGTGCTTCGTGCCACCGGCTGGAAAGACGAGCAAGTCATGCGCAACCACGTGCAGGACACCCTTGCCCAAGTCGGCATGGGAGACAAGGGCTACAAAATGCCCTATCACCTGTCCGGCGGAGAGCAACAGCGTGTCGTTATTGCACGCGCCTTGCTCAACACCCCGGACGTCATCTTGGCGGACGAGCCCACCGGCAACTTGGACATGGAGACCGGCGAAGAAATAATGAAATTGCTCTACGGCATCTCGCAAGCAGGTATGACCGTGATTATGTCCACCCACAACTTGCGTTGGCCACAGAACTTCCCCGGACGTATTTTAGAGTTTAATAACGGCGAAATTCACGAGCGTCAATGACCCGTATCGGTTTATTATCGGACACACATGGCCTGCTGGACAAGCGGGTCATGCCGTATTTGGAGCAATGCGACGAGATTTGGCACGCCGGCGACATCGGCAGTATGGAAGTGCTGCAAACGCTGCGTGAGTTCAAACCCACCCGGGCCGTATATGGCAATATGGACAGCGGCGATGTGCGCTACTCGCTTAGCGAGTTCTACCGATTCCGCGTAGAAGAGGTGAATGTGCTGATGACACATATCGGCGGTTACCCGGGTAAATACAACCCGTGGCTCATACCTATGTTTCAGAAAGAAACACCCGATTTATTTGTGTGCGGACACTCGCATATTTTGAAAGTTCAGTACGATAAAACGTGGAATTTTCTCACTTTGAACCCGGGAGCAGCAGGAAAACAAGGTTGGCAGACAGTTCAAACACTTTTACGATTTTCTATTAACAAACACGAAATCAGCGACTTAGAGGTTGTGGAGTTAGCAAGGGTCTAAAAAATATGTTTTATAACATAAAAAAAAATTTTGTCACATAAAAAAAAAGTAGTACCTTTGCAATCGAAAACAAAACAACACAATCTTTTTTGTACCTTAAAAAAAATCAAACAGACTAATACCGGGAAATAGGGCGTCGCGATGACGCCCTATTCTTTTGGTATTACGAAGCTTTGCGAAGCAATACCTTCCGGGCGCGATGACGCCCTATTCTTTTGGTATTACGAAGCTTTGCGAAGCAATACCTTCCGGGCGCGATGACGCCCTATTCTTTTGGTATTACGAAGCAATAATTACTCTTCTCTGATGATATGTGCCCCGATGGCATTGAGCCGTTCCTCAATGCGCTCATAGCCACGGTCGATTTGGTCAATGTGGTCGATACGGCTCACACCGTCGGCAGACATGGCCGCTATCAACATCGCTATACCGGCACGAATATCGGGGCTGGTCATGTTGTTGCGCTTGAGTTGCATCTTGTGGTCATGACCAATCACTACGGCGCGGTGCGGGTCACACAAGATAATCTGCGCACCCATGTCAATCAGTTTATCCACAAAGAAAAGACGGCTTTCAAACATCTTCTGGTGAATGAGCACACTGCCCCTTGCCTGTGTCGCCACCACCAAGATGACGCTCAGCAAGTCCGGTGTCAAGCCCGGCCACGGTGCATCGGCTATATTGAGAATACTGCCGTCCAAGAAAGATTCTATCTGATAATGTTCCTGACAAGGAATATAAATATCGTCGCCCTGTTGCTCAATCTTAATACCCATTCGGCGGAACGTATCGGGAATAATGCCGAGGTCGTTGTAGCTGACGTCCTTGATGGTCAGTTCGCTACCCGTAATGGCTGCCATTCCGATAAAGGACCCCACCTCAATCATATCGGGCAGCAAGGTATGCGATGTACCGTGCAACTCCTCCACGCCCTCTATGGTGAGCAGATTACTCCCCACCCCACTGATTTTAGCCCCCATGCGGTTGAGCATCTTGCATAGTTGCTGCAAATACGGCTCACATGCTGCATTGTAGATAGTCGTTACGCCTTTGGCTTTGACAGCTGCCATCACGATATTCGCCGTACCGGTTACACTGGCCTCGTCCAGCAGCATATACTGTCCCTGCAAGCCCTGTTCGGCATAGAAAGTATAAGCCAGTAAATCGCTATTGTACTCAAAGCGTGCGCCCAAATTGAGCATACCTTGAAAATGCGTGTCCAAGCGACGACGACCTATCTTATCGCCTCCGGGTTTGGCGTATGTGACTTTGCCCAAACGCGCCAATAGCGGACCTATCAACATCACCGAACCCCGCAAACGATTGCAGCGCTTACGAAAATCCTCACTCTCCAAATAGTCGTGGTCGATATCTCGTGCCGTAAAGGCATACTTACGCGGACTGATACGCTCCACTTGCACCCCCATCGCCTGCAACAGTTCGATTAGGTTGTTCACGTCTAATATATCCGGAATATGATCTATCGTAACCGTTTCACGCGTCAGCAACACGGCACACAGCACCTGCAATGCCTCGTTCTTAGCCCCACTCGGGGTGATGCTTCCATGTAGGCGATGACCGCCTTCTACTATAAAACTCGCCATAATTACTTAATTGAGAATTGAGAATTGAGAATTGAGAAATGAGAATGAAAAGGTTATATGTAATTAACTTCCGGATAGATGTTTATTCCGAATGTATCGTTCACAGAATCTACGATGGCTTGCGCCAAGTGCATAATGTCGCTTGCGGTGGCATGTTGACGGTTGACGATGACCAATGGCTGCTTTTCGTACACCTCGGCACCGCCCAGTCCTTTGCCTTTCCAGCCACATTGCTCAATGAGCCATGCAGCAGGTATTTTTATGCCGTCTTCCACCACGTAGTGAGGCATTGCGGGATAACGTTGCAATAGTTCGTTCGCTTGCGCCGTCGGCACAATCGGGTTCTTGAAGAAACTGCCGGCACTGCCCAACTCGCCCACTTCCGGCAACTTGGTACGGCGGATAGCAATCACCGCATCGCGCACCTCTTGCGCCGTCTGTGCCTGTATATCTTTCAGTCCGCCGTAGTTGGTGTGCAGTTCGCCGCCTTTTTGCAAACGGTAAACCACCTTAGTGACTATATACTGCCCCTGCAGATCGTTCTTGAATACGCTGTCGCGGTAGCCATAGTGGCACTCCTTATTAGTAAATACGCGCGTGCGCGAGGTAGCCACTTCCACCGTCTCCACCTGCTCAATCACATCTTTTACCTCTACACCGTATGCGCCCACGTTCTGCACGGCACTGGCACCCACCGTACCCGGAATATAACTCAGGTTCTCCATGCCGGTCAGGTTCATATCTACCAACTGCGCTATCAACTCATCAAGTTTGAGTCCGCTCTCGGCCTCAATCCAAACCTCTGTCTCCGTTTCCTTCAGTGCTTTGGCGCGGCACATGCGGCTAACCAGCACCACGCCGTCAAAGTCGCCGGTAAAGAGCAGATTACTGCCCTCGCCCACCGCCAACAGCCGTTCGCCACGGTACCGTTGCAATAACTCGGTCAACTCGGTCACCGAACTGTATTCAGCCACCACTTTGGCACGAACATCTATACCAAATGTGTTGTAGGGCAATAGGGATATGTTGTTGGCAATGGTCATTCCTGCGTAGGCGTTACATCGGTACGATGATATTCTTTCAGGCCCTCAATCGGGTCCACCATAATGTGCGAAATAGTGAAACCCATATCGTCCATCACTTGCTGCAGAATAGGGCGATAATAGTAAGCAATACCCCCTATAAAACCGACGGCAAGGGACTTGGTGTCCTCTATCTCGACATCGTTTTCGTCCTGATAATACTGCTCCAAATTACGCACCACAAACTCCGTAAAGTGGTCATAAACAAGGTCATAGATACGTTTATCGTCCAAGTGGTCGGCGCAGAACTTGCTCAGCGATGCCAAATAACGGTTGGGGAACGGCTGACGATAGACGTGCTCTATCACATCGGCTTGGGTCAAACCGTATTCGGCTATAAACATTTCCTTGAGGTCGCTGCCTAATTGGTTTTTGAATATATCTGCCACCAAGCGTTTGCCCAGTACGGCACCGCCCCCTTCGTCACCCAAGATAAAGCCCAACGAAGGCACGTTCTTCACAATCTGTTCGCCGTCATACAGGCAACTGTTGGACCCCGTGCCTAAGATACAGGCAATGCCTTTCTTATGCTGCAGCAGACCACGCGCAGCGCCCACAATGTCCGACTCAACCTGCACGTCAGCGTCCTTGAACACACCCTTCAAAGCACGCTCCACAAACGGACTTTTCTCCGGTGTGCAACCGGCTCCGTAGAAGAACACCTTAGTAACTGTTCCTGCCCACATCAGGTGACCCATTTGGGGCAACAACTGATTAACAATGCTATTGCGCATCGCATCTTGGGTCTGATAAAACGGATTAATACCGTCCGTCATAAACTCGCTGGACTGCCCGTTGGCAGCCATCAAGCACCAATGTGTCTTGGTTGAACCCGAATCTGCAAGTATAATCATTATCGAACTATTTTTATTATGAACTGCAAAAATACAAAATATTTTTGACTTATGCAAATAAATCAGCGTTTTTCCAACCGACTATGTGGGTAATAGTGCTGCAAAATAGCGGTATAAGCAGTTCCTCTCTCTGCCATTACGGCTGCTCCTATTTGGCATAAACCTACCCCGTGCCCCCAGCCGTGACCGTCCAAAAGGAAATCACCGGTCGCCTCGTCTTTGGTCACGTCAAACAAACTGGAGTACAGGCACGAACCACTCAACGCACGGCGAATAGCCAGTTCTTTGCTCAGCACCTGTGTACACCGGCTGCCCGTCACCTGCAGCGCGCTGATGCGCCCGCTGTCGCCACGACGGAGTGGCACAAGGTCCTCTATCGTGCCAAAATCCACTCCTGTCTTTTGGTAAAGAATATCGTGCAGTTGGGCATTGGTATAGCGCACCTGCCAATCGTGGAAGTCGTGCGTCTCTTGGTCGTAATTGGTCAGCACCTTGCTTAAAATATGGTTATCGTGCGTATCGCACGCGTCACACGCCACCGACTGCAAATAGGGGTAGTCCTTGTCCTCCCAACATGTGGAGTAACGTTCCGTTCGCCCACCGCAGCACTTGTGATAACGGCAGTCGCACACCTCGCCGGCATACGTCAGCACCTGTCCCGCCGTTTCTCGCACCGCCTGCACGGCACGCATATTCATACGCCGCAAACCCTCATAACGCTGGCAGTGGTCGTCAGCACATACGTCATAATCCACATGCTCGGTATGTCCGATGGCACGCAGCACCCAACTACGCGAAATGACGGCATGTGCCTTCAGCAACTCCATCGGGCTATCGGCCGACATCTCGGACGAGATAACGGAACACAGATAATCCTCTATATCAATGCTATTGACCGCCGTTTCGGTGCCGTCGGCATTGTGCAAGATAGTCAACGTGCCTGCAAATTCTTGGTCCTCCAGACGGTCCCAGTGAAAACCCACTCCGATGCGCACATTGTGGATAACAAAGGTATTTTCCTTCTGCTCCCACGCTATCTTCGGTACCGTTACTATGCCAACCCTAATCGTGCTTGCAGTTCCCATGTACGGATACGGTCTTTGTATAGGTTGTTGCGGTTCATGGCCTCTATGTCGCAGTTGGCATCGGAGTTATCGTCCCAGCGGCGGCAGTCGTACAGTACATTATAAATACGCCCGATACGGTATTCACGGCACACGCGCAAACCTACGGCATAGTCCTCTCCGTATTTGGTGGTGGGGAAATTCATCTCGCGCAGCAAGGGTGTCCAGAACGCACGGGGAGCGCCCAAACCGTTGATACGCAGCGCATTATTGCGCCCGTTGTCGGGTGTCCACTCCTTGTGGTCTATCACACCCGGGGGCAAGGGATTGCCGTCAAAGTCGGTTAACTGATACGTTCCTATGACCATAGCGCAGTTCTGCTCATGAAATGCGTCTATAAACTGCTGAACGGTCGTCTCGTCGTGGTACTTGTCGTCCGAATCCAACTGAATGGCAAACCGTCCGCACTTAGGGTGATGGAAGGCAGCGTTCCAGTTACCGCCTATGCCGTGCCACGTCTTATCTTGGTGAATTACAATCAATTCTCCATTCCCCATTCTCCTTTCTCCATTCTCCCTTCTCAATTCCTCAATCGCCTCCACCGTCCCGTCGGTCGAATTGTCGTCCACCACGATGACGTTGTATTTGTACGGAGCGCGCACGCGTTGTGACAGCGCGCTACGGATAGCGTCGCCTATTGTCTTTACGCGGTTCTTGCAGGGAATAATCACCGATGCCTCATACTCAAACTCGCCGGCACTCAAATCGACGTTCTTAAACGTCGGTGTCAAATACCCGCCTATCGCCTTGAGGTGGGCTGTCACGCATTGTTCCATCTCGATTTGCACGGCGCGGTTGGCTGGATTAACGTAGTCAAACAGTTTCTCGCCGGACTTGCGGTTGTCTTGTTCTATTTCGTAGTACAGGTACTCGTTGATGTGTACCAACTCGCCCATTCGGCTCAGGCGCAGACGTAAGTCGTACCAGCCGGCATACGCATAATCGGTGTCCATCTCGGCAACTGCTTTTTGCAAGGCGTCCGTACGCGCTATCACGACTGCCCCAAACTCAAAGTCGTCGCGCAGCGCTCCCAACTGATAATCTATCACGGGGGCCTGTCCTGCATCGGTAAAGCGGTCGCTATAGGCCATCACGGCGTGCGTATCGTCCATTATCTGCACCATACGTTCGAGGCCGTAGTGTACCCATTGGATATCCGGCTTCATGTAGAGCAAGGTATAGGGAGTGGTTGTTTCTGCTGCAATTTGTCGAATGACCGCTGTCGCGCACACCCGACCGGGTAAATGAAATGCTTGCATAATATTATAATTCGGTTCCTAATAGGGAATAATCATGTTCGTTGTAGCGCAATACGACGCGACCGTTCTTCATCACGCACCTGCCTTTCGGTGCAGACGGGACGCGGTTCAGTTCCGTTGGCACCACCGATGGGCAGTCTATCAACTCGTTGCTTAGTTTGCCTCGGCGAATACATACCTCGTCCACATATTGGTCTGTGGGGAAATAGAAACGTTGCCAATCGCCGGACACACTGCCTACCGTCACCCGATAAACAGGATAACAGCGGTAATCGCCTTGCGGTATCTTTGCCCGTTTGGTTGACGACACGCTGTACGACACCGTGTTCGTTGTGTAGGACCAGTCATTGGGGGTGTTGCAGGAGATGTTTTTTTCGTCGCCGTAATAGCATACACCGGTGGCGATGTTCTCAAGGCAAATGGTGTTATACACCTTGCAAACCGCCGTGGCGGAGAAATACGCTTTGGCTTGCACCGTAAACGACAGCTTCGACAGGTCGCTCACCGTCAAATCGCCATTGATTGTGCCATCTACGCCCGGCACTTTTGAGTCATTTCGTGGCACGATGTTGGTAATTACCTCTTGGTTGGTGTTATAATCGTTCTTCACGGCCGAACTCTTGTAAAAGGCGGTGCTGCTCACGTCGCCGTGGCCGTAATTGAAGTGAAAATAGTCATTGCTGTTATAGCCGTCGCATACAAAAGTATGTCCGCCACCGCCTGACTTCCAGCCGGAATAGATCATCGGTCGCCCTGCATCTAATTCACTCTTCAGCATAGCGTCCCAGTCGGCGTCGGTGTAGTGCTTGCGATAGTGGTTGACCATGCCTTGGTCCAGCCCGAAGTGAGTAACCATCTTGCCCAAGGCGGCACGTGGCACGGCGCTGCTGGATTTAGCGCCGTAATTCATCTGAACGGCGCTGCCTATGTCGGCACATAGTTGGGCAACGGCAGCAATACGCTCCGGCGATGTATCTACGTACGTGCGCGTGGGCATTTGCGCGTAATCATAGGTGGAACGCACCGAACCTGTGCGACGGGTCGAGTCGTTGCGTGCCCATATATAGTCGTAGTCAAACGAGGCAGAGGCAGGGTATTCCATGTACTTGCACACCATTGCCCAAGCCAACGCCACGCACCCCACCATGGTCGCGCTGTCGTGTACCAGCGGACATAAACTGTTGTAAGGTGCGTTTTGGTTCCAAGCCGTATTGAGCATAGCCGGCACCACCACGATGGGTAATTGTCGAGGAGACGCCACAGACGTTTCCTGCTCATCTTCTTGGTCAGGAAGGGACTGTATCTGCTCCACATAACCGTCTATCCAAGCCCGTTCAGCGTCGCAAAGGCGGTTGTAGTCAAAGTGTCCTGTTTCGGAGTAACCTAACACCATATCGCGTGCTCGGTCGTCGCCGGCCACCAGTACATAACCATCGTTTTCGCCGAAGTTATACACATACAGCGGTTGTGCCGCTTCATCGGCAGTGCCACACGCTGACCGCCGTGCTTGCGCCGCTTCTTCCGTGCCACACGCCGAACGCCGTGCCTGCACTTGCGCTCTACCCAACCACTGAACGGCTATCTGCTCTGCCGTTGTGGGGCTAATCGGTGCTGCTTGTGCGCCCGCCGCCACCCATAGAATTAGAACCAATATGCTATATCGTTTCATTGTCTCGTTAATTTTGGTTACAAAATTACTATTTTTTTTTGATATATGCAAATTTATTTTGTTTTATCCACTCCCTACTTCCCTTCCCCCCTTACCGAGGGGGGCCAGGGGGTGTCACCTTCCTTCCCCCTCTGAAGGGGGACCGAGGGGGTCTTGGGGACCGAGGGGGTCCCTCCGTGGTCTTAACGGGGGTAGAACGGGAGTAGAGACTATGGTTAAGCACCAATGTGTTACCCGTGGTTTTATCGGTAGTATATCGGTAGTAGAGACTACTGTTAAACAACCGTGCATCGTCCATCCTCCTTCCCCCTCTGAAGGGGGACCGAGGGGGTCAAACAAACAAAGGTCCCCACGAAGGGAACCTTTGCATTGTTAATCAGTAATCAATGGGGACACCTTATCCGGCATCTTCAGTTTGCAAAGTGTTGCTCACTTTCAACGTGTCAAATGTCACCATTAATGGGTCTAATTGTAATTGCTCGCTTACAGGAGCTGAATATAATTTACGCATAATTCCGTTAGTTTATTTATTTACTTTCATAAATTGACCTTGCGCATTGTACATTCTGTTGTTACGAATAATCATCACGTGATTGTTCATCATTACCTTGCGTGCGCCCTCTTCGGGATTGTAGATGAGATACAGATCCGTAGCCGTTGACTTAGGCATTACCATTGCCAAACGACGTGGAGCAGGAGCACCGGCTTCAACGTAGGACTCCGTTGGAACTTCGTCTAACTTGATGTATGCACGATTAGCAGGTACACCGGCATCTTTTGCCATCGGCTGAATCTTAGTGCCATAAACGCCGTACCAAGCGTAGTCAGCAGGACAGAAATCATCCGCGAATACGCCATAGAATCCACGTGCAGCAGTGCCGGAGATGGGGTCAAGTGCTTGTTCTGAACCTTCCATAAATTGGATAGTAGCGTCCGTAGCACAGAACAGATATGCCTGACCTGCATTCAGTTTCTCTCCGTCATCTACTTTGTTGAAGTACATTTCGTGTGCGCCTTCGTCCTTGTAATCTGCTTGATAGAAGGTAGCACCTGTGTATGCCACAACATCTTTCTGCCAGCAAACCGTACCGTAACTACCTACCGTCAAGTTCTCACGAACGGTAACAAAGGGCTTCATATAGATGCCTATTTCCTGTTGTGGGTTTGTATAGGTCTTGAAGCGAGGATTGCTTGTGTTGTAATAGATGATATTACTACCACTTGCAATCTCAGCAACACCTTCCGTAATGGTAATAGTCCAAACGGTAGCTTCATCAGCATTTTCAGAAAGAGCAATGTCTGAATTATTGGAGATAATGTATTTACCATTCTCATCCATCAATTTCCAACCGCTTTCCACTTTCTTCAATGTAATTTCGGAAGCGTTAGCCGTTTTCATGGTTTTGTCGGCATATTCGAGGTCAGAACCCTCATCATTAGAACGATAAGCATCAAGATACTTGCTATTGAATCCTTGGTTAACGGCATAGATTGGTTTTGCTTCTGTTCCAAAGACTGCACCTAAGATAATGGCGGCACCATCATTCAAGTCATTCACATCTTCCACAAGAACATAATCGGCAACAACTGGAGCGACAACAGTAACATTAAACTCTGCATCATCTTTAACCTCACCACTCTTGGTTTGTACCGTAGCCGTGATGGTAACGGTTTGTTCGCCAAGTTCAGTAAAGGAAGTAGGATTAGCTGACCAAACGATACCTTCGGTGATAGGAGCACTTGTGTTATCAGAATAGTGTCCCAAAACAGAAAGACCATTATACCTAACGCTCTTACCTTGGAAGCATTTAGAGGTCAAAGTTCCTTGAATCTCAATAGAAGTCAATGCAGCAGCAGGAGTGAAGCCGGCTTTGTAGAGAGTAATAGCATTACCTGTACTGGAACCATAGCAAGCCCAACCACTATTGTCGTTATTACGCAGATACTTATTGTTACTATCTGATGATGCTTGAGAACGTCCTAAATTCTCAAACGTATAAACGTCTTTTTCTTCATCATAAGTAATAGTCCACTTAGCCATATTATCTGTGCAAGCTTCCAAGAGTTGCGCTTGGTTTTTTGTACTTGTTCCGGCAGCATATTTATTATTTGCCAAGTTTTGGATTGTCCAATAGTCTCCACTCTTAGCAATATGCCATACATAAGTCTCTACTTCCGTAGTGATAACATTATTGATAATCTCAGGATCATCTGTAGCAGCCACATTGGCAAGGCGGTTACTACTTATAGTATTGTTCATGAAATAATACTTACCATCAGCTTTGAAGATATAGTCACCTTCTCTAATTGCTCCATTGTACAAACCATATTTAGGAGCCGTGTACTCTTCAATCGTAATATCACAAGTTGCAGAGAGTTCGTTGCCGTCCTTATCATCTACCTTAACGGTGATAGTAGCAGTTCCAACGGTTGCATCAGGAGCAACGGTAACGATAGCCGACTTCTTATCTTGGCTCGGAACTACAGTTACATCCGTATTGTCCGAACTCCATGCAAGATTATTAAGAATCGTGGCATTGGCAGGCATGAAAGTGGCCTCCAAATCTAAGGACTTAGACTGTTTAACCGTAGCTGTGGGTATACTCATACTAATCTCCGTCGGATAGATTTCAGGAGCGGTATATTCGATATTTGTTGACCATGCATAATTAGAACCGAAATCAATCTCCCAAACAGAACCGCCATCGTAATACTTCCAAGTACCGGTGATATAGTCACCCTTAGAGGAGATCAATCCACCCTCTTGCCAATCATTGAGAGTTGCAGAAGGAGTGCCACCGCTATAGAGCTCAATATTCGCGCCGTTCTTACCAATTACATTTACATACACGCCTGTGCGTTTATCGCTGCTATTTGTGTAGAAACCGGTAATCTCAACATCCGAGAAGGCAACCTTTACAGAAGTGTTTGTAGGAATATCTTCTGCCACCAAGTCAGAGAGGTTCATGTATTTAACATTGATTGTATAAGAAGTTGTAACTTCCTTCTTATCTTGACCTTCGCCTTCAGAATAGGTAATAGTAATAGTCTCTTGTCCTTTATTCGCCAAGGTTGGAGTTGAGAACTGGCAAGCATTAGTCACATTGCTTGTTGTAGCATTAGTATAAGTTGCTGTTACCACAATACCTTCGTGATTAAAGTTACGTCCTACAAAGAAATCTTTTTTAGAAGCCTCTGTAGTGATTTCTATCTTGCTGAGTTCTACTTTCGCGCCAACGGTCAGGCCGCTGATAGACTTGGTTTCTTTTACATCTTGGTTTCCTGTCTTAACATTATTCAATGTAGCAGTTGCAGTAGCATTTATTTGATTTTCGGTAAGAATAATCTCTGTCCAAGCAACATCTTCTGTTACATCTTCCATGTGAGGATTTTGTTCTGTGTTGTCGCTATAAACACCCTTTACAGTTAGACCTGTAAAGTCAAGTTTCTGACCAGCGGTGTAGTTCTTGTTAGTTACATCGCCTGTGATTTTAAGTGATGTAATCTTAGCAGGAGCGGTGTAAGAAGCCCAATCCCAGTTAGTTGGCATGAGTTCCCAAGTGCCTTTATAATCTTTCCAAGTACCATCAACTACTGTACCAGACACTTTACCGCCAACTTCCCAATCTGAAGGAGAGTTTTGGCAATAAACTTCAATCTTCTTATCACCTACCATAGTAAAGAAGCCATTGACATAACTGCCAGAGGTTGCAAGGGACTCAATCACTTCATCGGTTAGGATTACCGTAACCTCTCTACCAGCAGTAGTTGGAGCACCTTCGTCAACAAGTTCTTCCAAGGTATAAGCCCAATCGAGGGTGTAGGTCTTGGTAACAGTTTCACTTGTACGGTCATCTACTTTAGCATAAGCACTGATTTTGTAAGTGCCACGTTTGCTAAGCACAATTTCTTCCTCATATAGAGTCTCTGCACCATCGTTGATAGTGTAGTAGATGTCTCCTTCGGTAGCGGTCAGTTCTATAGATTGCTTGCTAGTAAATGTGCCACCATCGGGGTCGAATGTCGGAGCAGCCACAGCCGCTTGGCAAATGGTGCAATAGTTGGAATAAGTGGGCTCACCTGCAGCTTTTACAACAACATCATCCAAGAAGAAACGGTTTTTGCTTGCTTGCGCAGCGGCAATAGTAATCTGTGGATTTTCAGTAGCATCGGTAATTACAATCTCATAGGATGTAAAGGCGGCATCTGCTAATGTTATGCTTGTAGGAGTTACCTTACCACTTGTTGTAGTGATATTAAGTGTTTTTGCATCGCCACTCCATGCTCCGGCACGGAAAGTTAATGTGGCTTTACCCGTAAACTCTAATGCAGGAGTCTGGGCAGAACCAGCAGCAGAACTCGAACCAAATTTTGCACATTGATTAGCGGCATTCCCTTTCGTAAATGTCCAACCTGTAATTGACGAAGGAAGTGTTGCACTTGCAATAGAGCCACTCCATTTTTCATCATTTCCGCCTGTTCCCTCGCAAGCATCAAAGTTCTCTGAGAAAATTGTTTGTGCCGTTCCCTCTGTCTTTTTTGCATAAACGGCATAGATGGTCTTTGCCAAAACAGCAGGATTGGTGAAGGTATAAGTTTCACCTAACAGAGTTACTTGATCTTTACCGACTTCGCCTTCTATTGGGTTTTCGCTCCAACCAACAAATACTTTACCCTCGCAAGCTTGGATAGAAGTAGTTGGCAGAGTGATAGCCGTATTCAGTTTACCATCTTTAGTACTTGTACTTCCATTCTCGCTGAGAGTGAGAACAACAAAAGCATAATCACAAACAATAGTTACTTCGATATTGCCATTGAAACCATCATTAGGATTGATAACCAATTCACCATCTGTAAATGTATATTCAGTAGCGGCAAGTTCAACACCACCCATTGTTACCTCAATAGCAGCAGCAGTCCAAACATAGCCGGCAGCCAAATCAAAGTTCAGTGTTGCGGAAGTTGCTTCGAGAGCAATGTTTTCCGGATTCCCTGCATCAGCAGTACAACCGGTAAGGTCATACGCAATAGAGTATTGTGCTGTGGTTTCCCATTGTGCATACAAAGTAGCATTTTCATCTTTTGCCCATTTATCATCTACAATCCACCCTGTCACATTACCAGCAAAAGTACCATCAATATTGAGCACCTTATCACCATTCTCACTTAAGGTATAATAACCTAACAAGTTGTGTCCTGCCCATGCTTCAACAGGTGAGAAATCACCATCTGCAATGCTTGTTGCATCATAGGTTATTTGTGCTAAGCCATTTTCACTACTACCATTCTTGTCTAATGTAATGTCAAGAACTTTGGCAGTCCATTGAGCTGTTAAGGTAATGTTCTTTGAGATATTAGGAATGGTTGCCTCATCGGCATAACTATTATCGTCTTGATCTTTCCAACCTGTGAAATCATAACCCTTCTTAACAAAGGCGTTAGCAGGAAGTGTTTCGCTTGAGTTGGGCTCAATTCCTTCAATAGCATCCATAGAACCGGAAGTAGCACCATTGCCATCAAATTCAATCGAATAGGTAATAGCAGCGGCTGTTCCAATTAATTCTATATCATCTAAGCGAGTATTATTACTCGTTGAATTAGAGAATGTAAGAGCTATACTTTCAGTCTTAGCAGGCACGGTAATTGTGCAAGTATATGTCTTTCCACTTACTAACGAAATGTCACTAACCTCAACACCTTCTGTGGAAGATGATACGGACAATTTATTATTATTGGCTTTAAAAGTCAGAATATAGGGACCTGTAGAACCAAGCAAGGAAATAGAAGAATTAGTTAAGGAACCACCGGACTTACTAACCAACAATTCAGGAGAAGTACCTCCGGCCGATGTTTCATTATATAACTTTGTAGTAGAACCTCCATTTACCAAAGTATATCCATCTGTCTTTTCGCTAGACCAATCCTCGCTCCATAATACTTTTTCGTTTGGATTCGTAACGTTGATAGTATATTTAGCAGAAGACTCTGCATAAGTGTCGTTACCAGCATACGTAGCGGTGATATCCGTTGTACCTTTTGCGATAATAGTGATTGCACCAGTATTTGCATCAACCGAAGCCACCGCAGGAACACTACTGGAATAAGATATCATAGGACTTGTAACAGAAGTTGCACCTGCAGAAACAGTAGCGGTCTTAGTCTCAAACGTTCCACCAATTTCTGCATCAAAAGTTTTGTTATCTACATTAGCACCGAATGTTGTGGTAGTTTCGGTTTTGGAAGGAGCATCGCCAACCTCGGTTGAATAATTCAATTTTACATATTTAGCACGCAATACGTCTGCTGAGTTGGGAATTGCATATGTAATCCTGAATGTTGCTATCTTCTTTGGTTCATTAGGTAAATCAACTACAATGGCAGATTTATATGCAGTCTCACTACTAGTAAGGCTAGTAAATGTTGATGATGCTGTTGAAAGGACTGCGTTTGCGTTATCAAGGAGATCTACGGTCACAGTAACGCTTTTGGTTCCTTTCCAAGTACCAAAGGTACCGCACGAAACCTCAACACTGCATTTTGAGCACAAAATCTCGTCTCCAAATAAGTTTTTCGCAGTTGTAGAAATTGTTTCTCCATCTTTTAATTTGAGATAATTGGCTACTGCTGATGTTGAGGCATTTACACTCCACCCAGTTGGCACTGTAGTTCCAAAGGTATAAACGACATTTATATAATCTGCCGCCATCAGGTTTACACTCGCTACCATCGCAACGAGCGCGAGGAGCCATTTGAATTTTTTTCTCATAAGCATAAAATTTTTAATTGGTTAATAAATTGGGTTAACTATTTTTTAGTTGTATTGTGAATTTTGAATTATGAGGGGGTTAATTGTTTAACATCGGGTAAAGCTCCCATATTCATTGGTTCTAATGCTCGCAACTGCATTACTGCCACTTTGCGTAACTCATGGATGCGCTGTGACTGAGATAAACCTTGCGAAATAAGTATTGCATTATAACTCTCTATGTTTGCTAATACCAATAGTTGTTGCAAAGAGGCATAATCCCGAATATTCCCCTTTTTATTAGGATTATTCTCTCTCCACTGTTTTGCCGTTTGACCCCACACAACCACATTTAACAAATCTGCTTCATCTGCATATACATAAGATGCTTGCTCTTTGGTCAATTCAGGAGGTAATAACAATTTTTGAATAGCATCTGTATGAACTTTATAGTTAAGTTTGGATATTTCTCGGTGTAGATTCCATGACAAAGATAATCTTGAGTTCTCATCAAACTTCAACCGTTGATAATCTTTCATCAAGTACAACTTAAACTCAGCAGATATCCATGAAGCAAATTCCATCGCAATATCGCTATGTGCATACGTTCCACCACCATAGCGTCCTGCCTTACTTATTATCCCTTTTGCAAAAGTTTCTTCAATCCATTTAGTAGGAGTCATCACAAAGCGATTTGTTCCTGCCTCCATTTTAACCGCCTCGAATTGCACACGGTTAAAATCTACATTATGCAGCATTTCCCACAACCCAAGAAACTCAATCGTATCACGATTACGCATCCAGTTCTGAATAATAAAACGTGGGTCGTCTGCATTACGATATTTGGCAATATCTGTAAGTGATATATATTCGTTTTGAAAGTCCTCCGTATAAATCGACACTTCCAAACCTTTTACATTCAATATGTCTTTTTTAATAACCATTACCTTATTTTGCTTACTTATGAAACTCAACTTCCACATAGAGGACCCAATATGCAATAAAATAGGCGCCATCCTTGCGGTTGGTGCCTATTACCCCTATGATAAAGATAAGTCATTCTCTAAGTCATAAATACGTGTTATCATAACGCACTATATTTCACGAAAATCGGGAGTACAAATTCCAATATTCCAATGTTTCAATAATTTCGACTACAAAGGTATAAAATATATTTTATATTTGCAAATTTATTTTCACTTTTTTTACTGACTTGTTGTTTTTCGTTTATGTTGCAAAAAAAAGTGGGAGCGCCGGAGCACTCCCACTGATTATCTTACTCCGCATGAAAGACGGCTATAGGACTATTGTTCTTGTAATCTCTGTAGTTTCTTCCACCCTGCATAGCCGATAGCAAGGAGTAACAAGAACGGAACGGCATCGCCTATAGGCAGGGGGTCATTCTCAGATTCGGGTTTATCCCAATCTTGTCCCGGAACATACTCGCTATCACCATCATCAGAATCGTCGGTAGAGCCCAATCT
This sequence comes from Paludibacteraceae bacterium, assembly GCA_024399965.1. Taxonomy (GTDB): domain Bacteria; phylum Bacteroidota; class Bacteroidia; order Bacteroidales; family Paludibacteraceae; genus Colicola. Next base: position 19,117 of record JAKSNJ010000012.1, read on the forward strand.
CCGTCCCATACTGGGGCGAACGGAGGAGTTGTAATACTGGTCTGCCGTTTGGTAGGAGAAATTCTCTCCTGCCGACAGATTAGAACCGGAAACGGCCATAGAGGAGGTGGTGGAGAACTCTACGCCAAGCGCATTGACATTTTCACTTGTGGTGAACAGAGCCACCATTGAAACAAACAATATAATTATGTATCTTTTCATATTCGCAAATCTTTTATTCGTTTTTTTCATAACCCTTTTTGCTTATTTCAATGTGTTTAGATTTTTACCTACACCATCATATACTTTTCCGTTCGGATGAATGATGTACAGATGTTCGTCATAAACCACCTTCTGAGGATTAGCCCACGTATTGTGGTGCAAGCCATTCAGCAGCGAGGTAGGAGTAGCAGCCCCCTTCATGACGATGACTAACTCAAAGCGGGAGTTGAAGGTGCCGACTTCGGTATCGAACAGATAGTTCTCAGTCAGCAGGTCAGCCACGGTTGCGCCGTTGTCTAACAGGAAGATATGTTCTACCTGACTATAGTCGGTGTACGTATCGTCCAGCGCGAATGTATATTTGCCCGAAGCAGGTGCCTTATAGCCCATGGGGATAAGGTCCTTGACTTGATCCGCAGATATAGCAATCTGAGCCAACTCATCTTGTTTATCACCAACAAGTGTATATACCTTAGTGGCAGCGGTTGCACCAAACATTTTGGCGTTATCACCCGGAATGTCGTATTCCGCCGTGAAGGTATCTGCCACTTTGAAGTAGGTAATATCTGTCTGCTCGTTACCGGTGAGGCGTATGCTGAACTTAGCCGAGCGTCCGTCAGTTGCCATCATACGGCGCGGAGCATTCTGACGATTAGCCAGTGCGAAGTTCATGGTACCGCCGGTAGCCACTTGCAGGAAGAAGTGCTTGAAGGGCAACAACTCGGTATTAACAACCGGACCTTGGTAGAAGTCCTCACCATCGTCGGTCGGGATATAAACGAAGTCGTATTCGGTCTCACCCACCATAATGGATTTTGCGCCTTTCAGTCCAGCCATGTACGGGTTAGCCATGAGATTCCAACCCCAATCGTATTTACCGGTACTCTCGTGAGCCGTTACGGAAGCAGACTTGGTGCCTTCGGTTGCAGCTTCAGAGAAGTTGGCTACCATTGGGAAGTCAAGAATGACATACGGATATTTCTTGAATCGCGGTTGAGCAGCCACCGTGTAACCGATACCGGCGGTAAGTGTACCCGAAGTGATGTCAGTCCATGTGGAAGCGTCTTGTGTATCGCGACGGTGACCGTTAGCACGAGAATCGCCATTGTAGGTTTCCAAAATAATTGTGCCACCATTTCTGCCTATCTTAGCCCAAGCATCGTTGTCAAGTGCATCTTCGCGAGTTATGTCGGCTACAGCCACGTCGTACGGGAAGGAAACTTGGTACATCTGCTCGCCATCTACACGCATACGGTAGAGGATAGTCTCAGCAGCATTGGTGAGCGTACCCTTGAGCGAAAGTTGCGGTACACCGTATTTGTTTTCGATGCCGGCTATTTCGTCTATACCGCCGAAGAAGATTAAGCTATCTACCGTGAGGTTTATCTCTTCCGGCACAACAACTTTGGAGCTCGGATAGATAGCGAGATTGCCTAAGGCCTTGCTGGCATCTACGGTCAGTACACCTCCGTCGCGAACAATGACATCGGCATTGTCGGTCAGGTCAGAGGCATTGGCTGCTGAGGTGATGATTGCCGGAACGGTGAGTACAGAGATGTATTTCTTGTCGGCTGTAGTCATTTGCATCACCAGTGTCTGACCGGTAGCGGCAACGAGGTCAAAGGCGGAGCCGCCCAGTTCGTAGAGGTTGTAATCCAGCGCCGTAGTGTTGGCACGACGGGAGAAGACCTCTATGTCGTCATCACGCGTTTCGCCATTGATGGTGAGTGTGATGTCGGAGAGTTTGAACGGCACGTGGAAGAGAATCTTGTTGCTGTACCACTCGTCAACTGCCAGTGTATGCGGTTCAGCCACAGGGAGGAAGTAAACGACATTCGTACCATACGAAGCATACATACCAAAGTCGGCACCATACATAGCCAACGTGAAATTGTTGTTCACATTGCCCATAGTGTATGTTGCAAAGCCGGTACTATCCGTTAAGTTCAGTATCCAAGCATACGGGTCATTTGCACCGGAAACAGAAGTAGCCCAGTTGCGAATGCCATGGTTATCATTTGCTGAAGCCCAAAGGTGTCCCTGTTTGTATGCACTTTGGAAGAGAACTTTGTTTTTATCTTCATTATATGTTCTCAAACTATAGAGCAATGTATCCGAAGCCATTGCCATTCCGTCTTGAACTTCAATAGGTACTCCCGCCCATGCCTTACTCTCGGTCATATTGGCCTGCAGGGCATACCACTGCTTATCGCGGTATTCGGCGATAACGAATTGGTCAGGCAGAGAGCGACCGAGAAGATCAAACTTCTGTGTAGCCATTACCTTGCTATTATTGAGCAATTCTATTATCAACTGATAATGCGAAATCTTGTTACCATCCTTAGGAGAATACGTAATAGTGAATTCATGATTATAACTACCCGAAACATAGCGTACATCCCAGTTATTATCTTCTATGTTATACGAAGTATTGCATACACGGAACTCACTATGGCTGCGACTGGTTTCACCAGAGGTGCCACTATAGATGATATCGTTGTCTATATCTTTGTACGAGAAGCGGAGGTGGGTAACCGTACCCAAACTCTGACTCTCGAGTTTGATAACAGAAGAACCTACCGTTACGTCTTTAGCGGAGGTCAATGCTACCGGTGCATCCAGCGTCAATTCTCCAATCCATACAGCGTAGTAATGGCGGTCTCCATCAATTTCGGATATTTGGGTAGATGTACCAACAACAACCATATCTTCAGCATCCTTATCCAAAGTCCACCCTACTAAGGTAGATCCTGTACGCGTAAAGAGGTCATCAGCAGGCGTTGTAGCCGTAGTGAGATCGGTGTACGTGATATAATCCGTACCGTCACCGCCATTGGGGCTGTAGATTAACTTATATAACGGACTTGGGGTCGTCTGACGATAGATGTAACCTGTTCCACCGGCATTGACTTTCTTATAAACTGCGTAGTAGGTTGTCGGCGTAGCCGGAGCATCTGTTTCGGCAGTTACATAAGTCGGAGCCGTCGTTTTATAATCCGTGTCAAAGACTGTTGCTGTCCAGCCGTCGAAAACATAGAGGTTTTCGGCGAAGGAAGCGGGTTGCGTAGCAGGCAGGACGAGTTTGCCGTTCTCATCAGGAGCCGTAGTTGTATTCCACGGCTCAGATGCCGAATAGCGTTCTTTCCAAGTTATGATAGGACGGACATCTGCTGCATCTGCCCGTACACTATGTGACAGAATATAATCATCACCCAACTCGTATTTGGTACCCTTAATCGTTAATGAATACAAGTGATACCCTTGCGGAGCGTAGTCATTTATTGTTTTTGCTTGTCCAACATTAGCACCCTCGTATGTAGCATAAGACGTTACTGATTTATCTAACACATACGAAATGGTAGCTTCACTTGCCATCGTGCAGTCGGTTGAGTAATCAGAGTACCAAACGGCACGGGTGGCGGTAGTGTAGGACATTTTGGTGATGATGGCATATTTGCCAGCAGTTGAGTGTTGGGTTACACCAAATTTCACATAGTAGTCGCCTTGGGTTAGCTCTATGGCATCTAAGATGTGCGTTGTTGTATTATCAGACAACAATGTAACATTATCTGCTGTAATCTTGGTCCATTCGCTACCATTTGTTGAAATCATGACATAGTAACCGATAGCAGCACCATTGGTAATATAGTCAAACGAAATGGACTTGAGGTCTTTAATTTTGGCAGTTGTGAATGATGTACCTCCCTCAATTGCGTTCAGTTTGATACCTTTATATTCAGTGCTACTAATAGTAACCTTTTCGGCTTCCGATTTAATTGACATATCATCTTCCAAGGTCTGTTCCCCTGTAATCTTACCACCATTGATGGATGCATAAATAGCGTAGAGGGTGGTCGGTTCGGTAAACTCTTCGGTAGCGAGGTCAACGAATTCGGGTTTGCTATCTTCCTCAACGGGTGTTGTCTGGTTGGTACGGCTCCATCCCATGAAGACACGTACCTCGCTGCAAGAAGCAGGATCGGCATGACTGACTTTGCCCTCGTCGGTAACTACATCGTCCGTCGTAATGTCATCATCTTGCATATACGAGAAGGTAACAACAGGACGGCAATCCGTAAGCCAAGAGATAGGATCCGGTTCTGTATAGCGATAAATAGAGGCCGCTATTCCTGAACCCGGCTTATAAAAACGCCAAGTTTTAGTATTCAAGTCAGAATAGAATCTCAGACCATTATTGGCATTGTCAGCAATCGTGACCTGACCATCTTCGTTGATAGAGATAGTATTCTTGAAATCATCCGTTGCACTAAATTTGAAGCCATTCGAGTTTTCTGCTTGTGAACCGGTAATATAATACCCACTTGCCGTTTTGACACTATATGTGCCATCATTATTAGCCGTCAGCGTTAAAGCATAGGAATTATTGTCAGCCGTTACAGCGTATGTACCATCTGCTTCTTTTTGCAATGTAACACCTGAGTTACCATTTAATTCAGAACCAGCAAGACTACCATTAAAGCATCTGTAATCATCATCAGCCACTTTAGCAATCACCAAATACTTACCATTCCAATTGGTTTCAGGAGCTTCGGTAACTTGGATGTATTTAGGTTCACCGTTCAGTTTAGCCCAGACGGCATAGAAGGTGGTGTTGTCGGTGATGGCGACTGATGTACCGGCAGGAATGAGGTTGTCGCCGGTAGGAGCGGTAGCCGTTTGAGTGAACGGTGTCTTAGACCAACCCAAGAAGGTCTCGTAACCGTTATTCTCGCAGTAAGCCATCTTCTCTGCATCGTAATCGGGCAGTATAACAGATTCGCCGCTATATACATCCTGATTCATACTCGGTATAAGTGTATTAGCCGAACTGAACTGAACGAGATAAGAAGCATCTTTGTTCCACTTAATGGTCATCACTACATTGCCCGTGACGGTGTTGATATTCCATTCGGTTTTGTTAGTAACCTTTCTGCCACTGGCACCCTCAATGGTATATTTGTCATAGGTGTAATGTTCGTTAGGTGCAGTAGCCGTAACGTGTGCGCCGTCGATTGTTACATTGTCGCCTATGTACTGCTCACCATTGACGGTTTGGTTAACCGTTAATGTATAAACATTAACCGTAATGTCAACTGTTTGACCTCCGTAGGTAACCTGTATGGTTTGTTCGCCTGTTTCGGACAAGGTAGATTGGTTGAAACTAAAGTCCGCAGCATGTTCGCTGTAAGCCACATCTACAGGGTCACCGAAACTATACGTAGCGGTAATAACCAATCCGTCGGGACGGAATGTCTCGTTCTGCACATAGTTGAGCGAAGTAGGATCTGTAGTAACGGCTATGCTATTTAAGGTATTCGCCGTAGTAGTGAACGAGCCGTTAGCCACATTGCTGTAATCGCAATGAGAATCATCGCCCTTTGCGCGCACGCTGTAATTATATAAGGTGCCCGGTGTCAGCGCGGTAAAGGTGTGTGAGGTAGCGGTACCAACCGAGGTCCACTCACCGTCGCCCAGACGCACTTCGTAGTAGGCGGCGTCGGTTACTGTGTTCCAGTTGATAGTTGCACCGGTGTAAGATACATCTGTCGGGGCATTTAATGTCAGCTCATCTAACGGCGTGCAGCAAGTGGTGATGAAGTTGGAGTAAGAGGCAGCAGTTCCCTCAACCACAACGACGAACTTTCGGAAGCCCATACCCTCTGTATATAGATAGAACTGAGAGAATTTTTGGCTTTCAGTGGGAGTAATTACCACCTCTTGAACTTCTGGATTTGTTGTAACTGCTTTTTTGATACCCATATCACTCACAGTAGGTTGGTGGGTGGTATTATCAGAACGGAAAATAATATTTCGTGTTTCACTAGCCGTTTGGCGGGCATAAATGGTGACAGATTTTACATTTCCTTCAAATTCTGGTGATTGGATATAATAATTGTCCGCGTGATTCTTTACTGACCAGAATTTTTCACCAGAATTGTCAAATCCGCTAAATACTCCTTGCCATGCAGCAGATTGGTCGTCTAAGAAATTACGAGGAGCATATCCACTTAATGCTGAACCAGATTGAGGCACATCCATAGTATGAGTTACATCAGCTGAACCTTGCTCACCTTCTGCCCAGAGAGCGAAGTAAGTGGTTTCTGATTCAGAGGTGATGACCGTTGTTGTTTCTAACATATCGGGTTGCTCATCAGTTTTGTCGGTGATTTCGGTAGCTGTCCAACCGATAAAGGTTGTACTGGTTTCATCACAAGGTTCTACATCATCCGATGTGGGCAGTTCGCCAATGGCTTCGCCGACATAGACTTTTCGCGAGTCACCCACTTGCGTACCATTATTAAGGAAGGTAATGGTCTTGTATGCATCTTCTGCAAAACTATACGACAAGGTTACATTACCGGCAGGCATATTGAATGTTTTAGTTGCCAAAATATCGACTGCTTCCTGTTCGCCGACCTGATAGGTCAGAGTGGCAGGAGAGAAGTGGGTTTTACCTGTCATTATGACAATAACCGTAGCATTATAGTTGACATTGACAGAGCCGGTAGAGTTGCCATTAACGGTGAAGCTGTTTCCATCAATAGAAGGAGTAAAGGTTACTGTATAGGCATTAACTTGCCAAACGGCGTAGAGTGTGCAACCTTCAGAGAGGGTCACTTGTGCTTCGTCCTCATAAACGACCGTTGCGCCGGCAGGATCGGTATCCCAGCCAAGGAAGGTGTAACCTGTCTTGGTGAAGGTACATTTTTTAAGATTCGTTGCTGTATTGGACGGCATAGACTGGTTAGTCATTTCCCCTTCTCCACCCTTGGCATCGAAGGCAACGCTGATATTGCCGTTAACGGTGATGGTGTTAGAAACGGCTTGGTTTTCGCAGTAGTCCACATCGCCTTCTTTAGAGGCAGCCCAAGTAACCGTAATAAATGCTGTACCGGCACCTTGCGGATGAATCGTACCGTCTGCATCAACTGTCAGAACGGCGGTGTTGCTGGATTCATACGAAGCCGTGCCATGAGTAGTACCTGTGATAGAGGGTGCAACTCCTGCGCCACCGGCATTAAGGGGAGTGTCATAACTTACCGTAGGCGCATCCCAAGAGGTGCAACATTGGGTGACATAGTTGCCATATTGGATAGCACCAACAGTAATTGTTACATCGTCATCTTGTGCGCAATAGCCATTGGTCAAATCTTGGTGTGCGGTTACTTTATAGGTACCCGTTGCGGTGGCAGAGAAAACGCCATTTTCGACCTTACCGGTAGAAGGAGTAACCTTGTAAGTAATTGCTCCGCCATTACCAACTGTTGGAGTGATTGTAGCGGTCTTATTGAGAGCAATTTCTGTTTGAGAAGCAGAGATAGAAAGAGGTGTAGTCGGAGCGTTGCAATCCGGCTCTTTTTTATAGAGTTGAACATATTTATAATCACTCCCGTCTGACTTACCAGTGTAACATGCAAAACGCGGGCTACTAACATTCCACCATATCACACGATTTTCATCATTAGCATTTTTAATAGTGGCATTTCCATTTGTATCAAAAGTCACAAACCAAGAGGAATTTTTAGCAACAGATGTTGCTACAACATCTAACGAATTACCACTATTCCAGCGGAGGTAATTGCTACCTGTTTTGAATGAGAAGGAGTTAGTTTCGCTGCCAGCAACAACTTCCAATACATATTCGCCGGCAATAGAAGTCTCATAATTTGTTCCTATTCCATACTTTGTGGATGTTGTTGAAATACTTGTTAATTCATTATTTGTTGCTTCGCACACCAAAACAATTTCATCTCCTGCTTTAAGAGATGTTACTTTGGTGTAAGTAGCTCCCCATACATTAACACTAAATACGGTCAGCACGAGAAGTGCCATTATTGACTTGAAATTTTTCATCTTGCTAAAAGTTTTATAGTTCATATTTAGTGTTAATTAAAGTTCTTCTCCCCAAACGGCGTGATACGTAATATCTGTAACCGGTGCTTTCTCCGCTGACTGAGTAACTAACTCATTCGGTTTAGAAATATCCTTAGTCCACCCAACAAAGTGGTAGTGGTCCGTCACACAATCTCCCGTAGGAGGTGTACGCTCTTCATCTGTAATAGTTGGGAACTCGATTGCGTCACCTACATACTCTTGATAACTGCTATTATTACCATGCAATGCATCAGAGAAAGTGATTGTAACTTTGGGGTCTTCTGTGAAAGTAGCCGATATGGTCACATTGTCATCCGGCATCGTGAAGGACTTGGTTGCTTTAACATCTGCACCATTAACCGTGAGGGTGGTTAGTGTGTAGTGTGTGGCGGGCGTTGCGGTAATTGTTATTGATGTGCCATAAGCCACATTGGTTGTTGCCGAAGGAGAGATTGAAACAATACCTCCGGTTGTGGGTGACAGCGTGATGTTGTGCTTGTTAGGCGTCCATTGAGCAGTTAGGGTTGCTGTGGCAAACTCTTTGTCCCAGTTCCTTGCACTTATACCATCTGCGTTGTAGTAAGTGATATTGTTATGTGTATATCCGGTGAACTGGTAGTGTTCGCGTTGAGGCATTGTGGCTGGGGGCATCGGTTGATTCCAAGTGGCGGTTACGTGGTCGGTTCCGGGTGTTGTAGCATCCGGTTGGTTGAAGGTGATGGTAGTGGTCTTGACTTGCCACTTGGCGTAAAGCGTTTCATCTTTGGTGATAGCGTAAGGGAATGTGACAGCATCACCATCGAAAGTGTCGTTGTCGTACCAACCTACCAAATTATAACCTGTTTTAGTCGGTGCAGGTTTTGTATTAATTGGTGTATTTTTCGTTACATCAATAACTGAAGAAACATTAGAGCCGCCATTGCTATTATAATCCACCGTGAAGAGGCGTTGCCAAGTGGCTGTAAGAGTTACATTGGCGGTCGGGTTAGAAAGGGTGTAAGAAAGATTTGAACCACTTGGTGTTGCACCTACCACATCAGAAATACCATTGAATTGATAGTGTGCTTGCTTGGTAAATGTCAACGTGTGAGTTTGCTCATTCCAATTGTAAGTATTGCCCGAAACGGATTCTTCGCCTACTCTATCTGTATAAACAGGATTAATCGTTACGGAATAAGCATTCACAGTATATTGAGCAGATTGCTCTTGATTATTGAATGTATATTTAACCGTCACAGTCTTTGCGCCGGCTGTGGTTAAGTCGGGGGTTGAGATTATTAAGGCGTTGTACTCTATCGGGAAAGTAATACCATCGTCCAAAGTAGCCGTAGCAGTCAAACCTGCAGAAGTAAATGTCTCACCTACAAAGTAAATCTTCTTCACATTGTCCGTATTCAAAGTAACCGATGCCAAGGGTGAAGCAGAGGAATGAGTGATATAGTCGGTGAGAGATGTAACTCTTATTATAGTTGCTCGAATTTGGTTACTCGTAGATTTTATTTGCGTAGAAGTAGCATTAATGGATGTTATTGTTTGGGTTGTTCCACTTGTCGCAATAGAACCTGGATTTGCATTATTAGCCATATAGTCACTTCCCGAATATGTTACTTCCATTGATGTAATCTTCGTGGGAGAAGTGATTTCAAAATAAGAATTTTTATCAACTGAGAAAGTGTATGGTTGGTTTTTTGTATAACGATTACTACCAGATCCATACAACTCCAAAATCACTCCTGTTGTATTTTCAGTCCATTTCCAATAAATTTCGTCTTCTGTACAATTACTTACATCTGCTGCATCAAACATAGTCACATTTCCTTTTGCCCAAACGGCATTGAGAATAAGTTCTTTTTCTACGACCTTAGTGGAAGTAACAGGTGTGGGGGCTTGGGGTTGCCAAGTGGTGACTTCTTCCTCTGTCCAACCTACGAAGGTTTTACTGAAAGCATCTTTGGCATCAGTGGTGGTTAAGGTTGGTAGAGTGCCAATTGTTTTACCTTCTTGGATAGAGAGTTTCTTCTCTGTCAATTCATTGCCATTATTGTAGAACTTGACATCAAACATGGTCATTGTCCACTTGGCAAAAAGAGTAGTGTACCCTGCAACTTTATCCGTATCGAAGTCCCATTGGTTGGTGCAAGCGTCTTCTTTGAACCAACCGCCAAAGGTCCAACCGGTGATGGATTGTGTTTGAGGGTCAGTAACCGGGTCATTGTACCCAACCGTTTGGGTTGCAACCGGTGAGCCATGACCTTGCATAGCGAAGGTAACGGTATATTGGATAGTATAGGAAATAGAGTTTTCGGCACTACTTTCGATACCATCTTTAGCAGCGATAGCCCTAATGGTCATTGTCTTAAAGACATTGATGGCTCCGGTATATTCTGTACTTAAAGTAGAAGGCGCAGTACCATCCGTAGTATAGTATATCTTTGCACCTTCGGTTACACAACTGAGTTCCACAGATTTAGCCCCTGTGTACGTTCCTGTTACAAGCGAGAAAGTGGGGGTCTCACATTTCAAAGGAGCGGTAACTACGAGTGTAACCACATTGGAGGGTAACGACTTATCACAAGGACTTACTCCGTTCTTCAATAAGCAGCGGTAATAAGTTGTACCTATTGTAGCTATAGATGGGGAATATGACGCACCCGTTGCGCTAGCGATATTTTCCCAATCTGTATTATTAGCTCTTGATTGCCATTGATAAGTTGCCCATGACTCATTTTTCTCAACACTCAATGTAAGAGCATTAACATTTTGAACTCTTTCTATTGTCTGTTCAGTAAGATTGGTCTTAAATGTCGGCGTTGCGCAAGAGAAGGTAGCAGAAACGGTGACAGCAGAGGCAGGCATTGTGAACAAATATACTCCACCTTCTTCAATAATATCACTCGCGGCAACATTCGAAACCGTAGGAGTACCACTACTAACTTCGTAACCTACATTTGGAACTAATTTGAAAAAGACATCGGCACCTGCTGGTTGGTCGGCAATCGAATTACTCCAATTTGTGCCATCGGTACTAAACTTAATTACTCCATTAGAAGGATTATTGGTATTAACCGCATATGTCGGGGCGCAAGAAGTGGAATAATTGGAATAAGTAACCGCAGGGACAAAAACATTTAGAGTAGAAAAAGATGAGCTTGCAATATCAAATTTACTCGACGAATAATTAATATAGGGATAACTCGTCTGATCAGTTTGAGAAAATTTATATCCATTCGTCACAACGGTTAATGTCCATTGCGTTTGGGGTGTTGTACCGAATTTTAGATAAGAATTTGCAGCCATCAAATAACTTGAACCTTGTCTAAAAGTATATTTTCCATTCACAACACCTACTGTCCATTTCATTTTGTCGGTAATACTAGACACTGGTATTTTATTGTTAGATGGAGTTATACTTGCACTAGGAATGGTTGATGAGCTATAGCCTTCGGTAGTTAATACTTTGTTATTTAAATAATCATGAATCACAACTACCTGACCATTTGTCAAATCAGCGACACTACCTTTTGCAAAATTGTTTACGTCTTTCTCTGTGTTTGCAAACACAGCATAAAACTTATTGTTTTCGCCTAATGTAACTTCCTCACCTAATTCATAATATTTAGTAGTAGGTTTAGTATTTGTTTCTGCAACTTCTATTTCGCTCCACCCCACTAATTCCTTATTACCACAAGTTGCCTCTGTTTCTGTGGGTAAGGGGTATTTGTCGCCTACATTATAGTCTTCTTTATCATCTGTTTCATTTCCTGCCTCAGAAAGAATAAGAGAAGTAACAGGAACTGCGGCTGCTTTTTCTTTATAAAAAGTAATGTTTACATCGTCAATACGCCAGTTGCCCGAACTATTAGTAGCTTTAAACAATAAGCCAAAATAGCCAGAACATTTCGCGAATGCGTATGCAGTACCGGAAGAAATAGCAGAACCTTGCGTACCGGAAGTTAAAGAAACTTGACTAAATGTGTTTCCATCAGAAGAATAAATCAAATATACATTTGTATTGGTTTGGTTAGAACCTCCATTGAATGTATAAGAAATCTTACTAACATCGGAAATAGAAGTTTTTGAAACATAAGCAGAGGCAATATTACTTGTCGTAACAGGACTTACTGCATATTTTGAATAAGAAGATAAGGTACATTTTGAGCGATTATCTTTATTCGTACCAACGGACTTATTGTTTCCTCCATATGTAATAATCCATTCCCTTTCGTCAACAGTAGTTTCATATTTTGCATAACCAGAATTAGTTACCACAGCATCAGAAGTGATAGTAAACAATTCCTCATATTCTGCACCCCACATATTGGCACTCAGCAGGAGAGTGAGGAGAAGAAAAGATGCACGATGCACAATGCACAATGCACGGTTGATGATGCACGGTTGTTTAACAGTAGTCTCTACTACCGATATACTACCGATAAAACCAGTTAGTCGATTGACGGTTGACAATGCACTTAGTCGGTTGACGGTTGACAATGCACAATGCACGATGGATTTGAATAGTTGTGTCATATTTGGTTAATTTTTATTTAATTCAATTAACGGTTAACAATGCACAATGCACGGTTGAATGAGTGTCGAATGAGTGTCGAATGACCCTCGACCCAAACTTTGGCGGTGGCTAATACGTGGAAAAGAAGCGGAACACTACAAAAAAACACCATCCTCGCGGAATGGTGCTTTTACCCTATGATAACTCACTATACAGCCATGCCTGACTATCTGATACAGATATCCACAAAGACAAAGCCGATGATAATGAAGTGTGTTTCATATTACGCAGTGATGTGCCACTCAGCCACTTAGGGCATTAGCTGTTTATATACGTTTTTCAAATACGAGTGCAAAGGTACAACAAAAAATTTATATATGCAAATTTATTTGTAACTTTTTTTACTTTTTTTTGAAAAGAGGGAAAGTTTTTCGAGGTTGGACGGTTGACAATGCACAATGCACGATTAACTAATTAAAAACAATCACAATCGTCCACATTGTTTCTCTTTTTGGCAAAAGGACGACACGTCGTCGGTGCCCAAAGAGCCCCTAACGTGGACGACACAATAGAACAAAGAACACTATTCATTGCTTCGTGAATTTCGTATCTTCGTGCTGGCTGCATAAATGGGGAGAGAAGAGAGGGGAGAGGGAAGAGTTGAGAGGTGATGACGTATATTGGGCAAGCTGCCTGCCGACGGGGTCGGCATTCCCCCCAATATACGTCATCACTTTTATTAAAATACGCACATAAAGAGCAACAGGGCAAAAATCCCTATATTGCCTATTTTGCGATAGTCTATTGTGAGTAAACTCCCATATTCTATCACAAAACAAACAATAATAAGATGAAAATCTTATTTTTTGCTCTTAAATGTTGCGTATTCCAAAAATTCTTTGTAAATTTGTACCCGATTTGAGGAAATTCCTCGCTTTTTCCACAGAAAACACATTTTTATACACTATGCAATACGACATGAAGAAACTGGAGCGTATGACGCTCGAGGAGTTGAAAACAACTGCGAAAAGTTTAGGCGTTAAAGTACGCAACACAAAAAATGAACAGTTACTGCGTTACGAAATCTTAGACGCACAGGCCGACCAAAAAGCCGAACAAGTGCAAGCCAAAGAAGAAATAAAAGAGGAACGCAAGCGCGAGCGCGTACGCATGAAACAACCTGTTGCTCCCCAAAAAGTGAACACCGACAACCTGAAAGCCGACAAAGTAATCGCTACCGTCGGTTCGGAAAAGGAACAAGTACAGGAAATGCGCAACCAACTGCAACAGAACAATCACCAACCCAACAAAACAGTGGTGAAAGCCAAACCGATGTTGGCTGAACCGGCAAATCGTGGAAACGGGGAAGCAGTTGCCACCCCAGAACCTCAGCAACAGCAACAGCCACAGCAACAGCCGAAATCCAAAAAGAAGAAACAAGCCAAACAACAACAGCAAGTGGCACCGGCAGCACAAGAACAGGTAGCACCACAAGAGCAACCTACCCCACAAGCACCTGCTGCCACCGCTCCTGCTGCTCCTGCTACAGAACAACCGGCGCAACCGGCACAACAAAATCAACCGGCTGCACCCCAATACCAAATCATCAATGGCGGTGGCGTATTGGAGATGGAAAAAGACGGTTACGGTTTCCTGCGCCAACCCAAATACAGTTATGCCTCCTCACCCGAAGATGTATATATCAACCAGCAGAAAATTCGCCAATACGGATTGCGTCCGGGCGACACCGTTACCTGCACCGTGCGCGTGAGCGATAAGCCCAACGAGAAAGTACACCCCCTTGAGAAAGTGCTGACCGTGAACGGAATGGACCCCGAAGAGGCCAAGAAACGTCCAACCTTTGAGAGCTTGACTCCCCTATTCCCCGACCAGAAATTTACGCTGTGCAAAGGTACACACGATGACCCCCTGTCGGTGCGTATCATAGACCTATTCGCACCTATCGGCAAGGGACAACGCGGACTGATAGTTGCTCAACCCAAAACCGGTAAGACCGTACTGCTCAAGCAGATAGCCAACGCTATTTCGGACAACCACCCCGAAGTATATATGATGGTACTGCTCATCGACGAGCGCCCTGAGGAAGTGACCGATATGGCCCGCAGCGTGAAGGCCGAAGTGGTGGCATCAACCTTTGATGAACCGGCCGACAACCACGTCAAAGTGGCCAATATAGTCTATGAGAAAGCCCGCCGACTGGTGGAGTGCGGTAAGGACGTGGTCATATTGCTGGACAGTATAACCCGTTTGGCACGTGCCTACAACACAGTGGCCCCTGCCAGCGGTAAGGTGCTATCCGGCGGTGTGGAAGCACAGGCCCTACATAAGCCCAAACGCTTCTTCGGCGCCGCCCGTAACATCGAGTTCGGCGGTTCGCTCACCATCATCGCTACCGCCCTGACTGAGACCGGCAGCAAGATGGACGACCTCATCTTTGAGGAATTTAAGGGCACGGGCAATATGGAACTGCAGTTAGACCGCAAATTGGCCAACAAACGCGTATTCCCTGCCGTAGATATACCTGCCTCCAGCACACGCCGTGACGACCTGCTGTTGCCTCCCGAGATACTGAGCCGCATGTGGCAAATTCGTAAGCAACTGAGCGACATGAACGGCGTAGAGGCCATGGAGAAACTGAAATCCTACATGGAGCGCACCGAAGATAATGACGAATTCCTACTCGCAGTCAATGGGGCGAGGTAGAGTTGAGAGTTGAGAATTGAGAGTTGAGAGTTGAGAGTTGACAGTTGAGAGTTGACAATGAAAGTACTGATACTGAACGGGCCAAATCTGAATATGCTGGGACGGAGAGACCCCGAACAATACGGGAAACGCAGCATGGAACAGATTATAGTGGACATACAACGTGCCCACCCTGATTTGTGGATAGAATACCGTCAGTCCAACCACGAAGGCGACCTAATCGATTGGCTGCAACAGGCAACCGACGTACACGGCATCATCCTCAATGCAGGCGGCTACACGCACACCAGCGTGGCACTACGCGACGCCGTGGAGTTATGCGCCGTACCCGTGGTAGAAGTACACCTAAGCAATATACAGCAGCGTGAGCCCTTCCGCCAACAAAGTCTGCTGACGGACGTATGCTGCCACACCATAATGGGTAAGCAATGCTATGAAGAAGCAGTTCGTTATATTATGTCTCTTGGCTGTTAGCGGTTTGCTGCGCGCCCAGATGAATAACCCCTACGTGGACGACAAAATCGTACACTTCGGGTTCTCGTTGGGTGTGAACTTCATGGCATACGGCGTAACCGACACCGAGCAGGAGATTAACGGCGAAATCTACCACGCCCGTACCAGTTCGATGCTGCCGGGTTTTGCGGTGGGCTTCATCACCGATGTGCGTCTGTCCCGCCACCTCAATCTGCGCTTCCTGCCCACCCTGAACTTTGGGCAAATCACCGTCAACTACAAAACCGAAAGCGGACACGAGGTCCCGGGTTCGTCCGGCAACAAAGCCGAAGTGCTGAGTTTGCCCTTGGCGCTGCCCTTGGTCCTCAAATGGAGTGCAGAGCGCGAAAAGAACTACCGTCCGTATATCGTGGCCGGCGGTGGCGTTGGGTTTGACTTCGCCGGACAAAAAGAGCGACCGCTCTACCAAAAAATGACCGACTACTTCATCACCTTCGGTTTCGGTTGCGACCTCTATTTAGAGTGGTTCAAACTCTGCCCCGAGATACGCTATCAACTGGGCTTCAACAATGTGCTGACCCCCATAGAGGACCGCCCCGAATTGGCACAACGGGACTATTTCTACACGCAAGCCCTCAGACGACTGCGCAACCAAATGATTACGATTAGTTTCAACTTTGAATAATGCGCAAATACGGTTACATACTCCTTCTGCTACTGGCTTTGGCAGCTTGCCGTGAGCAACAACTCACCTTCTCTGAAGATGCGCAACTGAGTTTTTCAACGGACTCGGTGTGCTTTGACACCGTGTTTACCGCAGCCGGCAGTTCGACACGGCAAGTGATGGTATATAACCACAACGCCAATGCCGTACGTATCAGCCGTGTGTGGTGGCAAAAAGGCAAATGCTTCTTCGCCAACTTAGACGGCGAAAGCGACTTGGCACGATTACAAGACATCGACCTGAACGGAGGCGACTCGCTGTTCCTGTTCATCCGCACAGAGATAGACCCGCTGGACGAGACGAGCAACCCCCTCGAAGTGGATACCCTCTTCTTTGCCATCAACGGCCGTCAGCAGGGTATAGCCGTACAGGCCTACGGGCTGAATGTACTGCGTTTGCCCACCGATACGGTATATGAGGACCTGACCTTAGATGCCCGGCAGCCCTATCTCATCTTCGACACCCTGTGCGTGGTAGGGCAACTGACCATTCAAGCCGGTGCCACCCTATACATGCACCCACAAGCCGCTATTCAGGCCCTTGGGCGCGTCAAGGCAGAAGGCACAGCCGACGCCCCCATCCGCATTCAAGGCGACCGTACCGATTGGCTCTTTGAACACGTGCCTTATCGCGTAGCCAGCGGGCAATGGGACGGCATCTATCTGCTGCATTATGACAGCATCGACCCCACCCCGTCCACCTATCGGCTGGCGCACATTGAGATACAAAGCGGACAAGTGGGACTATACTGCTACTCCGACCAACCCGACCGCGCCACCCTGCACCTGACCGACGCACATATACACAATATGTCCGCATACGGAGTGGTGGCAGAAAATACCGACGCCCTGCTGTCCAACGTCGAAATCAGCAACTGCGCCTCCTATGGTCTCTACCTCGCCGGAGGGCAACACACCATCGAACACACGACAGTGGCCAACTACTTCGGTTACCCCTATACCACCCTGAATATCCACAGCGCTAAACGGCAAAAAGTACCGGCAGTGTATGTGCTGGCGCACTCGTACGACATGGCGGAATCGCAATCCACCTTCCGCAACTGCCTCTTTACGGGTGCTGAGACGCCGGCTTTTGTCGTTGACAGCATACCAGAGACAGGTTTTGACGGGACGGTAGAGGGATGCTACCTGCAATGCGACACCCTGCCGGAGACCTTTGCCTCCGCCAATGTATATGCCCAAGCCAAGGACTCGGTCTTCAAAAACACCCACTACAAGTATGGCGAGTATATCTACTACGACTTCCACTTGGTGGAAAGCACACCGGCACGCCATATCGGGCTGCCTCTGAGCGACCTTTTCCTCTCTACCGGCACCGACTTGGACGGACTGCCACGTGATACCGACCACCCCGATGCGGGTTGCTATTCGTTCCAATGAGATAATGCGATATGTTGCTACCATAGGTTTTTTTGACGGTGTCCACCGCGGGCACCTCTTTCTCATTCAGCAACTCATTCAGCGTGCTGAACAGGAGCACTTGTCGTCGATGATTATCACGTTTGACGAGCATCCTCGTCAAATTTTGGAAGGTCAGTCGCCCGAACTGCTGCTGACCCGCGAAGAACGTGAGGAGCGACTCAAACAGAGTGGCGTCCGTCAGGTGCTCGAATTTACTTTCTCCGTCATTCAGAACATGACCGCCGAGGAGTTTATGCGTATCCTTCATGAGCATTGTGACGTGGATGTCTTACTCATGGGGTACGACCATCGTTTTGGCAGCGACCGCCTGCAAGACTTCGAATCCTACCGCCAAGCCGGTCTCCACGTCGGCATACAAGTCGAACTTGCCCAACCACTCCAATCATCGTGCATTGTGCATTGTCAATCGTCAACCGCTATACGTCGCGCCCTGCAAAACGGGCAGATAGACCAAGCCAACGATATGTTGGGGTATCGCTATTCCCTGACCGGCACCGTGGTACACGGCAAGCATATTGGCAGCCAGTTGGGGTTCCCCACCGCCAACCTGTCCCTGCCCACCGGCAAACTCATTCCAAAAGCCGGCGTCTATATCGCCCGACTCACGGATTCCCCCACTCACCAACTCACCCCCTGCCTCGTCAACATAGGCACCAACCCCACTTTTGGCGACAATCCGCTGACTGTGGAGGTACATATCCCCGATTGGCACGACGAACTCTACCACCAAACACTGACGGTGGAACTGCTGGCATTCCTTCGGGACGAACAGCGTTTTAGTTCCCAACAGGCATTACAAGCACAAATTGAGGCGGACCTACTCGCCCTCAAACAATATAAATAAGGTATGAAAAAGATTTGTTCAGTCATTTGTTTAGTCATGGGTTTGGCCCTCACCCCTATGTGGGCAGCCCCCTACCAAGTGTTCAATGTCCACGGCACAGTGGTCAGTCAGCAAGACGGTTCACCGGTTGAGATGGCTGCCGTACAGCTGTTCCGCATGGAGCAGAAAGACAGCAGCATGGTCACAGGCGCACAGGCCGACTTAGATGGCGTGTACTGGCTCACCTCCGTGCCGGAGGGCGATTATAAAATATGGGTCAGCAGCATTGGCTTCAAACCGATGTCCAAACGTATATCCGTACACGACCACCTGACCGTTCCCACTATTCGCCTGCAGGAAGATGTGGCGCTCCTGCAAGAGATACAGGTCAAGGGGCACGCCGCCGAGATGACCGTTAAGGGCGACACCATCGAATACAACACCGCCGCCTACCACGTCAACGAAAACGCTATGGTCGAGGACCTGCTCAAGAAAATGAACGGAGTCGAGGTCGATAAAGAGGGCAAAGTAACCGTCAACGGCGAGGAGATAAAGGGTGTACGCATTGACGGCAAGAAATTCTTTGGCGACGATGTGCAATCCGCCACCAAGAACATTCCGGCTGAGATGATTGAAAAAATACAGGTCATTGACGAGAAATCCGACATGGCCAAACTCACCGGTTTTGAGGACGATGAAACCGAACGTATCATCAACCTTACCCTCAAAGCCGACCGCAAAAAAGGCGTCTTTGGTAACTACAACGCCGGTTTAGGAGCAGATATTTACCCCGCCTACGACCAATGGAAAGCCAAAGACGACTTGCGTTACTCGGCAGGCGTCTTCACCAATATTCTGGCAGGAGAGAGCCAAACCACCATCATCGGTAGTGCCAACAACACCAACGAGATTAAGACCGGACGGGGACGTGGGTTCTATGGCGGACAAAACGAAGGTATATCGTGGTCGGAGAACATTGGCGTCAACTCGAATATTGATTTCACGGACAAAATCCGCAAGATAGATAACGAGTCCTCTATGCTCTTTGGAGGCGATGTGTCGCTCAACCACTCGCACAACGACACCCGTTCACTCGCCAACAAAGAGAGTTATTCGGGCCCCATCACCTACAACAACACCGACTCCACCAACAAGACCATTCAAGCGTGGGACGTCAATGCACGATTTGAGTTAGAGTACCAAATCGACACGCTCAACAAAATCATCTTAAAGCCCCAAATATCCTACACCAACAACCGCAGCGACGAGCAAAAGAGTTACATCTACCTGCGCGATAGTGCCAATACGACAAGAGACTCCGTCAACAACGGTTACCAAAACCGCTTCTCGCAGAGCGAGGACATCAATGCCCGCCTGCGCGTAATCTACAACCACAAGTTCCTCAAACCCGGGCGGTCGATTACCACCAACGCCAACATCGAGTTTACGGACAGCAAGGGACACACCGACACGTACGCCCACGATAATATGGCCGATACAGCCAAGGTGAATCAGAACACCGACTCCAAGAATAACAGTTGGAACGTGCGCGTGCGCACATCGTGGGTAGAGCCCATCGCCGGACACAACCACTTCCTTGAGACAACCATCATGTTGGGTACCAACCTACGGCACAGCACCAAGGACCAATACGATTTCGATGCCAAAGACAGCACCTATCGTTGGAACGAAGACTACTCCAACCAACTGATTAACAACTTCTTCCAAGAGTCCGTTTCGCTCAGTTATCGGTATATCAAGGACAACACGGACTTGACCGTGGGCGCCCAATTCAATCCCAGCCAGACGGTCAGCAAGACCTATTACGGAGGACAACTATTGCGCGATACCACCATCTATGCGTGGAACTGGAGTCCGACTATGCGCTTTAGGTATAAATTCGGCAAGAAAGAGTTTGCCCGTATTCACTACCGAGGACGCAACTCGCAGCCGTCTATTCAGCAGATGGAGCCCGTTCGCAACAACTCCAACGCCATGAACGAGACGGTTGGTAATTTAGGACTTAAACCTGCCTTTGCGCACAACCTGCACGCCATGTATAGCAAGTTTGACCAAGACAAGTTCTGGTCACTCATGACCGGCTTACATGCCACCGTGACTCAGGACGCCCTCGTCAATAACTCCATCTACGACCAAACAGGTAAACTCTACCAGCAAACCATCAACGCCAAGGGCACGCCGTGGAACCTCAACGCCGACTTTATGTTCAACACGCCCCTTGCCAATAAACTCCTGCAACTCAATACCCGCACCTCGATTGGCTACAACCAGCGTATAGCGTATATATCCCACGATCAGGACGCACAAGCCATTGAGGAACTGATTGAGCACAACTCGTTCACGATTGGCAACGAGACCAAGACCGGCAATTTATCCCTGTCTGAGAACCTGTCGCTGCGCATCACGCACGATATTGTGGACTTCGGTATCACCGGCAATGTGCGCTACACACGCACCCAAAACAACCTCAATGCCAATTCGTTGAGCAATGTCGTGGACTGGACCGTCACCGGTGACCTGCAACTCCACCTGCCCAAGAATTGGGAGATTAGTGCCGACTGTGGCTATACCGCCCGTTACGGCTACTCGGGCTTGTCCGACGTGAACGAGATTTTGCTCAATGCCGGCATCGACAAGACGTGGGGCAACGGTACTCTCTCGCTCAAGGCATACGACCTGCTGCACCAGAAAAAGAACATCGTACAAATGGTGGGTGAGAACTATGTTTCCTACCAGAAATGCAATACCCTACCCACCTACGTCATGCTGACCTTCACGTATAAGTTCAACAAGATGGGCGACCTCAAGGCCTCCGGCAATGCTGCTTATATGCAGGAGATGTACGAAAATGGAGGAAAACCTCAAGGTCCTCCTCCATTCATGCGATAAAGTTTTTTAGAATTACTCTTGGTTCAAGGTAATGCGCTTGAAGTCAACGATGGTAACGTTCATCTTCTTCAAGATGTCTTTTACCAACTCCTTTGCGTCGCTCAGGATATATTGTTGCTCTACCAGCGTCGATTCCTTCAGGAACTTAGCCAGACGGCCTTGAGCAATCATCTCAATCTTCTTCATATTGAGGTTTGCCTCGGCTTCAGCAGGCACGTTGGCGCGAATGTCGCGAGCCACTTGTGCTTGCTCCTCGGTCAACCAACCCTTAGCGGTGTTGGAAGCGATGTGGTCGTCGCTGTCTGCGTGAGCAGGATTGATACCGGCTTTGCGCAGAGCGTTCTCGATGGCTTTGTTGATTTCGTCCTGTTTGGTCTTATCTACAGCGATAGCCAACTCTTTATCTTTCACCTCTTGAGCCACGTGGTCAGCGTCCAGAGCTACGGGAGCCATACTGGCCACCTGCATGTTCACGCCGTGAACGGTGTCGTGGTCGGCAGCAGCGTTGTCAGCAGCTACCAACGAACTCAGTTTATTGCCAAGGTGATTGTAAGCATCTACTGCGGGAGCAGCCAAGAAAGCGTAGTCGCTCAGTTCCATCTTCTCGCCGGTCACACCACTGCGCTCGGTAACGAGGTCAGCCATGGTTTGTCCGTTGAGGGTGAGAGCTTTCAGCTCGTCCAAGGACTGAGGTTTGTTCTCCATAGCCACGTCAAGGATTTTCTTGACCATAGCCACGAAATCGGCGTTCTTTGCTACGAAGTCCGTTTCGCATTTTACGGCTACGATGCAGCCAAAACCGTTCTCTGCTTTAGCCAGCACGCAACCTTCACTTGCCTCGCGGTCGCTACGTTTGGCAGCAATTGCCTGACCGCGTTTACGGAGTAAGTCTTTGGCTTGCTCGAAATCGCCATTGGCTTCTTCGAGGGCTTTCTTTACGTCCATCATACCTGCGCCTGTCATGTCACGCAGTTTCTTTATATCTGCTAATGTTACAGCCATTTTATTAATGTTTAATCGGTTAATTGTTTAATCGGTAAATCTTATTCGGCTTTAGCTTCTTCAGCAGGAGCAGCTTCGGGAGCGGCTTCAGCTACTTTCTCGGGCTCTGCAGGAGCAGCAGCTTTGCGAACGCGGGTACGGCGCTCTTTGGGAGCAGGTGCTTCGTCCTTGGTCTCCTCTGCGGGCTCTTGAGCAGCAGCGGCATCTTCGTCAGCTTTCTCTACTTTGCGCTCTTCCAAACCTTCCTTGATGGCGTCGCAAACGGCGTTCAGGATAACCTCGATAGACTTGGTTGCATCATCGTTGGCAGGAATAACGAAGTCGATGTTCGAAGGATTCGAGTTGGTATCAACGATACCGAATACAGGAATACCCAGACGGTTGGCTTCAGCAACGGCAATGTGCTCTTTCATTACATCTACCACAAAGATAGCGCTCGGCAGACGGGTCAAATCTACGATTGAACCGAGGTTCTTCTCGAGTTTCTCGCGTTGACGGGTGATTTGCAGTTTCTCACGTTTGGAGATATTGTCGAAAGTGCCGTCGGTCATCATCTTGTCGATGTTGGACATTTTCTTCACGGCCTTACGGATGGTGGGGAAGTTGGTGAGCATACCACCGGCCCAACGCTCGGTGATGTAAGGCATACCTACTTCTTGTGCCTTAACGGCTACTATTTCCTGACCTTGCTTTTTCGTAGAAACGAACAGCACTTTGCGGCCGGACTTAGCGATATTTTTCAGGGCCTCGGCTGCCTCATCTATCATGATAGCGGTCTTGTTGAGGTCGATGATGTGAATGCCATTGCGCTCCGTGTAGATGTAGGGAGCCATAGCGGGATTCCATTTGCGTTTGAGGTGACCAAAGTGGCAACCTGCTTCGAGCAATTGATCAAAATTTGTTCTCATTTTGAATTAAATTAATGAATTATTCTATAAGTATTATAAATAATTATTCCTTGTGCCCTTATCTCTTATAAGGGATTCAGTATGTGTTAGTTTTGCGAACTTGCCGCTCTTGTCCTTACCCGGCCCGAAAAAGCTCGCAAGAGGTTTTTCGGAGAGGAGGAACACAAGTCGCCTGTCGATTAAATGTATATGGTATCAACCGTTGCGAACTTGTTGCTCTTATCTTTACCCGGCCCGAAAAAGCTCGCATGAGGTTTTTCGGAGAGCGGAGGCACAA
>JAKSNJ010000013.1 GCA_024399965.1 Paludibacteraceae bacterium
TCGGGTTAGGCAATATCGGAGACGAATACCGTAATACCCGACACAACATAGGATTTCGCATGTTGGACGCTTTTGCCGAAGCGTCCAACATTGCTTTTGAAGACAAGCGTTATGGCTTTGTCGGCAAGGGGCGTGTCAAAAATGCCGAACTCGTTTTGCTCAAGCCATCTACTTTTATGAACCTTAGTGGCAATGCCGTTCGGTACTGGATGAAAGAAGAGAAAATTCCGATCGAGAACCTGCTCGTGCTGGTAGATGACCTTAACCTGCCCTTTGGCACCCTTCGTATTCGCAAGCAAGGCAGCAACGGCGGGCACAATGGCTTGGGACATATCCAGCAAGTTCTGTGTTCCGATGCTTACGCGCGCGTGCGTTTTGGTATAGGGAACGCGTACGCGCGCGGGGCACAAATCAACTTTGTGCTCGGGCAGTGGACCGACGAGGAGGAGCAGCAAATGCCCGAACGTCTTGCCGTTGTTAAAGACATTATTCCCAGTTTCTGTCTTCAGGGCATTGACCGCACAATGAATCTGTACAATGGCAAATAAGTTGTGGCAACATCCGTGGGTCGTTGGGGTGTGCAATATCGCGCTCATTTTTGTCCTGTACACCCTTCAGCGGCTCTTTTTTTATTGGGTCAACATGGACCTGTTTCCGGACGTTACTTTCCGCCATTTGCTTGAATTGTTGGCGGGTGGTATGCGTTTTGACGTAACGGCCCTATTCTACCTCAACTCGGTCTATATGTTGCTCATGTGGTTGCCCTTGCCTTGGACTTGGCGCACCAATCGCACCTACCAGAATATAGCCAAATGGTTCTACTGGGTGCCTAACATAGTGGGCATACTTGTCAATTCGGTGGACACCGTCTATGTCCGTTTCTCCGACCGCCGTACCACCACCGCTTTCTTCAGCGAGTTTGAGAACGACGACAACCTTGCCTCTATTTTTTTCACTGCTATGGTGCAGTATTGGTACGTCACCCTCTTTACCGTCGCCCTCATCGCAATCCTTATCCTGCTGACACGCCAGCCCAAACCACTATCAACTTTCAATTCTCAATTCTCAATTCTCAACTCTCAACTCTCAACTCTCACCTACTACCTCACCGAGACCGTCCTTTTCTGCATTAGCGTTTACTTCGTAGTCATCGGCATTCGCAGCGGTTTTGGTGCCTACACACGCCCCATCACCCTCAGCAATGCCCTGCAATATACCAATCAGCCACGCGAAACGATGATTGTGCTGAATACGCCTTTCTCGCTCATGCGTTCCACCGATAGCCAGACCTACCAACATGTGTACTATTTCGAGCAAGACGCGCTTGCCGGCCACATGACTCCTGAGCACAAAGCGTCTGCTACAACTGCCATCGGCGAGCAACCAATGAACGTGATTATCTTTATTTTAGAGAGTTTTTCCAAGGAATACATCGGTTTCTTTCACCATGACTGGCACGATGGCACGTATCAGGGGTACACGCCTTTTTTGGATTCCCTGCTGGCTCAAAGTGTAACCTACACCCACAGTTTTGCCAGTGGGCGCAAGTCCATAGATGCCATGCCCAGTATTCTGAGTTCTATACCGATGTTGATTGAGCCCTATATCGTCACTCCCTATGCCACCAACGCTATTTCTTCGGTGGCAGCTTGCCTCAACGAAAAGGGCTACACCACCTCTTTCTTCCACGGTGCCCCCAACGGCAGCATGGGTTTTCAGGCCTTTGCACGCAGTGCCGGATTTGACCGCTATTATGGAATGAACGAATACGATGGCCCGGACGCTTTTGATGGCACTTGGGCAATTTGGGACGAGGAGTTTTTGCAATATATGGGGCGCACGCTCAGCCAAACACAGGAGCCCTTCTTGGGTGCTGTCTTCACGGCCAGTAGCCACCATCCTTTCCGTGTTCCGGAGCGTTATGAGGGGGTCTTTCCACAGGGGCAAATACCTATCCATCAATGTATTGGCTATACCGACCACGCCCTGCACGAGTTCTTTGCCTACGCCCAACAGCAACCGTGGTACGACCACACTTTGTTTGTTCTCACGGCCGACCATACCAACCAACTCATTGAACCCGAGTCACTTACCGACCGTGGTGTATATGAAGTGCCCATTCTCTTCTACTACCCGGGCATCACGCCCAAAGTGGATTCTGCCACCGTCATCTCACAAACCGACATCATGCCGTCTGTTTTGGCTGCCGTGGGCTATGACGCGCCCTATTTTGCTTTTGGTGAGGACGCTTTTACCCAACCAAAAGCCCATAATTACGCCATTTGTTACAACAATCCCGTCTATCAACTCATCGCCGATAGCATACTTATTCAGTTTGACGGTCAGCACGTCACGCAGCCCGCACAGTCGGTTCCAACCGAGATGGTGGACTACCTCAAGGCCTATATACAGCAATACATTAACCGCATGATTGACAACCGATTAACATGTCCGTCAGAATAGATAAATACCTTTTTGCCATGCGTATCTACAAGACACGCTCATTGGCTGCAGACGCCTGCAAAGTCGGGCGCGTCACGATGAATGGTCAGCCGGTCAAGCCCTCACACACCTTTGAAATAGGCAATAAGTTTTCCGTGCGCAAGGGGCCTGTCACGTTCTCGTACGAGATTTTGCAACTCAGCGAGAACCGTCTCGGGGCGAAACTGGTTCCCGATTATATCCGTGACATCACGGCACCGGACCAACTGGAGTTGCTTGAAATGACCAAGTTGACGGCACAGAACGGCCGTGACCGAGGAACAGGTCGCCCCACCAAGAAAGACCGACGTGAAATAGAACAATTTATGAATCAAGAATATGAAGAGCAAGATTGACAACATCGCCGAATACATCCTCTATCTGTGGCAATTGGAGGATTACCTGCGGGCGTTCCCCGAACAGGCATGTTCCAACACCGAACTAATGGAAATAGCCGATATGATGCACGCCGAAGGCATCATGGAAGGCGGTCATTTGCAACTGGCTATCAATGCTTTAGAAGAATTGGAGGACTTGCATCGGGAGTTATTGGACACCGAGGCGCCCTACCGTGCCACCATCTTGCACATCGAGCCCCGTCTTAATATTCTCAAGGCCAAAACCGACAATCCGCAAATGAGCGACATTGAGGCGTACCTCACCCTGCTTTATCAGGTGATGCTACTGCGCCTGCAAAAGCAGGAAATCACCTCCGAAACCGACGAAGTGGTGCAAGATGCCACCCAATTATTGCGTTTCCTGTCCAAGACATATTTCGATGACCACCAAGCAGCGATTTGAACATATCATCGACTGGTTTGCGGCCAATGCCCCTTCGGCTGAGAGCGAACTCAACTACCGAAATCCGTTTGAATTATTGGTAGCAGTCATGCTCTCTGCGCAGTGTACGGACAAGCGTGTCAACATGGTCACTCCCGCGTTATTTTCCGCCTATCCATCGGCAAAACTCATGGCACAAGCATCGGTGGAAGATATCCTTTCTTTCGTCCGTTCGGTCAGTTATCCGCGCGCTAAGGCCGAGCACCTGTCCGGCATGGCAAAGCGGCTGGTCGAGACCTACCACGGCGAGGTGCCCGACAACATAGACGACCTGCAAACGCTGCCGGGCGTAGGACGCAAAACGGCCAACGTGGTCTGCGCCGTCATCTGGAACCAGCCCACCATGGCGGTCGATACGCATATTTTCCGTGTTTCCGAGCGTCTCGGATTGACCACCAACAGCCGTAATCCTCTGCAAACCGAGCGTCAGCTCACCAAATATATACCTGCCCAACTTATTCCGAAGGCACACCATTGGCTGCTCCTGCACGGGCGCTATATCTGTCAGGCCCGCAAACCCAAATGTGACCAATGTGGGCTCACTGCCTATTGCCGCTATTTCACGGGGTCTTATCGGTAGTATAGCGGTAGTACACCGAGCCCTGACCGACCCCTGACCGAGTCCTTAACGGGGGTAGAACGGGAGTAGAAGCCATCGTTAAGCAAATATAAATAGATTATGAATACACTAAAACGTTACTTTATTGCGACCCGTCCGTGGTCTTTTCCAGTCAGCATTGCGCCTGTTTTCCTGACCGGCGAGTACATCAACATCATCTACCCCGGAGCACAAGCCGGTTCTTGTCTTTGGGCGGTACTGGGCATCATTATCTTCCATGCAGCCAGCAACCTCTTTTCCGACTATTATGATTATAAAAAAGGTGTAGATACCGACCCGTCTATTGGTTCGCCCACCATCACCGGCAAACTCCTTACGGCGCGTCAAACCATTATTTATGCGTGGATTTTGCTCGTCATTGCCACTATCAACGGATTGGTTATGGCGTATTTCACCGGCTGGCCTTTACTCGTCATCGGCGGCATAGGTGCCTTGCTGATTATCCTCTACCCGTGGTTCAAATATCACGCATTGGGCGACTTGGATATTTTCCTCACTTTCGGTATTCTGCCCACTTTGGGAACGGCTTTTGTCATGACGGGACAAATCCTTTGGTCATCGCTGTGGATAACCCTCTCCTTTGCCACGATTACAGTCGCCGTGTTACATGCCAACAACACCCGTGATTGCGGGCGGGACGGCAATGCCCATATTCACACCTTTGCCATGTTGATTGGTCCCAAAGCCAGCCAATTGGTCTATTACATAGAGGTTTGGTTACCAATCTGTTGGGTGCTGTTGTGCGTCTGCTTGGGCAAAATGCCTTGGCCCCTTCTTATCGGTTCGGCGTGTGCCTCGCTCATTGCCTTCCGCAATACCAAAGTCATGAAGGCGTGGGGGCACGGAGGTAGCATTGACAAACTGGACCAAATGACAGCACAGCACCAACTCACGAACCTGATTTTCCTCTTGATAGCTTTCTTCGCAATGCGCATTCTGTAAACAAAATATCCTATGCCTCGCACCGCTACCGCCACACCCCTCGTTCGGCTAATTATTGCCCTATTCATCGGATTTTCTCTGTGGACTGTTATGTTCAGTCCGTGGACGGCACCGTATATTCCTTTTTGGTATGTCATGACCGGTGCTGCCCTCGTGCTTATCACGCTCAGTTTTGTTTTTGGAAATCCGCTGAAGGGTGTCCGCATCGGCCTTACCGACTTGCTGTTAGGCATTGCCATTGCTGCCGCTTTATGGGGCTGCTTTTGGGTGGGAGACAAAGTCAGTCAGTGGCTGTTCCCGTCTTTCGCACGTATGCAGGTGGATAGTATCTATGGTATGAAGGGGGGCACCTCGCCCATGTTGCTGTCTACCCTACTCCTTTTTATTATAGGTCCGGCAGAGGAACTTTTTTGGCGAGGTTACGTCCAGCGCACGCTCATGCAGCTCTTCGGTGCTGACGCTCGCACTATCAGCACAGACGTTCGCACTACTTTATTCGACAAACAGGGCATTCTTGCCTCCCTCCTCGCTATTGCGTCCTACACCCTCGTTCACCTCTTTTCCTTCAATTTTATGTTGATTATGGCAGCACTCGTGTGCGGTGTTGTGTGGGGTGGATTGTACTACCTCTTCCCCAATCGTTTTTCGGCTATCGTCATCAGTCACGCCCTTTGGGACGCTGCCGTTTTTGTGTGGTTTCCCATCTTGTAAAACGCCCAAAACATATCCCACATTTGACCGTACGACAATTTTATTTGACTGTACGGCAATTTTTGTTGTTTTCTAAAGAAAAAACCTTGCATCTTTGAATTATTTTTTGTATCTTTGTACGTTTTTTCGTGAATATAAAAATTAACAGTATATGATACACACAAAAAAGATTATGCAAAGTTCTAAATTTAGTTTGTTTGTTTGTTTAGTTGGGCTGTGCGTTTTTTCACAAAGATTGTGGGCAGGTACGCCTCTTTTTGAGAACGGTTCCTACACCACTTTCTCTGTAACGTACAACGGACAACGGTATTATTTGGGTGTGGACACGACATCTGCCACACCTGCAGTTTGCTACTACAACACGCCCAATCTCGGCACTATGTGGCAATTAGGCGCAACTGGTGAGGAGCACCCCACGTTGGGTTATGCACGCCCCATCAAAAGCGTATGGTTTGCAGTGCGCCAATCCAAGAACGTGTATGTCAAGTGCGGTACGCCCCGTAACGGTTATTTCCCCATTACGGCAGTGGAGGGCGACCAAACACTTTTCTACATGGAAAAGGCGAACGCAGTCGCAGGTACGTTTGTAGAGGGTTATTGCTTCTACTACGACGTGTCGCAGTCTATTCCTGCCAAGTATTACTTGAACTACGATGCTGCCTTTGGTTTCAAGCGTGCGTACGCCGAGAAACCGTCTTACAAACTCACTATTACCCAGTGGGAGCGCAAGACAGGCACCGACCTTGCTATGTCGGTTACCCCCAACCCTGTTGTCTTTGATCATACGGACCTCACCGGCAAGCAGTTGCCTGTGCAGCTCACCCTCGTACAGAATGCCGACCGCTTTATCAATAAGCGCGACAACACCGAGCAGTTCTATATTCAGCAGGGTACTACTATCACGGACCAAGAGACTATTCGTGATTTGATTTCATCTACTTCTGTGAAATGGAGCAGCACCGGCATGGCAGGGGGAAGCAGCATACATACCTACAGCAAAACGGCTCCCCACTCTTTCGTACAAACGCGCACGTTGATGACGTTGCAAGGCAGTTCATTGACGTTTAATGATGGTGGCGGTTATTATTACACCACTGTTACTCCTGAGAACATAGTTGCACGCGAGATATACGACCAAAACGGTAATCCTGTGGATCACCAAGACTATCTCCGTATCCAAGTGAAGATGAAAGACGGCAAGACATTTATGGATTCTGTACCTGTGATTCGTCGTACTTTCCATGATGTAGCAAATTCGCCGCTTACCATTTCAAACACCCCGGGTGACC
Organism: Paludibacteraceae bacterium; assembly: GCA_024399965.1. GTDB lineage: Bacteria > Bacteroidota > Bacteroidia > Bacteroidales > Paludibacteraceae > Colicola. The sequence goes on from JAKSNJ010000013.1 coordinate 6,883, forward strand.
AGACCGTTAACACGGCTGCAACAACATTAACCTTTACCGTAAGTGCCCGTTTCCAAAATTCTTATCGCACACTTTATGCCGACGGACGCATACACGACGAGACTGTTGGACAGACTATTACATTGGATTTACCTAATCTCCCGACAATTCAAGAGGTTGCATGGCAAGAATATTGTACCGACAAGGTAGATGCCGAATCGGGAGAACCATATACCGAATGCACATGGGTACAAGATGGGGACACCACCTATTCGGACACGGTGATGTACACCGTGCAAGGTAGCGATTGGATGACGGTTACTTTACAGAACCGAAATACATTCAACGTCAATGTGTCCCAAAACACAGGTGCGGAACCCCGTTTTGGAAGTATTCGTTACACCTTTACCTATAAAAATGGAGACAACTATATATCCGCCACCCAAACCATTTATATCACCCAACAGGGTACCAATGCCAGTGCATCTATTACCTTTGAGCATAATGGTACAGCCAAACCCGATATGACGGTACAAGATGTACACGAGCAGGTTACCACTCTCTACGCTATTCCGGGTGCTGAACTGCAATTGCCTTTGCGCCAAGATATGTACGGTTGGTATCGCTGGTATGCCTACGAGTCTGAGCAATACATCTCTATTCTCAACCTCACTTGGAACAAGGCACCACGAAGCCAACGTGGCGAGTTCTACAATATTAACAATGACGACACGTACGCACGCGGAAAATTTGACTATGCACCCAATTTCACTGCTGGTCAACCTACCGATGTGGCTTCTGTCAATGTACCCCGCGACTTTGAAGGCGGTAAAGTGGCTTGCGATGTGAGTGAATATACCAATTATGTAGTTGATTGGAACAAAGAAGGGCAAAAAGGTTCCGTCAAAGAGCCGACCTTAAGTTATCGTCAGGTATTTGATATTCGCCCCGCCAGCGAGCAAGCCGACCGCATGGAGATGTGCCTCAAAGGTGCTTCCGGTGCGCAATGGATGGATAAACACGATATTATGGCACCCGCAGGACGTGTGGTTAAGTTCCAACCGACCGAAAAATGCGTTAAAGGTACCAACCAAGACAGCGAATTAGGTTATGTCTATTACTTCAACATAAAAGACCCCGACAATATCGGTAAGAAAAGCAGTGTAGATCCAACCAGTCCGTATGCTTATATGCGTATTGGTTTGGCTCGCGACACCACTATTGGTTATCCCGACACCTACACTGCACACCGTATCAGTAACAGTTATTTCCTCAATAGGTCAGATACCGTTACACGAGAATTCTTCTTGGTAGCACCAGCCATACAAACAGGATATGTGTTAGGACGTAATGGCACAAATCCCATTACAACCCAACCGGCAACGAGATTCGCCACCCAAGCAGACATTGACGCCTATGTACAATCGTTAGCAGACCATATGGATCAAAATATGGCATTTGCGTTGTCTGTTAAGTGCTTTCCCAACAATAAAATACGTATCCGTACAGAAAATAATAAAGATTATCACTTGTTAAATTCTACGGTAGGTAACAATATGGATTGGCAAGCCATTTTTAATGACTATGACTGGAAATTATCTTCCGCCACCAACAAGGTAAACGATACATACAGCGATGGCAAACGTTTAGTGGACAACGTGGATCAAAATTCCCTCTTCTTTATGGCAACACAAAAAAAGGTGATAGTTCAAAGTGACTACGTGTACTTTGCGAGAAGTTTTGAACGCAAGGAAGACAAAGAGTGTATCAAGTGGAAATCAGCATTCAAGTGTGAAGAATATCGTTATTCGTATGAATATGCAGGACGTACCGAAACAGCATGGAATACAAGAAATGCCCTCGGAGAAACAGATATCACGAAAGGAACATTGGAGGCACGCCCTGAATATGTATGGCAATTCTATGCCATTGATACTATTCACCCTGCAGTACCCTCTGAATCTTTCCACTACGAGGAACATGCTAAGTGGTATATATCCACCAACAAAGGTGCTAGTTGGACTGAACTGGGTACAAACGGCAATGGCGTAGTCAACAACGATGGTTCGTTAGACTACAGTTTCCCCAACGCTGCCGACTCTGTAATTATCAAATTGGAGTCCGAGCACTTCCAACTGGGTTACTACGTGGTGAACTTCTACGACCCTGCTAAACAAGTAGGTCCAAGCACCGCTGCCCTACTCACCGAGGACGAGATAGCACAAGACTACGAGCCTATCTTGGACTTCAACTCGCTATACACCCCTGCTGGCACTACCAGCATGACTGTACTTAACCAGCACCTCGAATGGGGTCAGTCCGAATTGGGCTTCCACTATCCGCAAGGTCAAATAGACGGAACTCCCATCTTCAACCAAACCCTGCCCGCACAAGGTGAATACTGCCTGCTCAACAAATACGAGAAAGACGGCAAGGTGATTGAGAGCCGTAGCGGTGCAGAGAACGGCGTAATGCTGTATGTGAACTCCGCCAAGGCCCCCACAACATTCTGGGACTTCACCTATCCGCAACCTACTTGTGCCGACCAAGACATCTATTTCACTTGCTACGTACGCAATCCGCACAACAGCGAGTGCCACATACGTCTGTTCTTGGAAGGAGAAAAGGACGGCAACTGGGAACTGATTGCTAACATCAACAGCGGTCTGTTACCTGCTAACTCGGGTTGGCAACAGATACTTATTCCTCTTACCGCCAACATACAGGGACAGGGCTACAACTCCTACCACTTTAAGTTCCGTATCACCGGTGCTACCGGCACTGGCGAAACGGGTATCCTCTTGGATAAGATTCGTATGATAGGTGCCAAACGTCCTGCCGCCGTTTACCAGTCTAATATGACTTGCGGCGAAGATGATGTATTTGCCGTATCACGTATCGTTTACCCCAACCTGTCTGAGGAGGTGCGCGGTGCAAGGATGTGCTACCAAATATCCTACAAAAACAGTGCAGGCGAATATACTCCTATGGAAATTGCCTACATGCCTAATGGGGAAAACGGTTACTTCATCGATGCGTTCTATCCCACGGAATACCAATATTTCCTCTCGCAAGACGATAATAAGAACTACGGAACTATCGTGGTTCCGGACCCTGACTACGATCCGTCTTTGAGCGGTACACCCGCAGGACAATCTGTCCAACTGAAAGCGCTATTAGACCAAATCCAGGGTGCTGAAACACGTACACCTGATTTCATCAACGAGACCGCACGTGTATTCAATAGTGTAGAGGATCTTTGTGCTGCCACCAAAAACTGGGGAGAGAAAGGTGGCGTACGCGGTATGGGCAAGGGCTATATCAAAGAGAAAATAGCCGGTGTAGATACTTGGGTGATGTACGTTGTTATGAAACTGGACCCCGATTTTGCTGCCGACTACCGTCTGCGCATGACACCACTGGTTAACGCAACTACACAACCTTATTTCTTGGACGCTTCCTGTTCCGCCGAGCGTTTCTTCTCTATCAAAGAGATGGTATCCCTGTCGGTAGATGGCAATACGGTTTCTGAGGAAATATCATCATTTACTGTTCCCGGCAACACCGCCCACACCGTTCGCGCTATCGTAAACATTACCGAAGGTCAAAAGAACTACTCTGGTAGCAGCAAGTTTGATGTAATACGTCTGCCCGAAGAAATGCGTAACTACGAAAACTTATCCGATGCAGCATTGGCAAACGCTGAGGCAGCATTCAAAGCTATGCACAACTACTCGGTAGATGAAGTAGAGCGCGCTATTAACATATTCCACAACCCCGATGAAGCCAACCCCAACCGTGAGGGTAACAGAGCATGGGAATATGTAACACCCGAAGACTTCATGTATGCCGGTATTAGCGAAGAAGCCGCTGACTCGGTATATGCTATTCTCAAATCGTTGAACGACAATGCCAAGACACGTTTCGGCGTAGATGAGCACACCTTTACCATCGGTTCAGACCAAGATGTATATTGTTGGGTACGTCCTATTCCTGCTTCTGCTACCTACGTCAAGGCAGGCGGCAGTTCTACAGGTGCCGATACTACCATTGCTGTCGTAGTGTGCGATAACAATCAATGGTTGGAATTCCACGCAGGAGCCGTACCTCACCAGCTGCGCTTTGGTAATGACCCGAAGACCGACGAGGAAAAGAACAATATACCTATTATACGCGCGACGCGCACGCAAGCCAACACCATGCTGCCCGTACGTGTGTCTGAAATCACCAATGACAAAGACCACGAAGTCATCCTCGGTTGGGACTCCACCCGTTTGGTAGCTACCAACGACCCGCGTTGGGACGGCACTGCTATGACCTTCCGCTATGCACAAGACCGTATCCTTCAAGCCGATGACTACAAGTACTATTACCAACATGGTGACACCATCAAGTTCACTCCGGTCAATGACGCACATATTGCCCTCTTGAACAAGGACCGCGGTGACGGAAAGAACCAGTGGAATGTACCCGTCAGTGTACACCCGGGTTACCAAACGCCTAACAACTTTACGTTGGAGGACGGCTATTGGTACCGTTTCCAAACCACGATGATGAACTTGGCACTCAGCCCCTACGTCGATAGCGATACCTTAAGCGGTCTACGTATGGGTGATGCATTCTTCGAGTTGTACGTCATACCCGACACCCTGCAATGGATGCCGAGCAACGAAGAAGGTGCCAACTACTGGAACGACGACCGCAACTGGCGCGCCGTAGTCAACGGCCAACCAACCGGCGTAACACGTGTACCGCTGGGTGAGAGTCAAGTTATCATTGACGAACAAAAGGGTGAACACCTCTACCCCATCGTAGATACAGACCTGCACGGTAACAACGACTTCGGTTTCAAGACGGCTACCTGCCGCGACATACTCTTCCGCCCCAACACACGTATCAAGGGACAAGAGTTGCTGGACTACAACCGTTGCTTCATCGACCGTTACTACTACACCGGACAATGGGTCGGCTTCTCGCCTGCCTTGAAGTTCACTCACACCGGCGATATGTACACTCCTGCCGACCAAGAGTTGGATGCCAAGTCCGACTTCAATCCTGTTGAGTTCGATACCGAGCACAACCGCAAATATGCTAAGGAAAACTTGGGTGTAACCACCTTCTCTCGTGAGGCACCTTATGCTTACTACCAGAGTTTCTGGAACACCTCCATGCCGGAGTATTCCTACAACTACTCCTATGAATCGGTAGTATCGCATACGGAAAGCAATGCACAGTGGCTGATGAGTAATACGGTAGATTACCACTACCAACCCGGTAACGGTTATGCAGTCGTATGCTTCGACCCGTCGGACGAGGAAGGTCACCAACTGCTTTACCGCTTGCCTAAGCAGGAAACACAGTATTCTTACTACCGCAGCAATGGTCAAGTTGCTCAAACCGTAACCATCAACCGTCCTACCTTTGATAAGCAGATACACAACATGTCTTACGACAAGGACACATTGGCTGCAGAAACCACAGGCGGACTGACCATCACATTGACCAATTCCACAGCCGATAGCAAAGATTTCCTCTTTGGTAACCCGTCGATGGGTATGATTGATGTGTGGAAATTTGTAGCAGACAACCACCTTGAAGAGGTCGTACAATTCGTTAGCAACAGCACATGGGTATCGCACACCAAAGCAGAAAATCCGCATATCTTCCTCTCTCCGCACGATATCATGCTGGTTACTGCCAAGGAAAGTGGTGCTTCACTACAAGTGACCCTCAAGCCGGAACACATTACCATTATTACCCAAATAGAAGACGAACCGGCTGCTGCACCTATGCGTAACGCAGTTGCACAACGTGGACAAGGCCGTCTCACCATCATGGCTGAGAACGCCGGCTACTTCGGTCGCACCGTTTTGATGGAATCGGCTAACGCAGACTTCGCTGTCAAGATGGGTGAAGATGCCGTTGCCGTAACCTCCGGTACAGGCGAAGGTGAGTCTCAGAATTTTGGTAGTTTCCACACGGCTGTCAATATCCACACGCTCTGCCAAGACAAAGCCCTGACCACGGATATTCGTCCGTCTGTCAACTATGTTCCACTTGGCTTTACGTGGATGAAGGATATGCAGGGCTATTACGATGCCACCACACGTTTGTACTTCTCGGTACAAGGTACGTGGACAGATCCTTTGTGGTTGGTAGATGTTATCACGGGTGACTCCCTGCCTATCGTAGATGGTGGTTCGGTGGTTATCGCTACCCCCGAAGCCAACCAACAAAACGAATTGGCTACCACTCGCTACTACATCCGCGGACATGCAGGTACGCAAGTCGATCCGCCAATAGAACAGGGCGGTGGCTTAGTCACCAAAGCGGAAAACCTGTACAACAACAAGAACAATCAAGTAGTTATTTTCGATATGCTGGGTCGTGAGGTACTTACCTACCCCAATGCCAATGTGATGCCGGCAGTATTGCCACTGAACACCGGTGTATATATGGTACATAACGGAGAAGAAGTAGAAAGGAGGATTGTAAAATGAACACCAATGAAATGTATCAGATGAATGCCGACCAAATGAATCAACTGGCATTCCAAGAATATCAAGAATATACCGGTTTCAAATCCGTCAGCGGATTAGAGGAATCTGCCCAAGATGCCATCAATGGTCAAGCACCATCGTGGTCACGTGTTGATTTCGGTTTTCACTCTACCAGTCCGATTATATCAGGCGAGATGACCCTGTCGGAGAATGGAAACTACTTGGTAGAGAAACAATCCGACCCGCTAATGATGTTGTTGGGTGCAGTCCGTCCCGGCGGTAATCCGACAGGACAATTGGACGAAGTGCCCGTTGGCGATGTCGCAATACCTATGATACTGATGGCTATCGGATATACGGTTTATCACCGTATTCGCCAATGGATTCGTCAAAAAGCATAAGGTGAAGATTCGAATTGTCACATTGGGTTGCAAACTCAACTTTGCAGAATCAAGCGCGCTGATGAATACCCTTGTTAGCAAGGGACATCAGCGCGCTAAGCAAGGTGAGCAGGCAGATGTTGTTATCGTCAATACATGCACGGTAACGGATACTGCTGACCACAAAGACCGTCAAGCCATTCACCGACTGAAGCGGGAAAACCCCAATGCCAAAATTATTGTTACGGGCTGCTATGCACATCTCAAACCCCAAGAAATAGCTGCTATGGTGGAGGTGGACCATGTGCTACCCAAACGAGACGATATTTTCCAACCTGCCTACTCTCGGGACGACCGTACACGCTGTTTTCTCAAGGTACAGGACGGCTGCAACTATTTCTGCACCTATTGTACCATTCCTTTTGCACGGGGGCGCTCACGCAATCCCTACATCAAGGACATCGTAGCACAGGCACAACAGGCCTTGGCAGATGGTGCCAAAGAAATTATCCTGACCGGTGTCAACATCGGAGACTTTGGACGCAGCACAGGAGAAAGTTTTATCGACCTCTTGCGCGCCTTAGACAATCTACAACCTACTGCCTACTACCTACTACCTACCTATCGTATTCGTATTTCCAGCTGTGAGCCCAACCTGCTGACAGACGAGATTATAGATTTTGTAGCCCACAGCAAGCACTTTGCTCCCCATTTCCATATTCCTTTGCAGTCAGGCAACAACGAGGTACTGAAAATCATGCACCGCCACTACACGCGCGAACTCTTCCAAGAGCGCATCGAGCATATCAAAGCCGTCATGCCCCACGCTTTTATCGGAGTGGATTGTATGGTGGGAGTACGAGGCGAGACACAAGAGCGGTTTGAGGATTATGTGCAGTTTATCTCTGCCCTACCCGTCAGCCAATTGCACGTGTTTACCTATTCCGAACGCGCCAATACACGTATGCTGGAGATGGACCTATATGTGGTGCCGCAACGCGAACGGGAACGCCGCAGCAAGGTCTTACATACGATTTCCGAGCAGAAATTAGCTGACTTTTATGCCCAGCACAAGGGGAAAAAAGTTACCGTCCTCTGGGAAAGCAAGAAGGACGGTAACAAAATGTATGGTTTCAGCGAAAACTACATCAAAGTAGCAGGACCGTACGATAAGAGCAAAATCAACACCTTTGAGCAAATTGTGCTTTCTTAACGCAATTTTCTACCACAGGCATCATACAGGTGACGGCCATGGCGGATATAGAGTACCTCATTGTAGATAAACTTATCTACAGTCGGTTCACTATCCTCCACTTGTTCTCCCTGACGAACGATACGGAAATGCTCCGGCTCTGCCGTACACTTGAATTGGCATTGCGCACCGTTTGCCATCGGGGTATATGTATTCTTTGACATATTCCACAAGTACAAATCCGACAGTTCTGTCTGCTCGTCGCAGTCAATAGTCAGGGTATATGTCTTATGATTGCCACCGTTGAAGTCCATATTCAGTTCTTCCAACTCAGGCACAGCAGCCACGGCTAACTCACCATCTGTTGACAATACAGCCATTTGAACATTGCTCTGCTCCGAATGCGCCTTACGGCCATCCCAACCATTATCAAACCCTCTCGTAAAGGTCTCGTTGGTCAGCACATAGACCTCGTCTTCAGCACCAAAACCGCTGACACGGAAACGATAGACACTGGGAACAACCTCTGCCGATGCCTCCAAACGACGTGCAGGAGCACGTGTGGGAGTTACGGTAGAACGATGTCCAACGGCATCAAAGACGGACTTTTGGTAGTCTAACTTGAGTTGCGTAGCTTGATTGGTATACACAAAGAAGCCCTGCATAGGCGGAATGGTAGAGAGTGAACCGGCCAAATAGGACGCAGCATGTACAGGTATGGTATTATACTGACCACGAGCCGATGCCATGCCGGTACGCGATTGGTTCTTTTGCTGCTCCATTGCCTCGAAATAGGTGCCCGTGTTCATGATATAAACCGTAGCATCGGCCGCACCAAAGTCGGCTACATCTAAACGCGCAATATCAATAGGAGCTACCCACGAGTTAGCCATAAAGGCAAATCCGGCATAACGACCTTGATCATTATACGGTACCTCCAACGTTGTCAGCACAGGATTATTCAGCAGGCCGGAGAAAGTATAGACTTGCTCCTTGTCTTCGGTCATACAATAACCACTGAACGGAGTCATTGTGCCGGAAAGAGAATCTACCCGTTGCCAGTTACCGCCTAATTTACGGTTAGGCGTATTGGTCCACTCATACATAGCTGCTTTGGGATATGCTTGAGCAATCTGCGGTTTATCTTGCAAAGGATAACCCATATATTGCCATACCGTTTGCAAGATACTGATGTCCTTGGAGCGGCCATAGAACTCAACTGTAGCAGGGATATCTATATTTTGCTCCGACAAAACCAACGCTCCATTGCCGGTGGCATCTGCCCGAACGAATATATCACCCGGCTTGTAGTTAATCAGCCGGTTATTGATGGTTAATGCTCCTGTTGGCAGAACGGTCAATGGTTTACCGGATGTCACATCAAAGTTCAAATCACCTGTTTGAGCATCGGTTATATCTACTTGACACGGTTGGCGCACAACAGCACTATCGCGGTAGTTCGGAATACGTTTATAGGACGGCCACCAGTTCTTGGGATCGGACCACACATGCGTTCCGTTGTTATCATCAAACACCAATTCTTTGTGAACCTCTATCGTCACCTGATCCTCTGAATAGCAACCAACGATGGCGTTTTCTACCACGTACGTGAATACATATTTACCATGACTATCCGGTGTAAATTGAGTACCCGTGAATGGTACCGATGCACCACCATCTTTGGAATACGTTATACTGCCCGTAGAACCGTCTGCCACAGCAGAGAGGGTAAAGTTCACACTCTGCTCAATACTGATTAATGTTTGGTCGGCTGCTATATCGGCAGGGGCACCGCAATCATATACCTTGACCGTGACAGGTGTGCTACTGCGTTGACAATCAATCTTATCGTGCGTAATAGTCCAAACCAATTCATAGGTACCTACGGAAGGAGCAATCCAACTGCCAACAGGTATGGTTACAGGAGTAGCGCCATTCAGCGAGTAAGTCAGCACACCCGTTTCGTGGTCACCCACAGTCGATGCAGTAATCGTTATTGCATCTCCCAACTTAATACCTGTCTGCGACACTTCCAAAGTAGCATCAGGACCACAATCATAAACACCGATAGTCACTTCGTCTTCGGTCTCACAACCAAGTACCGTATTGGAAATCACATACTTGAAGGTATATTCGCCCACTTCGGTTGGAGTGAAAGTCGTTCCTGTAAACGGCATTTCCGTGCCACCGTTCTTAGACATGGTAACAGCACCGCTTGCACCTGTTTCCGTAACCTCCGATAGTGTCAATGTAGCACTTTCACCCAATTTGAGTACGGTCTTAGACGCTTCGATATTGGCAGGGTCGCCACAATCGGACACTTTGATGGTCTTGGTGGCCTCGCGCGCGCAATCTATATATAGGTGTGATACCTTCCACGTTAAGACATAAGTTCCTAATCCGGAATGAGTCCATGTGCCTACTGAAATAGTAACCGGCGCACCACCATCTTTGGAATAAGTGAGCGTACCCGACTCGTTGGCACCTAAATCAGACACCTGTATATCTACTGTTTCGGTGGTGTTGTACACACTCTTAGCCGTCGTAATCGCAGCATCAGGACCGCAGCCATAGACTGTAACAGTTACTTGGTCAGACGTCTCGCACGTTATCTTGGTGTGCGACACGGTATAGGTGAACACATACACACCGGCTTCGGTGGGAGTGAACGTAGTGCCAGTGAAATCAACCGCACTGCCACCATCTTTTGTATAGGTAATTTTGCTTGTCTCCACACTTGACACAGCCGACAGGGTAAAGGTAGCACTCTCATCGACTTTGAGCGTGGCCTTGTCGGTTTGAATATCAGCCGGCACACCACAACCATACACATCAACTGTCGTTTCGGCAGAACGGGCACAATCTATCTTGTCGTGCTTAACCGACCAAACCAGTTTATACGTACCGGCCACAGTGGGAGTCCACGATGCAGGATTAACAATCGTTTGCGCTGCGCCACCGTCTTTGGAATAGGTCAATGTACCTGTCTCGTGGTCACCTACGTTGGAGACAGTAACGGTGATGGGCTTATTTACTTCGGTATTAGCCGGTGCAGAAATAGTTGCATCTGGCCCGCAACCATAGACCGTGATGGTGGTAGTGGCTTTGTTTGAACCGCAACCGGCAGTGATGGTATAGGTAAACACATACGTACCCGGTTCAGTGGGAGTAAATGTAGCCGATGTATTGGAGAAAGTCTGCGTTTGGGCAGCACCGCCATTCTTAGAATAAGTCAAACTTGCATTCTCGCCTGAGGCAGGTTTGGCAATTGTCAAAGTAGCACTCTCCCCCACTTTCATTACCTCCTTGTTCGACTTAATAGTGGCCTTCGTGCCACAGGGAGCAACAGTATAGGTTTTGGACAATGCATAATGACAAGCATCTGTCCATTTGTGGTCAATTATCCACTCCAATTTATATTTGCCCGCCTCATTAAAGGTAATGGTACTGGTGCGGTCTGCTAACCAAACAGTATCTTTTCCTCCGTCAATAGTATAGAAATACTTGTAATTCCAGTTTTCAGAAGGCAGAGCACTTGGAGTTGGCGTAATGGATTGACCTATATTGTATTTATCTTGCGTCCAAACTCCCCATTGTGGTGAGCCCCATCCACAGTGATAAACACGTACAGTAGTAGTGGCACTACGGTTACAACCGGGAGCTTTGCTATTGGTAATCTCATATTTGAAAGTATATTCACCTTCATTATAGATAGTAGCACTACCTTCCGGCCATGTATTGTTCCATGTACTTTCGCCTTTTTTCTGATAAGTCACTTTACCCGTCTCAAAGTCGCCTAAACCGGTAGTGGTACAATTCACCGTCTGACTATAAGCAATGATATCCTTATCTGGCGTAATCGTCGGCTGAGGTCCGCAGGCATACACCACAATAGAGATAACTTTCGACTCACGATAGCAAGAAGCGTTATCCGGATTGGTAATCACATACTTGATATTATACGTACCTGCCATATCGGGCGTAAAGGTCATGTTTGACGGCGAAGTCCCTGTAACCTGTGGTTTAGACCCTTCGGGCTGTAGCATAAAGACAAACTCACCCTTCTCTCCATCAGCAAAAGTGGCATTAGAGACAGCGATTTTGGTAGTCTCCCCTTCCCCTAAACCTGTCTTTTGTGCGCTAATCGTTGGCGTTGTACCGCAAGTCACATTGCCGATTGTTATGCGCACGGGGTCAGTGTACATAAAGCACTCCGTACCATCTTGCATACTGATGGAATAGGTACCACCATCCTGCAAGGTTGCATTATTGACTTGCAAGGTAGGTTTATTAAAGTCCCATGTTAAAGTATATTTGGTATGGTCGGTGGTATCAATCGGTTCGCCATTGTGGTACCATGTATATTGGTGGTCACCACCGTATGCATTAGTGTTAGCGGATAACGTGAACGTTTTACCCACATTGTATTTCTGATCTCCACTCGTCATTTTGAACGTAGTACCCACAAAGGTCATACACGGGTCACCTTGTCCCACTTGCACATCAAATATTCCTGATTCAATGGTGGAGCACCCGGGTTTGGTGATACGGCAGAAATAGTCGTACCAAGAATTGGGCTCATCGGTTGCAGGCAAACACTCATCTATAGTATTCGAACCCGGACCATTGTACGGAACAGCTTGACTTTTGCTCTGTCCGGATCTGGAGTCATAACGATACCATTGGATGTTAGCGTCTGTTAAATCACCAAAATTAGCATTTTTCCACTCCAGTCGCCAAGGTATAGCACCCACATTGTAAGACATAGATGAGTACATAATTCCGGGGAATGACGGACAACCCATTGTCATATTCTCACGCATGGGAGCTTGCAGCACACTGCCGGATAATTCATCTTCCGGTTGTGAAGCCACCAACCAAGAGCCACTTTCCGCCTGAGCGGATATACCAACAACTAATGCGCTAATGAGCGCCAAAACGTGTTTCATGGTATGTAAATTAATTAAGTTCTACCTTTTGACCTTGGGCATTAATCATTGTAGCACCTTTACGGATATATAAAATGCCCTTCAGCATAATCTTTTCGGGGGAGACGGATTCAGACGTAAACTGAGAACGAACGATTTGGAAACGGTCTGCACTCTTGTCTGCAGCAAATTGATACTGCATACCGTTCATCAACGGTGTATAAGTATCCTTTTTCGTATCCCATATATACAAGCCCTGCTCCACATTGGCATCGTCGCAATGAACGGTGAGCGTGTAGTATTTATCCTGACCACCCTCAAAGTTCAGCACCAATCCTTCCACTTGTGGCACAGCGGCTACAGATAAGTCGCCATTATCCGAACGAACGGCAAAATGGATAGCCGAGCGGTCAGACTTAAACTGATAACCATCCCAACCATTATCAAACTGCTGACTGAAATCAGAGTGTGCTAAAATATACACATTATCCTCTGCACCAAAGCCGGCCACATGCAAACCATACACTTGCGGTTCGTCCTTTGCTGCCAACCGGCGAGCAGGAGCACGTGTCGGTTCGGGAGTAGCATTGCCTGCAAACACGGCCTTAGCGTAATCCAATGTCAGCGTCGTTGCTTCTGTGCTGTGTACAAAGAATCCCTGCATAGAAGGAATCTCCGTCAACGCACCTGCCACATACGAGGCAGCGTGTACGGGAATAGCATTGTACTGACCGCGCGCGAGTGCCGTTCCTTCTTCCGACATAGACGGCTGTTGCTTGATTGCTTCGGCATACGTACCTGTATTCATGATATATACAGTAGCATCAGCAGCACCAAAATCAGTTGCTTCCAAAGCAGCAATCTGAATAGGTGCCACCCATGAATTGGCGACAAAAGCGAAATTGGGATATTGACCTTGGTCATTGTTAGGAATGGTCAACATTTGCGTTGCAGGGTTATTCAGTAAGCCCGAGAATGTATAAGTTTGCTCATTTTCTTCGGTCATGCAATAGCCACTAAAGGGCAGTACCGTACCGGATAAGGAATCAACACGTTGCCAATTACCACCCTCTTGGGGGTTAGGTGTATTGGTCCATGCATACAATTTGGCAGCTGGATAAGCATCTTTTATCAGCGGATTATCTTGCATAGGATAGCCCATATACTGCCAAACAGGCATACTGGTCTTCATATCTTTGGACTTGGCATAGAACTGCACAGCGGCAGGAACATTGGTATTGCCCTCTGCCAGCAGCAACGCACCGTTACCTGTTGCAGCCGATTGAATAACAATATCTCCCGTTTGAGGATTGGTTAGTTTTCCAAACACTTTCAGCGCACCTTGTGGCAAGACGGTAATATCTGCACCCTCTGCAACTTCAAACGTCAAGTTCTTGACTTGCGCGGTCGTTATATCTACTTGGCAGGGCTTACGAATCACAGCGCTGTCGGTTGCAGTTGGAATGCGGTCATACGTAGGCCACCAGTTTTGGGCATCGGACCAAACATCTGTGGTGTGGTTGTTATCAAAGACAAGGTAGCCGTATGATTCAATTACCGGTTTGATAGAATCCGCACAAGCACGATAATGCGTACCAAAAGCACCGGTAGAAGCCACTACACGTATTGTGCCGGCCGGAGCGTTTGAGTCAATCGTTATTTGGGCAGTTACGGTGTGTCCTACCGTGTCCGGCTTACCCACAGTAACGCCTGCTGCCTCGATGAGCAGCCCCGGTATGGGGGCCTCGTCCTCAGTAGTGATACTGATGGTGTGGGTTTCGCCACCATGCATCGGTTTGGTCAAATCACTTTCACCATCTATTTTCCATTGGAAATTGGGGCACTTGGTAACGGGAGTAATATACATATTTTTTGTAGTGGACCCCACAAAACACGTATCTCCATTGCTGTTAATACCGTCCCACACCTGTACTTGCCATGTGCCCTGATCATCTACCTCACAAGCAGGAATAGTCAGATACGAGGTATTATAATCATCTTCATAATCAACTATACTGCGTACATTGGTCGGAATACCGGCAGGATATACTCCCGGGGTTAACTCTTGAACCTGATATTCCGGTGCCCCAACACGAACACCGTTGTGATACCATATATAGTGGTGGTGTCCACCATCAGCATTAAACGTAGCTTTTAAGGTTATCTTATTTCCTTCCGTATAGGTGCTTACGTTTTGTAGATTCAATGACTTACCGCTACAGGTCATACAGTCTCCGTCTGTAGCCACATACACATCAAAGGGATTGGATGTAATTCCCTCCGGACAATTAGGAGTTTTGACAACACAAACATAGTTTAAGTGAGTATTACGCATTGTATTATCTGTAGCAGCATGGCAATTACTTACCGTATTGCTACCTTTGCAAAGCGTACGTACGGTATCTTTGATACTTCCTCCGTCATAGTTGTAAACATACCACCGAATATCAGCTCCGGTCGTATCCCCAAAGATTGACAAGTTAAATTCCCATGAATCGGCATTCAAGTTATAACCTGTACTCATTCCCCATGTAGGATAGTCACCAAACCAAGGACAATCATCTGCCGAAATAGTCAATGCTGTGCCAATCACAGCTACAAGAAGTAAAAAATAGTGTTTCATAGATATTGAGATAATTATTTATTCATAAAAACGCTGCAAAGATACAAAAATTTTTGCATATATGCAAGTAAAAATTTAAAATACGCATATTTTATTACATTTCATTCTCTGAATATCGTCTGAATATCGTTTTTCGCGCCAATCTTGCACCAACTATTTCCCGTACTATTCCCGTACTATTGCTGTACAATTCCTGTACTATTCCTTTACTATTGAGCATAGATTATTGAACGGTACTGGTAAAATAAACGGCCGTCACGGTCAAAGTTACATAAAAATTACAAAAAAATTTGCAAATATCAAAAAAAAAGTGTAACTTTGCGGCCGAAATTTGAGAATCATGAAGCACAATTTACATTTTTCTACCATCAGCAAAGCGTTTAGCGTCATCACGTTGATTGCTGCTACGCTCCTTTTAATGCCTATTTCTGCTTCGGCAGCAAAAAGTCAAACCAAGCGTTTTACAAAACAATACAAAGGCGACCGTTTGGAAGTAGTTCTGAAAGATTTATGCAAGCATAACGGGCTCAAATTAGTGGTGCTTGACACCGACATTGATTTGAGCAAGCCCATTACGGCCAATTTCAAGGACGCTGCCACTTCAGTTGTACTGAAGAAGACTTTGGACAGCGATTGTCAGGGCAAGATTAAGAAGGGCACGCTATTTATTTCCCACAAGCCAGCTCCTCCCGTTACTTATACAATAGCCGGCACCACACCCACACAGGTGGTGGATAATGACTCCATTAACCAACAAACATTTGTGGACACGGTGGTTACCATTACATGCACCTCAAAGACGGTACAAAAAGCAGTGGCACCGCAGCCAAAGAAAGTAGAGGAAGATACTGTACCTCGTGCCGTCCGCAAGGAACATAACATTCAAGTTCTGTTAGGCGCCGGATACAGTTCGTTGGGGTACAATTTGGGAGATGCAGGTAAACAAGTAGGAGGATTCGGCGGTAATGCACAATTCCGTTACCTCTACTATTTCACCGATAACTGGGGCATTGGTTTAGGCGTAGGTTTTTCCAATTATGGAAGCAAAGGAACTCTCAATACCGATATTTTGTTCTACAATCCAAGCGCTGACATCATAAATGACCAAACAGATAGCGAAGGTGAGGGTTATGGACATTTGGTTCGTACACACGATTGGAAAGAAAGTCAACAAGCATATATGGTAGATGTGCCTATTATGGTGCAATGCACGTATCCTTTGAAAAACGTGACCATGAAGAACGGCCCTCTCAAAGTATATGCTGACTTAGGTGCCAATTTGGGTTTCTGCGTTGCTGCTAATCGTCAGTTGAAGAGTGGTAGCATTGAGCATATCGGTTGGTATAAACCGTGGCATTTGGAATTGCAACAAATTACCGGTCATGATTTCTACACCGAGCAAGCCGAAGTATTGGGTACAGATAAGCAACAACTCAAGTTCAAAATGCCGGCAGTGGGACTGATGGCAGATTTCGGTTTTGCTATGCCCTTGCGCAAGGATTTGGATTTGATGTTAGGCGTTTATGCCAACTACACCGTTAATAATATATGCGCGAGCGAGCACTCGTTAGGTTGGCAACAGGATACCTACTCCGGCGAATTGGCATATCGTAATCACACGTTCATGGAACCCTATCAAGGTGTGATAGGTTCGCAATTCGCAGAAAAAGTTCACCCATGGCAGGTGGGCGTACGCGTAGGCATCAACTTCAATATGGTTAAGAAAGAAAAACCGGTCGCTCCTGAATACGAGCGCATTACGACGTGCGATACCACCTATGCAATGCAACCACGTGTAGAGACCATGGTTAAACCCAAACCGGTGGTTGTGGTAGAAAAGATTAAGCGCGTTTTGGAAAAATCTGTTATCTGGTTTGACTTAAATTCGACAGAACCCAAGTTACAACCTGCTGACATTTTGGATAAAGTGGCTGAAATCATGAAGGAGAATCCTGAACAGAAGATTATGATTACCGGTCACGCAAGTAAGGAAGGTAATAAGGAGCTCAACCAACGTCTGTCTGAGGGTCGTGCACAAGCCATTGTGGATCGTTTGATTGAGTTGGGTGTTAATCCTGACCAAATGCAAAGCCAAGGTTTGGGTGTAGATGTTGACTACGTAGAAGGAACACACGACATATCGCTTGACCGTCGTGCTGAGATAACGCCTATTCTGAATAAAACGGAAGAATAATACGAACTTATAGAACTATACAGATATGAAAAATGCATTTTTTCCTTTGATGATTATCACGCTTTTGAGCGGAGTAGCACATGCTGCAACTACAGAAACAGCTCCACCGCCACCAAAGCCCGAGTGCCACGACATCATTTACCGTAAATGGAATGACCTTCTGTTTGTTGATAATGGTAATAACGAATATGTTTCATACCAGTGGTACCAAGACGGCACCATTATGGCAGGTGAGACCAAACAGTATATCTACACAGAAGGTGTCGTGCTGAATGGGAATGGGCACACGTACTATGTGATTGCCACACGTGCCAATGGAACGCAAGTGATGTCGTGCGACAATTTCTTTGAGGACTTCCCTAAAAGCGTGGACGATAATCCCGGCACAGTTCGCAAAGCTGCTTTATACACGCCTACGGGACGCAAGATGGGAGAATGGTCCTATATGCCCACTGACCCACAAGTTGCTCCGGGATGCTATATTTGGCAGATTACCAATACGATGGGGCAAGTTCGCACACAACGAGTAGTTTATTAATCGCTATTGACAAAGTTGTACCATCATGAGAAGATGGATTGTAATAGGAATCATCAGTTGCGTAGCCATCACGGCCTCTGCCCGACTGACCTCGATGATTGAGGTCTCTGTAGGTGGTGGTTGGAGTTCATTAGGTTATCAACTGAATACGGAAGCTCAGCCCTTCCTAACGGCCAAACAAGCGGGTTCGTATGGTCTGACAGCTCATATAGGATACGGACTGATGTTTACCCCACATATCGGTCTCGGTGTAGGAGCCGACATAGCGCGCTATGGTGCTGATGTGAAATTAGGCGACCAAGCACAGTGGTTAGGTGTTACGGATACTGATGGCGAGTTGTATGACCATATTACGGAAGTTCGTTCTTGGAAAGACCAACAGCAACTTTATATGGTTGAAATCCCGTTGGCAGTCTATTTTCGCGCACCTGCTTCCGGCAGCAAATTCTATTTCTCAGGAGAAGTAGGCGCCAAGGTAGGTATCCCTGTATTGAGTGATGCCAAGTACAAAGGTGAACTGAGCCATCAAGCAGGATATGAACCATGGCAACTGAACCTACAACAAGTGGGTGGTCACGGTTTTTACGATAGCACAATGGACGGCAAGTATGATTTGTCGGCTAAGACATCGTTTGCCGTCTTTGCCAAAGTCGGTTTTGAAACGCCCTTAGACGAGAAAGAAAAAGTATGGTTCTATGGTCATCTGTGCGGCACCTACTATGTAGCACCGGCTTTGTCTCTAACTGACACCCCTACTCCATTGGGATTCCACAACGATAGTGACAATCCGGTAATGCAAGAGACTCATGCTTTTATGGCAGACTATACTGGCATTCTCAGCACCGATATGATAAAAGGTAAACCCACACCAATCAGTGTGGGCGTAGAATTAGGTGTTCGGTTTAAGATTCCGCACAAGCAAACATTTGGTTGCCACTGCGACCGCAACTAAGCAGTTATTATTTATTGACCGTACTCTCACAAAGGCGAGCAGCATCGGTATTCGGTAAACAATCCAATGCGTGGATTGGTAATACTTGCAGTATGCCTGCAATCGTACCGTATAGTGCGTCCATCATTTCAGGAACTATCTTCAGTCCGCTGGCAGACGAAAGAATATAGGCATACGCCTCCGGCAACGACAACTGACGAATCTCATTCTTTGGAGCTTGACTCAGTTTAACGATACCGCCTACCGGCACATCGCGATTGATGTAACAAGGTGTCTTACCACTCCATGGTGAACCATAGACACGCACTTCCTTATTCGGCAGAAGGCGCATAATAGGATTATCGTCATTCAACAATCGAGCATCTGCAAAGGCCTCCAACCAAAGACGTGAATGAGTAGATTTTCCTGTACCGGATTTACCTAAGAACAAAAATCCCTTACCATCTTTTACCGTAACCGACGCATGCATCTCTAATACGCCATATCGGGCAGATGTAAAGGCAAATAAAAGCATTAGTGCATTATCCATAGCGAACTTCACCTGCTGCGTTTCGGTTTGCAACCGTGCTTCCGTAAAGTCGTGATTGGCACGGATACGTGCACAAATCGGTCCATCCTTTACCATCGACACTTGTATCAACCAATCGGTATCCAGCCGATCAATTTCAATACGAGGCATATCGTCGTCTGACGTATCCGTAAAGACATGCTCCTGCACACCAGACATACTGATTTCACCCATAGAAAGGTGGAATAGCACATCCGTATCGGGTAATTGTGCTATGCGAAAAGGTTCATAGTTGGTCATTCGTGCCAACTGACTCTGCTCGCCGGATACCGAGAAGCAAAGACCTGCTACTTGATAATTTCTGCTTTCAACCATGACTCAATCGTAGATTGTGCATCTTGCAATGCCTGTTGGGAGGTCACTTCGTATTCCTGTGTCAGCAAATCTGCCAAACTCTTGGCATCAAATTCCTTACCATCCATTACCTGCTGCCAAAGGTAAGCAGCTGTTTCGTTCATGGTAATCATCTTGTTGAAATTGATTTGCTCAATACCCTCACCTACCAAGATAAATTCATTGCCCAACGGGCGCAATTTAAAACCGGATTTAACTGTCATATCTATTTATTTTATAACCTATTACAATAACCGCGGAGTGTGACGATAAATCTTAAGCAGGTACTTGCGTACCGGCAACAATGCGTGCCATAGCCATCCCCGTGTAAGCGGTTTGCGATGTCCCTTGGGAGAACGAATCACCGCCACCTGTGCCAACACATCGTCAGTAAAGCAGTACTCCTCACCATATAAATTGCCATCTCCCATTAGGGTAACCTGTTCCCCCTCCAAACGAATAAGACGATGCAACACATACCGCCCGTCCTGCACTTGTGCCAAAACAATATCGCCCACGCGTAACCGCTGTGGTTTGACTAATACCACACTATCCTTCCCTCCCTCAATAAACGGGCGCATACTCACACCGTCCGGAGTAAAACTGACCGTATGTCCCTCATTTATCATACGTGCAAATTCAGGAATAAGAACGGCATTGTTTATCAAGTGGGGCATTTTACATAAATTTTGCTGCAAAGATACAAAAAAACTTGCATATTTCAAAAAAAAAGTATAACTTTGCACAAAAATTAGTGATTTTACAACCATGAAACGACTACTTTATTATTTACTTCCCCTTTGTTTTTTAACCTGTTGCAACGGCAAGCACGACACATTGCTTGTAACGAATCCCATTATGCCCATTCATTATACGGGCGACAGCATGACCATCCATTTAACGGATTATATGCCGTGGTTAGAAGACAGTTTGGTAGATGTATATGGCGAGAACCGTTTGCGCGTATTGTCAATAGACGATTGCGACATCGTAGTACTTCCCAATATAGCACACCAACAGGGATTGGTAACAATGGGCTGTGATGAAAACCATATCTATTTCGGTGTGCGTAGTGAAGTTACGGATTTGCAAATCCTTGCCCTCATAGACAATCATCTTCTGCCAGCCGAAAGCGTGCAAGCAGTAGATAGTGTCACTTATGTACTGACACTGCCGGAAAAGGCAGCAGCAGGGCGCTCGTTCGTACGTATCTATGCACAAGGCGATGTGTTGTATAACGACCTACTTATCCCTCTGCAAGATGGTGCCCCGATAACGGAAGTGGGCAGTTTAACCCGCCACGATGACCAATCACAAGTGCTTTACTCACTGATGGTGGATCGCTTTAACAACGGTAACACACAGAACGACTGGAAAATGAATTCGCCGGAAGTGCTGGACATCGTAGATTATCAAGGGGGTGATTTACAAGGTATTACCGATAAGATTAATGATGGTTTCTTCGATAGTTTAGGTATTACCACCATTTGGATTAGTCCTATTACCCAAAACCCGTGGGACGCGTGGGGGTGCTACCGTTTTGCTAACGGCAACAAGTACGATAGTACCATGACCTACACCAAGTTCTCTGCTTACCACGGCTACTGGCCACTTTATACCACCGTTTTGGAAAAACGCTTTGGTACAGATAAAGAATTTAAGACACTACTCACAACCGCTCACCAGCACCAAATGAACGTCATCTTGGACTACGTAGCCAACCACATGCATATCGATGCTCCTACCCTGCAGGAGCACCCCGATTGGCACACTGATTCTATCTTGCCTGACGGACGACGTAACTTTGAATTGTGGGACGAAGCACGCTTGACAACGTGGTTTGATACGCATATCCCCACTCTGGACTTGGAGCGAGAGGAAGTATGTAACCCTATGACAGATAGTGCTTTATATTGGTTAGAGAATTACGAGTTAGACGGGTTCCGCCATGATGCATGCAAACATATCCCGGAGAGCTACTGGCGTATGCTGACCCACAAAATGGTACAACGCTATCCCAACCGCCATGTATGGATGATAGGTGAGACATACGGTTCACCGGAACTGATTAACACTTATGTCAAATCGGGTATGCTGAATGCACAATTTGATTTTAATGTGTATTTTACCGCCACTCACGCTATAGCAGGCGACGGTTCGTTTAGTGACATTAACCGCGTTATCTTGGAGTCCCTTGCCACCTATGGTGCGCACCACACGATGGGTAATATCAGCGGTAACCACGACCAAGTGCGTGTGGCCTCATTAGCCGATGGTGCCGTACGCTTTGACGAAGACCCCAAAGAAGCAGGTTGGACACGCGATGTACGTCCTGCCACCGATTTGGCCTATACGCGCGCTATCCAGTTAGAGGTGCTGAATATGACTATCCCCGGCGTGCCTTGTATCTATCAAGGCGATGAATATGCCGAAATCGGCGCCAATGACCCTGATAACCGTCACATGATGCGTTTTGAGGGCTATAGCGACAAAGAGCAGGAGTTCCGTAATAAGGTACACGAATTAATCAATCTACGTCGCCACTCAATGGCACTGATGTACGGCGAGTACCTGCCCCTGCAAGTCAGCAACGATACCCTTATGTTCGAACGTGTATATATGAACGAACACGTGCGCGTGACGATGATTCGTGACCAACACAGCGAAATCGCCACTTGGGAAGAATAAAAATAACCCTTTTAATTAAATAATAACACGATGAAAAAACTCTTTGTATTGGCATTAGGCGTATTGACGCTGGCTGCCTGTGGCAACAAACAATGCTGCCAAGAGCATCGTCACACCTGCTGGGCATACGATGCAACTATTTATGAACTGAACACCCGTCAACTATCCGAAGAAGGCACTTTTGCTGCTGCAGAAGAGCGTTTGGAGACGTTAAAAGATTGTGGTGTAGATATTATCTGGGTAATGCCCTGTCAGCCCATTGGTAAGTTGACCCGTAAAGGGACATTAGGCAGTTATTACTCCATCATTGATTACTGCCAAATCAATCCTGAATTTGGTACGATGGACGATTTCAAGCGTTTTCTTAACAAAGCCCATGAGTTAGGAATGAAAGTCATTTTGGACTGGGTAGCCAATCACACGGCTCCGGATAGTGAGTGGACCAAGAATGAGGGCTGGCACTATCGCGACAGTTTGGGCAACCTGATGGTACAATACGACTGGACCGACATTTCCAAACTGAATTACGACAACCAAGATATGCGTGCTGCCATGAAGCAAGCTATGCATTTTTGGATGGATTCCGTAGGCATTGACGGTTTCCGCTGTGATGTAGCAGGTGAAGTACCTACTGATTTCTGGAACGATGCTATGGGTGAACTCAAAGCCAAGTATCCCAATATGTTCACCCTTGCCGAAAACGAAGATAAGGCACAAGAGTTGACCGAAACAGCATTTGATATGTACTACGGTTGGGAATTGCACCACCTAATGAATGACGTGGCACAAGGCAAAAGCAGCGTAGAGGACTTGTGGGCATATTTCCAAAAGTGCGACACGACTATCCGTCCCGAGGCCATTCGTATGAATTTCACCAGCAATCATGACGAGAACAGTTGGAACGGCACTGAATATGAGCGTCTGGGTGATGCCGTAGAGTTATTTACTGCCTTTACATACGTTGTACCGGGTATGCCAATGATTTATACCGGTCAACCGGCAGGTAACAACCACCGTTTGGCTTTCTTTGAGAAAGACTGCATTGACACACTGATGTATGACGGCGGTAAGAAATATATGTTATATAAATCTCTGAACGAGTTGCGTGCCAATAACAGTGCATTATGGAGCCCTGAGTGCGGCGGCAAGATGGTACGTTTGGAGACAGACAATGCCAATATCTTTGCGTGTGTACGCGAGAAGAGCTGCAAGAAATGTGGCAGCAACACTGTTATCGCTATTATGAATATGTCTAACGAGGAGCAAACCGTTACCGTATCGTTAGGCGAATTGGCAGGAACTTACCACTGTATGTGTGGCAAGGACGTGACACTGACGGAGACCTATCAACTGACTATGAGTCCCTGGCAATGGATGATAGTCAGCAAATAATCATACTGATTGTGTGATACAACAAAGGAGCAGCCCAAATGGTCTGCTCCTTTTTCTTAACTTTTTTGCACAAATCGCGTTTGCAACATGCCCAAATTCTGGTCTTCACGCAGGTGGACGCCATACCGGCGGAACCATTTCTGCTTGAGATTGCCTACCCAACCCTTGCACGCATAGGCGTACACAAACGGGTGTAGGTAAAGAATGAGTCCTTTTCCGTGTTCTGCCGTTTGTTGAGCAATCTGTTCCTCCACTTGATCAGTAAACAAGATAGAGGGTTGGATTTTTCCCTTGCCCATACAAGTGGGGCACACTTCCATCACATTCATTTCCACCGCGGGGCGCACGCGTTGGCGAGTGATTTGCATCAAGCCGAATTTACTGAGCGGCAGCACATTGTGTTTAGCTCGATCGTTGTTCATCAGTGCGACCATGTGTTCAAAGAGTTGATCTTGGTGCTGCTTATCGTCCATATCAATGAAATCGACAATAATGATACCTCCGATATCTCTCAGTCGCAGTTGGTGAACTATCTCGTCCGCCGCTAACATGTTGTATTGAAACGCATTTTCCTCTTGGTCTTCGTAAAGTTTTTTACTTCCGGAGTTGACATCAATGGCAAACAGAGCTTCCGTTTTGTCAATGACGAGATAGCCACCGTTTTTGAAGCCGACTGTCCGTCCCAATCCGGTTTTCATCTGTCGCGTGATGTCAAAGGCATCGAAGATAGGTTGCTCTTTCTTGTAGAGTTTCACTATCTTGACGGCACTTGGAGCAATGAGTTCGACATATTGTCGCACCTGCTCGTACATCTCGGGGTCGTTGATATGAATACCGGCAAAGTCCGGTGTGAGCATATCGCGTAGGATACCGATTGTTCGTCCGGGTTCCTCGCCCACGAGTCGCACATCAGTGTCCTTTTTTCCGTCCACGACGGCTTTTTGTTTAGGAACTTGCAGATTGCGTATCGTCTCCTCCCACCGTTTTTGGAGCAGTTTGAGTTCATTATCCAATTCCATGACCCGTTTGTCCTCAGCCAAGGTGCGTACGATTACGCCAAACCCCTGTGGTTTGACAGACTGAACCAGTTGTTTGAGACGGCTTTTTTCGCTTTCGCGCTTAATTTTGGAGGAAACCATTACCTTGTCGGCATACGGAATCAGCACCATATTGCGTCCCGCTATGCTCAATTCGGCCGTAAGGCGGGGTCCTTTGGTATTGATAGGTTCCTTGATGACCTGTACGAGTAGTTGGTCACCAACGTGTAAGAAGTCCGCTATTTGTCCCTCTTTTCCCACGGAAGGTTGCCTTTTAATAGTAGTAAGCGAAGGCATTTTTCGGCGGTCGCTCACTGCTTTTTTGGTCAACTCACGCAGCGTAAGAAACTCGGAGCCCAAATCCAAGTAGTGCAGAAAAGCTTCTTTTTCATAACCTACATCCACAAAAACTGCATTCAGCGCGGGCATCACTTTCTTGACACGTCCGTAATAGATATTTCCTACGGCAAAGTTGTCTTCGTCCCGTTTTTCCCGATTGACTTCCTGTAAGCGGCCGTCTTCGGTCAATGCGATAGCAATCTCATGTGGCTGTACGTCCACAAATAGTTCGCTTTTCATAAATTCAATACATTAAAAAAATAAGGCCTTGTAGCCAATTACTTTGCGCCCAAAGTAATTTATCGCCACAAAGCCAAGTTAAATAATAGTCGCCGAAGCGTCACTAAAGTGCGAGTGGCACCTTACTTATGCTTATGGCGATTCTTGCGCAAACGTTTTTTACGTTTGTGCGTAGACATCTTATGTCTCTTATGTTTCTTTCCGTTAGGCATAAAAGTAAAAATTTATAGAGTTAATATATTATTTCATCAAATCGGTGAAATCATCAGAAGGTTTGAAGGCAGGAATTTTGTGCTCAGGAACCACCAACGATTTATTAGCTGTAATGTTGCGAGCGATTTTTTGCTTACGCACCTTGGTTATAAAACTACCGAAGCCACGGAGATATACATTGTTACCCCCTGCAACGGACTTCTTAACATTTACCATTGCCGACTCCAATACGTTCAAAATAGTTACACGATCATAACCAGTTTGGATAGCAATCTCGTTCACAAGTTCTGCTTTTGTCATAATATTCTAATGATTAAAATTTTTCCTACGCCGAATTTGGATGCAAAGTTACTATAAATTTCTGAAATACAAAAGTTTTTTGCAAAAAAAATTCATTTTTTGTGTTTTTTTTTGTAATTTTGCACTCCAAAACGATGAATAAGGACTCTTTTTATAGAGATTTGACCACTTGGTATGATGTCAACCACCGCATTTTGCCGTGGCGTGAGACGCGTGACCCATATAAAATATGGATCTCGGAAATCATATTGCAGCAGACGCGCGTGGATCAAGGAATGGATTATTACCTGCGGTTTGTGGAGCGTTTTCCAGATGTGCAGTCATTGGCAGCAGCGTCAGAAGACGAGGTGCTGCGTTTATGGCAAGGATTAGGATACTACTCGCGTGCACGTAATCTGCATAAAGCTGCACAATATGTAGTTGACGGTGCACAATGCACAATGCACGATGGTGCGTCCGCGCACTCCGATAAAACGAATGATGTTTTTCCTGACACGTTTGATGAGTTGCGGCAACTGCCGGGTGTAGGGGACTATACGGCAGGGGCGATAGCAGCTTTTGCGTATGACCTGCCCCACCCTGCTTTAGACGGCAATGTGTATCGTGTACTGGCACGTCTGACCGATTCAGATATTGCTTTTGATACAACACAGGGCAAGAAACACTTTCATCGTATAGCAGAAGAACTGCTGGACAGGCAACACCCTCGGCAGTTTGACTCAGCTATTATGGAATTCGGGGCTTTGTACTGCGTACCTCAACACCCGGACTGTGAACATTGTCCGCTGCAAGTTTATTGCCAAGCATATCAGCATAATACGGTAGATTTGCTGCCTGTACGCAAGCCACGTCCCAAAGTGCGAGACCGATACCTGATATACACCTTATATATATACGCGGGTAAGACACTGATACACCAACGAATGGGCAACGATATATGGAAGCACCTGTGGGAGTTTCCGTTAGAAGAGGTAGATGAATCTATGTGGAAGGCAAGCAAGAAGGAGCAAACAAAGCAATGTATTGCAGAACTGACACACCAATTATCTCACCAGCGTCTGCATGCACGTTTTTTACTGCAAGAAGTGAAGCAGTTGCCGGAAATAGCAGGATGTAAGGCAGTGGATTGGTGTGAATTGGACGACTACGCGCTAAGTCGGTTAACGTTGCGCGCGACAGATATCGCAACTGCCACAGCAGGGCGCATCATTTTCCCCAAAGTACGAGAGTAAGAGTTGTGAACGGCAGAAACGTGTGTTCTCGGCATACTCAATCATAGATTGCAGTTTGTCGGTATAGTGCTGTGCGCGCTTTTCATAGACTTCCGGAGAGAGCCAGATATCGGTTTGTCGTTCCTTGACAAACGTAAATCGCGCAGCTTTGGTGCGTGGCAGGTAAGTGATGATATGTCGCGCAGCAAGGTCACTCAGTTGGGTATGTAAGGACTCGGTTATTTCCTCGTGCAGATACTGCAAGTCGGTAAATATACCCGGGTATTGGCGCATAAGGAGCTGTAGCAGGTTGTACTGGTCAACCGATAAGGTATAGCGCTGTAGTTCAGCAGCGGAAACCTCCAAACGCACACGCGGTTGTGTTTCCTGCTCGTCCTCAAAGTCGATATATCCGGCTTGTGATAAGATATGCAGGGCAGAATAGGTCTGCAAGAGAGGCAGGTGCATGACGCGAATTAGTTCGTCCAGATGCAGGGCAAAGCTGTGCCCAAGTCCACTACCGGCACCGACACAAAGGAAATCACAGGTCTTGTGATAGACGCTTTCAATAAATTCCTTAGGTGGATAGTTGTCGTGTACACGTTTGCGGGCTTTTGTTTTGTCCTCGGGTGCATAGAGCAAGACAGCGTAGGCGGGCTGTTCGTCCCGTCCGGCACGTCCGGCCTCCTGAAAATACTGCTCCAAGGTGTCCGGCAGGTCGAAGTGAATGACGAGACGCACATCGGGTTTGTCTATTCCCATGCCGAAAGCGTTGGTGCAGACGATAGTTGAGAGTTGAGAGTTGATAGTTGATAGTTGAGAGTTGATAGGTGAGAGTTGAGAGTTGATAGGTGAGAGTTTAGAGTTTAGAGGGGAGAGGGGAGAGGGGTGGCAGTTCTTCCACGCTTCCTGCCGGCGGGCACGTTCCTCGGCAGACAGACCGGCGTGGTAGAAAGAAGTGTGCAGTAGTTCCGCCAGTTCTTCGGCACGCTTGCGATTACGTACATAGACAATGGCACTACCCTGCACAGAGGAGAGGATATGTTGCAGTTGGGCTATCTTGTCAGACATATCCCGACAATAGCGCACCACATAACTGAGATTAGTACGGGCAAACGATTTCTTGAGCACATTGGGCTGACGGAACGCCAAACGGTGCTGTATATCTTCGACCACGTCGGGTGTGGCGGTGGCGGTGAGGGCCAAGATAGGAACCGCATCGGTTGACGGTTGACAATGCACAATGCACGATGACCGGATAGTATCCCGTATCTCGGCTATTTTGAGATATGACGGACGAAAATCGTAGCCCCACTCAGATATACAGTGTGCCTCGTCCACAGCGATGAGAGTGATAGGCAGTTGTGTGAGACGCCGACAGAAATCCTCATTCTGCAAGCGTTCGGGACTGACATATAGGCAGCGGTAGGGCCCGAATTGGCAATTATCAAGTGCGATGCGCTGTTTGTCCAAGCGCATACCGCTGTAGATAGCAGCGGCCTGTATGCCACGTTGGCGAAGGTTCTCCACCTGATCTTTCATAAGAGCGATAAGTGGCGAGATGACGAGACATAACCCAGAGCGCACGATGGCAGGTATTTGGAAGCAGATAGACTTACCGCCACCTGTTGGCATAAGTGCCAAGGTGTCCCGTCCGGCAAGGACGCTATCAATGATTTCCGCCTGTAGTGGGCGAAAATCCTTGTAGCCGTAATATGTCTGCAATGCCTCCTTTGGTGTCATTTTTTTTATGTTTTATATGTGAAAAGCAGGAGTTTTACGCAGTTGTTCCTCTCGTGGGATATGATAATACGTGGCTATTTTTTT
Organism: Paludibacteraceae bacterium; assembly: GCA_024399965.1. Classification (GTDB taxonomy): domain Bacteria; phylum Bacteroidota; class Bacteroidia; order Bacteroidales; family Paludibacteraceae; genus Colicola. The sequence continues at coordinate 36,317 of JAKSNJ010000013.1, forward strand.
TGCTTGCTCGTTCTTTTATTACTAACTGTGCGTCCTGTATGGCACGTCCCACCGCATCATCTTTTGCCAACAGCAAAATATCATCCGCCAAGTTCAGGGCGATTAAAACGCGGAAGTAATATCCCATAGCGACTCCTTCGTCGCCATGTTCGATTTTAATGAGTGTGTTTCTGGCAATCCCTGCCCGTTCCGCAATCTGTTCGGAACTCAAATCTCGGCGTAAGCGCGCCATTCGTATGCTATTTCCTAAGGTAGTCAACATACGCTGATATTTGGGTAATAAGGTACGTTTCATTTTTATAATGTTCAAAATCGTGTGCAAAGATACAACTTTTTGCTCATATATGCAAACATTATTCGTTTTTTTTTGATATTTATATATGATTTTCTCATATAAGATACCAACAGGGGCTCGCAGCAGCGAGCCCCTATTGGTAATAAAGATTCTAAATAGATGTTATACAACAAACACTATTAGATAAATCTTGGACCACGGGCAGGGGCATCACCACCTCCACCAGTAGGAGCATCACCTCCAAAACTAATGTTTACCTCTGTACCAAAGGACAGCATTAGCGGATCTAAATTTACTTTTTCGCTCTTAGGAGCCAGATATTGTTTTTTCATAACTAAATAATTTATGCTTTAAATTTCTTCTCAACAAAACATTGCGCGTATGCGCGGTTCTAAAAAGGTCATTGCCTCATCAGCAGTATAGTATTTCTGCTGTACCATTCCAGCCCCCATAGAAGATGTATCCATAACGGGCATATTCTTTTGAGTATGTAGAGAAGTGTTCATAGTCGTTTCTATAATCGGGTGCAAAGATACAAAAAGTTTTTGATATTTGCAAGTTTGCACCCGATTTTTTGGGTATTTATCTCATCTTGGCACCTTGAGCGTTGAAGAACTTTCCGTCACGAATGATGAAGAGTTGATTGTTGCGAATGAATTTGGTTGCACCATTATTCATCATCAATTCGTCCCAGCCGGTAGCTTGTCCGCGTTCAGCACCACCCATCGAGAGACGACGGCGTGTAGGAGCAGCTAGTTCGCTATGATCCTCTACATTATCGTAGTTGAGATAAGCACGGTCAGGAGCTACGTAGTTACCATTGTCTTTACTTGCTTTGTAGAGGTGGTTGTCGAGGAAGATATAAGAGTTATCACCCTCTACATCGAGATTTCCACTAGCCGTGCTCAAGTTACCAACAAGACCATTAGCTTCTGCGACTATTGTAGCAGCATCGCCCTCTGCATAGAGAACATAGATTTCAGGAGCTTCGGCTAGTACGGCATAAGGTTTACCAGCTTGGAGAGGTTCTTCATCAATGTTCGCCTCGATAAGTACGATACCAACAGAGTATTTCTTTTCTACATCAAAGGCAGCACCGCCCCACATCTTAGCAATAGGTTGTGCTTGGCACATTGTAACCAGTTTGCCATTGGTAAGACCGTCACGGATTTTAGCAAATTCGTACTTAATCGGTTCAGAAGCCACGTAGGTATCTTGTGGACCAACGGCATATATAGTATAATAATAGGTGCCTGCCTCGGTGAGATTGTCTTGGAAAAAGAAGTTAGTACCTTCGTAAATCTTCTCGCCATCATCTACACCCGTAGAAGCTTCATCAGCTTTACGAACCACGATTACTTTTTGGTTGTCGTTACTCTCACCACCTTCTATCAAATAATGGATATTGCGAACTGAGAAGGATTGGGTGTATGTGCCATCTGAATTAACATAGATAGCGACTTGATTGTCAGCATCAGTATGCATATCTCCTTCCCAATAATTTTCCTGCATAGTGCATTGAGCAAGTGTCCAATCAGCTTTATCTCCAGTCAGTTTGCCAGTTGATTTACCTTGCCAATTAACTTTGACGGCTTCAACGCCAGCACCACCCCAAACGAAGCAGTCGCTAGATGGCAAATCTACTTTATACTCAAATGAGATTTGTTTTACCACACCACTTGCGATGGGGAATCCAACACCTGAGTTGCCATATTGACCTAATTGGCAAGTAACATCTACAGAGCCATCTGCATTAACGGTCAATGTTGGATTAGCATCTGTTGGGTCAGTAGTTGCTTGATATGGAGCCATTGCTTGGCTTACATCTACCATACCCGGGATAGACCAAGAGAGGGAAACGCTAAACGGATCGTCGGTAGGAGTAACGGCAAAGTTTGTAACAGCTTCCACATTGATGTCTCTGAACTGTGCAAATAGTTCCATAGACTCAGTTGGGAAGATAGGTGCATTAGCAGTAGCGATTAAGTTGCCACCTGTAGCAGCGTCGTACCAACCAAGGAAGATTTTGCCTTCCATAGTAGCATCCGGAGCAGTCAGAGATTGACCAATGAAGGTATCTTCGGTCTTATCGCAATCAGCACCTTCGGGCACGTTGTATTTTATAACAAACGGGTCAGTAATAGTAACTGATTTTAGTATATTATAATTACCCGTAGTTGTTTGATATGTATGCTTCTTATCGGTAGTAGCATAATCATATACTACATTAAAGAAGTCCACATTAGATGTGCTTGTGGTCAAAGCAGTACCATCGAATTTAGCTCCACTAGTAGAACCGACCTTAAAAATCATCAGTTTATTAGCAGGAACATAGAATTCCAATTTAGTACCATTATTCTTAATCTTCAAGCCCTTGTCGGCATATTTGGAATTATTATCCCAAGAAACACCTGTCGTAGAAGACATCGCATAATTTTTAGAAGTCCAGAAAGTCTCATCTAGAGAGGAGGCTCCTGCATTAGCTTCAAAGTCAATCGTTTGAGCGAAAGCGATGTTCCATTTACCATAGAAAGTGGTATTCTCGGTAACAGAAACAGGCATTTCAACAGCGTAAGCATCTTCGCAAGACGGGTCAGAATACCAACCGGCAAATACTTTCATTGGTTGCTTTTGGAAGTCAGCATATTTAGCAGTTTGACCACCGTCTATGACAGCTTCACTACCAATTTGCTCCTCACCATATTTATATATCACGTCATACGCGGGCGTCCAGAGAGCAGTAACAGTTACATCTTCAGTAGTTTCAGGAGCGATAGAAGCAGGATTCCAACCATCAAAATGGAAACCAGTAACATCATTCAAAGCAGCAAATTCTTCAATGCCCACACCCTCGTAATAGAATGTAGGATAAGCGGTCATATCAGATTCTTTAGTTTCTTCATAGGTGATGTTGTGTTTCGCAGGTTCTATTGCAATAGCCAACTGCATATTGCGAATCCAAGCGCCATTAGCAGCCGTATTACGAAGGATAAATGATTTTGCAATTGCATCTGCAAAAATGTCAGAATAACATTTGTCTCCACTCGTTGATGTTGTGGTGATGGTTTCCCAATGCGCACCACCATCAATTGAGTATTCGCAATTTGCTTGCAATTTACCGAAGAAACCACTCATTGATTCAAGCACATATCCGTCTTTTGCTGTGATAGTCAAAGAACCATCTGCATTGTTGGATGTATTCAAAGAAGAACCTTCTGCACCACCACCAGTGAAAGAGATAGAGAGATAATTTTTGATTGGGTCATCCGTACTCTTTACTACAGCAGATGGAGTTGTACCATCACAGCGTTTCTTGCTCTTATCCCACACCATTTCCAAATCAAGAGTTTGTTTAACCGTAAAGTTGATGGTATAGGTTTTTGCATCGCCTTCACCACTTTCGGGAGTAACTGTAATAGTTGCCTGAGTTAAAGAAACAACGGGGTCAGCAACCGTAGCATAGTTATCATTAGCAACAGCAACAACGGTAGGAATATCAGTTGTGCCAAAAGGCAAAGTATAACTATATTCAAACACGCCTTCTTGCAATTCAACATCATTGCCATTTACTTTTAAGCTTTTGAGCGTGGCATCGGTACTGGTAACGTGTTCTTTCCATTGAGCGGTAAGGGTGACATCGGCAGTGCCCATTGTAAGTTCATCTTCAGGCATTGCTGTTGTGACACCCGTAATACCAGACACAGACCAATAATCAAAATCCATATTTTCAGGATGGGTCATGTCTGAGCCCTCAGCAACGATGAACTTTTTCCCCTCAATAAGTTCAAAAGAAGCAGGTACATCACCCGAACCTTCGCCAGCAGAATATGTTACAGCATACGTCACAACACCTTCACGAACTACTCTTACACTCTTAATAAATGGATTTTGCCCATAAGTACTTGTGCGAACGAGATAAATAGAATTGATATTCTTACCTAAATTGTTGGGCAGAGTAAATGTATTCTCACCTACAACCCAGTTTGCTGAATTATCCCCAATAAAAGAGGCATCTGTTGTTCCTGAGAACACAGACATTTTTTTGCTAGCAGCCCCTGTGCAATATGCGATTACTTTATCACCCGGTTGAAAATAACCTTCTGCAAGAGTAACACCGATATACGAAAGAGTACCATCATTCAATTTATAGCCACCACTAGCATCAGCAGAACTACTTAATTTATAAACAGCACCTGTACCGCCAATGATACCTGTTACATCAAAAGTAGTTTGACCTGTCAAATCAATTCGGATAATATCCAACGGACCATTTGCCCATTTAGCTTTGATAGTTACGGCTTTGTCAGGCATAGCGAATTTGCCTTCGGAGATAGCTACATCATCAGAAACCCATTCTTTGAATACCTTATTAGTGGGAGCAGTCATGCCAGTTGCAGCAGCAAGAGTAACCTCTTGACCTTGATAGTATTTGTTTGCATCCGTAGGAGGATTGCTACCACCATTGGCATTATAAGTGACAGTAAATTTATCCGACCATTGAGCAGTAACCACAAACGGATCATCAGTAGCCGTAGCGTCAATAGAAGCAGGGCTCCAACCAGTAAAGTGGAAATCATCAGTATCTGCAAGAGGAGCGAAAGAGGCAACACCAATGCCTTCGGCATATTGAGTGGGATAACCATCAACACTCGCACCGTTTAAGTTGTCATAAAAAATTGCGTGTTTAGCAGCTTCTACTTGCCATTGAGCGTAGAGAGACAATGGAGTATTTTCTGATTTCCATTTAGAATCAGCATCTGCATAATCTGTATTAGCCACTAGAGAACCATCTGCATTAATTATCTTGGTTCCTTCCGTTTCAGCCGTAAAATAGCCGAGCAAATCATGACCAGTGTAAGAAAGAGCAGTAAAAGAAGGTAAACTTTGACCATAAGTTGCTGTAACAGTACCATCAGCGCTACCGCCATTTGCCTTTAAGTTAATCGTAGTAGTTTTAGCAGTCCATTTGGCATAGAGAGTAGTGTTGGCAGATAAAGAAGCACCAGCTACTGCTGCGTGCTCAGCAGCAAAATCATCATCGGTAAACCAACCACCAAAAGTATATCCCGTTTTAATAGGGGCTGCAGGCAACGGATTTGGCAAAGCCATAGTCGTAGAAACATTTTCAGGGCAGCCAGATTCTGCACCATCGCAATCATAAGTGATAGAAAAACCTGCGGAGGTAAAAGTGAGTGCATCTATAGTATTTCCAGAAGAAGAGTTACAATCTATCCACAGAATATATGTTCCTGCTGGGAGAATAGTTGTTTTATCGGCATCATAATAAATTGGAATATCCGTAGTATTACTTTTAGATGTAGTGTACGATGATGAAGTATAAAGAAGCGACGAACCACCCTCAGTTTTATCATAGCACCACAAAGCTTGACGTGAGTCATCATTACTTTTTATACCCGTAAACAATGCTTTTGCATCTTGATTTTGTGTGGCACTATAAACGGCAGTAATATCACTAGTTGATGCAGACGCCTCTTTTATCAAATCATAGTGAGCAGATTTAATCGAATATAATTTGTATGTAACATTCTTATTACTATTGTTACCAATAGTTGCCGTAACGGAACATGCGGAATTAGTCTTAAAGGCAATTGACATGCGATAAGCAACAACTTTATTTTTTTGCAAACTAGCTGTATTTTTAGCATATGAATAATAAGTCACCTTGTCTGGCAGCAGCGTTGAAGTAGACAAAGAAGAGGAAGAATATGCCTTACCTTTCGTTGCTACTTGCGTTGTGTAAGTAAAACTTTCTGCTCCCCACATCTG
>JAKSNJ010000014.1 GCA_024399965.1 Paludibacteraceae bacterium
ACGTTGCTTCGAGATATAATTATGTGCTATCTACTTTAGATGCCAACGGCACACCGTTACATGTCTATATAGGTGATTTTGCTACCCTTGGTTATCAAGGCGAACTCAAAGGCGGTGGCGACGAGGTTATTCCAACGCCTCCTATTGTCCCTGTCAACCCTGAGGCACACATATCCACAAACATCGGAGAAACAAAAGACGGAAAATGCCCGAATGGCATATTCCTAAAGAATGGTCAAATCTTCATCCTCCACAATGGGAAACTCTATAATCCCCTCGGTAGTAAAATGAGATAGTTTTGAAATCTACAAATATCGCCGAATAGCCACTAAATGGTGCGTGTAGGTATTGCCACTCTCCACAGAGAAAATGCCCTTTTCATCGACTTTTTCCACCTTCACGCGACCGCTACAATGCACAATGCGCTCGTTATCCAACAGTAACCCCACGTGACTAATCTTGCCGTCTTCATGGTCAAAAAATGCCAAATCACCCATACGGGCTGACGAAAGAGACTTAATCGCTCGACCCTGATGAATTTGCTCGCTTGCATTACGCAGCAGCGAATGGCCAAACAGCGACAGCACCACTTGTGTAAAACCGGAGCAATCCAAACCCATCGCATTCTTACCGCCCCACAAATACGGTATATTCAGGAAAAAACGCACCGTCTCTAACAAATTCGTTTCCGTCATTTCCATTGGCTCAGCAGCCACCATAGATGGGTCTATACGGAAAGGCACGCCCAATAACTCAAACTGACCTTCGTGATAATTCGGCAAACACGTGCCGGCAGTCAGAGGAAGAGTTTGTCCGTTATTCACGCTCAACGCATACGCCATCGGCATCTTGACACGTGCCACATAATTGGCTTCACGCACCTGCTTCCACTCGGCATTACTCAGGCGCGTCAGCATCTTGCGATCCACCCAGCCACGTTGCCCGTCAGCGTCATTTTTCACCTCTATCCATCGGTCTAACTCGCTGAGAATAGTACATGTCTCTGCAAAGAGTAATTGCGTCTCTTGTGCAGCCGTTTCTTGCGGTTCACGTCGCACGGGCACGACACTATGCAGCACAATGGCTTTTACCATACTTCTTGGGTGTTATTATTGGGATTTTTCGGATAATCTATCGTATAGTGCAAGCCCCTACTTTCCTTGCGCTCCAAGGCCTGACGGGTAATCAGATACCCCACATTAATCATATTGCGCAGTTCGCATATATCTTTGGTGGCTTTCACGCGCTTGAAGAGGTCTTCCGTCTCCTCATACAGCAGGTCCAACCGCTCCCAAGCACGGCGCAAACGCAGGTCACTACGGACAATACCCACATACGTGGACATAATCTGTCCCACCTCACGCATATCTTGGCTAATCAGCACTTTCTCCTCATTGGACATCGTGCCATCGTCGTTCCAGTCAGGTATATTGGGGTGGAAATCGTAGTTCTCTATCACACTCAAACTATGTTTAGCCGCAACGTCGGCATATACTACCGCCTCTATCAAACTATTACTTGCCAAGCGGTTACCGCCGTGCAAACCCGTGCAACTGCACTCTCCCACAGCATACAAGCGATGAATAGAACTTTCTCCGTCTAAATTGACCTTGATACCGCCACACATATAGTGGGCACACGGGGCTACAGGAATATATTGCTTGGTGATATCTATTCCGATGGATAGGCACTTTTGATAGATATTGGGGAAGTGGTGTTTGGTTTGTTCGGGGTCCTTATGCGTCACATCTAAGCACACATGATCCAAGCCATGAATCTTCATCTCATTATCAATGGCACGCGCTACAATATCACGAGGAGCCAAACTCAATCGTTCATCGTATTTTTGCATAAACTCCTCGCCGTTGGGCAGACGCAATATACCTCCGTATCCACGCATCGCCTCTGTAATCAAATAGGCAGGATGGGTCTCACCCGGGTGGAAAAGAGCGGTGGGGTGGAACTGCACAAACTCCATACCTTGCACTTGTCCCTTGGCACGATACACCATCGCTATACCGTCGCCCGTAGCAATATCAGGATTGGTCGTAGTGGCATAAATAGCACCCGTACCACCCGTAGCCATCAGCGTAACACGGCTCAAGTAGGTATCAATCTTTTTCGTATTCGGATTTAGTATATACGCACCATAGCACTCAATATCAGGGGTACGGCGTGTCACACGAACGCCTAAGTGGTGTTGCGTAATAATCTCCACCGCAAAGTGATTTTCCAGCACATCAATATACGGATTGTGACGAACGGCCTCCATCAAACCGCGTTGTATCTCGGCACCGGTATCGTCAGCGTGGTGCAGAATACGGAACTCACTGTGTCCTCCCTCGCGATGCAGGTCAAAAGCGCCATCGTCTTTCTTGTCGAAATTGACGCCCCAATTTACCAACTCCATGATTTGTTTGGGAGCATTCTTTACCACCTGTTCCACGGCAGCAGGGTCACTAATCCAATCGCCCGCCACCATCGTGTCGTGGATGTGTTTGTCAAAATCATCTACTAAAAGGTTAGTCACACTGGCTATACCACCTTGCGCTTTCGCCGTATTGGCTTCGTCCAACGTGGTCTTGCAACAAAGGGCAATCTTGTACTTTTGTGCTCGCGCTACTTTCAGTGCGAAACTCATACCGGCAACACCGCCGCCGATGATAAGGAAATCATACTTTTTAGTCATTGCTTCACTATCTTTTAGAAAAAGCGTACAAAAGTACAGCTTTTTTATTATATATGCAAATTTATCTGCAAAAAAGTAACTATTATTTGGCTTTTGCCAACGCAAACACCACGATATGGCAGCCATATACCTCCTGCAAGGCATCTATCGCAGCACCTATGGTGGACCCCGTGGTCACAATATCATCTACCAGCAGAATGGTTTTCTCATACCACTCCTCCGGATGGTTGACACGAAACAACTGCTGCACCTGCTGCTGCCGTTCCGCCCGGGTAGATCGGGACTGATGTCTATTGTTCCTCTCTCGCGTCAAATGCTCCGTATCCATCGGGATTTTCAGCACCTCAGACAAACCCCTGCAAATATATTCTGCCTGATTAAACCCGCGTTGTCTGAGCCGTCTTAGATGCAACGGTATGGGCACTATCACATCTATATCCTCAAAAAAGCCCGTTTCTTCCCACTCCATCGCTGCAACCCGACCCAACTGCTGCATAATCAGCGGATTGGCTATCGCACCGAACTTGGCGGCATGAATCAGTTGCTGAAAAGACGAGTCCTTACGGTAAAACGCCCAACATCCGCCCCACGCAAAGTGGCGCTTGGAGGAGAACAACTGTTCCGTCTCATTATCGCGATTCAACGCCTGTTCGGTACGGCTAATACGGCGAACACAATCCGCACAAACAGGGTCAGAATCAATGAGAACCTGCCCACAGGTCGGGCAGGTTCTCGGAAAGAATAAATCTAAGATGTACTTAAAGTGTAACACCGGTCTTAAAGATAGCTATCTCGCGATATCCGTTTTTCTCGTTGTTGGTCTCCTGACCATTGGCAACGGCCAACACATACTCTGTAAAACGTTGGGCAACGTCGTCCATTTTTTCGCCTTCGGCGATTACGCCGGCATTAAAATCTATCCACTGCGGTTTGTTTTTGAACAAATTGCTGTTAGTGGACACTTTCATCGTGGGCACATACGTTCCGAACGGCGTACCGCGACCCGTTGTAAACAGCACTATGTGGCAACCACAAGAAGCCAACGCCGTGGCAGCAACCAAGTCATTACCCGGGGCACTCAGCAGATTGAGACCCTTTGTTTCCAAACGGTCGCCATATTCCATCACGCCACGTACCAACGACTTACCGCATTTCTGGGTACAACCCAAGGCCTTATCTTCCAACGTAGATATACCGCCTGCCTTATTGCCCGGACTGGGATTCTCACCCACCGGCTCGCCATGGCTCAAGAAATAATCCTTGAAGTTATTAATCAGCGAAACAGTTTGGTCAAATAGTTCCTTATTGGCACAACGGTCCATCAAAATAGTCTCTGCACCAAACATCTCCGGCACCTCTGTCAGCACCGTCGTACCACCCTGTGCCACCAACCAATCGCTGAACACGCCCAATAGCGGATTAGCCGTAATTCCGCTGAATCCATCGGAACCTCCGCACTTCAAGCCCACACGCAATTCGCTCATCGGACACGGCTCGCGTCTGTCTTTGGTCGTCTTGAGATACAGGTCACGCAGAATGGGCATACAATACTCCACCTCATCGCCCTCTATCTTTTGACTAACCACGAACTTGATACGGTCGTGGTCATATTCACCGCAGAACTGCTCAAACACATCGGGTTGGTTATTCTCACAACCCAATCCCACTACCAATATGGCACCGGCATTGGGGTGGTGTACCATATCGCGCAGAATCTTTTTCGTGTTCTCATGGTCATCACCCAACTGAGAGCAACCGTAGTTATGCGGGAAGGCCACGATATTGGTAGCACCGGTCTCCTCGCGCAGACGCTCCGCCAATTTATTCACGATGCCGTTCACACAACCGACAGTTGGAATAATCCACACTTCGTTGCGGATACCTACTTGTCCGTCCTTGCGTCTATACCCCATAAAAGTCCTCTTTTCATCGGGAATGGTCAGCACCACATCTTTGGGGTTATAACTATATTCCAGCAGTCCGGCCAAATTGGTTTTGATATTGTTCTCATTCATCCAACTGCCGGCCGGTTTATCCTCCTTGGCATGACCGATGGGGAAGCCGTATTTAATTACATTTTCGTCTTTTTTGATATCACAGATGGCTATCTTATGCCCTGCCGGTACATCTTCCAGCACGGTCACCGAGCGACCATCTACCTCAAAAACAGCACCTGCCGACTGGGGCTGAATGGCTACAACCACATTGTCGGCAGGATTAATCTTCAAAACTTGCGTCATTAGAGAATCGATTTAACGGTTTCCAACATACCTTTTGTTTGAATATCATTCAAGAAACCTACTACCATATCGGTCAAGCCCGGGATAGTGTTGAGGTCTTGTTTACTCTCTTTCCAAATCACATCGGTAGCGCCTAACACACCTTCTGCCACTTTGCGAGTATCACCTGTTGCCCACAGTTGTTTGAGCAGGTCCATAATCTCTTGGGCATCGTTCGGCTCAATAGGGGCACCGTCGGCACGCACACCACCTTTGTAATAAGTGATGATAGCAGCCAAACCTAATACCAAGCCCTTCGGCAACTGACCCTTACGCTCCAAGTAAACCTTCAAGCCGGGCAGGTCGCGAGTTTCGAACTTCGGGAAGGAGTTCAGCATAATGCTCGTTACGGCGTGATCTACATACGGGTTGTTGAAACGCTCCAGCACGTCGGAAGCAAACTGTTTGAGTTCGTCCATCGGCAAATTCAGCGTCTCCATCAACTCCTCAAATTGTACTTTGTGGATATATTGACCGATTACCTCGTGGTTGCAAGCGTCGCGAACGATGTTCAGACCACTCAAGTAAGCCACTGGGCTCAATACGGTGTGAGGACCGTTCAACAGCGTTACTTTGCGCTCGTGATAGGGCTTCTCGCTCTCGGCTATCAGCACGTGCAAACCGGCTTTGTCAGCAGGGAACTCGGCACGCAACTCCTCGATTGACATGTTCTCCGGTTTTTCAATAACCCAAAGGTGGAAAATCTCGGCTTGAACAACCAAATTGTCATTGTAACCTACTTTCTCTTGGATGGCTGCAATATCTTTGCGGGGGAAGCCCGGAACGATACGGTCAACCAGCGTTGCGCAAACATAGTTGTATTTGGTAAACCACTCCTTGAATCCGGCATAGTCGGCACCGAGGTCATTCTTCCACAACTCGATATATTGGAAGATGCACTCTTTCAGGTGGTGTCCGTTCAGGAAAATCAACTCACACGGCATCAGAATCAAGCCCTTCTTCGGATCGCCGTTGAAGGTCTTGTAGCGGCGGTACAGCAGTTGAACCAACTTACCCGGGTAACTGCTGGCAGGTGCGTCTGCAAACTTGCAATTAGGATCAAAGGTGATACCTGCCTCCGTGGTATTGGAAATCACGAAACGGATATCCGGCTGCTCTGCCAATGCCATAAAGGCAGCATTTTGGCTGTAAGGATTCAAAGCACGGGAAATAACATCAATGCGCTCCAACGAATTGACTGCCTCGCCATTCAAGCGACCTTGCAGATTAACGTGGTACAGGCAATCTTGGCCGTTCAGCCAATCTACCATACCCTTCTCAATCGGTTGAACTACCACCACCGAACCGTTAAAATTGGTTTTGGCGTCCATATTCCAGATAATCCAATCTACAAATGCACGCAGGAAATTACCTTCACCAAATTGAATGATGCGCTCCGGCATAACACTCTTCGGAGCCGTTTGTTTGTTTAATGCCTTTTTCATAATGCTATTTTTTGATGTTAATTTTTTGACTTATTTTGTGCAAAGTTACTACTTTTTTTGGAGATATACAAATTTTTTTGTACCTTTGCATAAAATTTGTCAAAAATTACACACTTTATGGCTTTGCAATGTGGTATTGTGGGCTTGCCCAACGTGGGTAAATCGACCCTTTTTAATTGTTTGAGTTCCGCCAAAGCGCAGTCGGCTAACTTCCCGTTCTGCACCATCGAACCCAATGTAGGAGTAATCACTGTTCCCGATGAACGCTTGAATAAATTGGGAGAACTATGTCACCCCGAGCGCGGTGTCATTCCCACCACCGTTGAGATTGTGGACATTGCCGGATTGGTCAAAGGGGCCAGTCAGGGAGAGGGCTTGGGCAACAAGTTCTTGGCCAACATACGCGACTGCGATGCCATCATTCATGTCCTGCGCTGCTTTGACGATGACAATATCGTACACGTGGACGGCACTATTGACCCTGTTCGCGACAAGGAAATCATTGAGGCAGAACTGCAACTCAAAGATTTAGAGACGATTGAGTCCCGTATTCAAAAAACGGAGAAGCAGGCAAAAGCCGGAGGCGACAAACAAGCCAAATTGGCATTGGACGTTATGTTGCGTTACAAAGAGGCACTGTCCGAAGGCAAAAACGCGCGCACGGTCGTGTTGGATAATAAGGAAGAGGAAGCCGCAGCCAAAGAGATGTGCCTGCTCACCAACAAACCCGTTATGTACGTATGCAACGTGGACGAAGGGGCAGCCGTTACGGGCAATGAATATGTGGAACGCATACGCGAGGCCGTCAAGGACGAGAATGCACAAGTATTGGTTTTGGCTGCCAAGATAGAGTCCGAAATAGCCGAATTGGAAACGTACGAGGAACGGCAGATGTTCCTCGAAGAAATCGGACTGCAAGAATCCGGTGTCAATCGGTTAATCAAAGCAGCATACGCCCTACTCAACCTCCGCACCTTCCTAACCGCCGGTAGCGATGAAGTTCGGGCATGGACGTTCCGTGCCGGATGGAAAGCACCCCAATGCGCCGGCGTTATTCACACGGATTTCGAAAAGGGCTTTATTCGTGCCGAAGTCATTAAATACGAGGACTTTATCACCCTTGGCGGCGAGTCTGCATGCCGTGCAGCCGGCAAATTAGGAGTGGAAGGGAAGGAATACCTTGTGCAAGACGGTGACATCATGCACTTCCTTTTCAACGTGTAAAAAACCTGTCTGCAACATAACATCAACATAACATGACAGACCTATGACAGACCTTTTATCCTTTTTTGCAACCCCCATTGGAGCAAGTATTGCCATCATCATTGGCTTCGTATTACTCGTCTATGGCGCCGATTGGTTAGTGGACGGAGCGAGTGCCATTGCTAAGCAATTAGGAGTGAGTGATTTGGTCATCGGTCTTACCGTGGTGGCATTTGGTACGTCTATGCCGGAATTTATTGTCAGCACCATTGCAGCCACCCAACACAACACGGAAATTGCCATCACCAACATATTGGGCAGTAATGCGATAAATGTCTTTGTCATATTAGGTCTTACTGCCTTAATTTTCCCCATTTCATCGGAAAAATCCGCGCGTCAGTTTGATATTCCATGGTCTCTGTTGGCAGGTATGTTAGTACTTTTTTTTGCCACCTATACACGACCCGTTTGTTTGGGTTGGGGTAACTTTGGGGCATTCAGTTTTCAACGTGGATTTATCTCCGGAATAGGCGGAACCGTGCTATTGCTATGCTTCCTTGTTTTTATGTGGCATAGTCTGCATGTCGCCCGTAGAAATACCGATGAACAGACGAAAAATTCCAAATTAACGTCCATGCCAAAAGCCATTTTGCTCATAGTGGTTGGTTTGGCATGTTTGGTGCTTGGCGGAGAAGCCATTGTTCGTTCTGCCACCTCCATTGCCACCATGTTAGGCGTTAGCGATGCCATTATCGGACTTACCATCGTGGCATTAGGCACCTCTTTACCCGAATTGGCAACCTCGTGTATCGCTGCTTATAAACACAATAGCGACTTGGCACTTGGCAATGTTATCGGTTCTAATATCTTCAACGTCTTTTTCATTTTGGGTACTAGTGCCGTCATTCACCCCCTATCCATCTATCCGGGATTGTGGTTAGATGCCGCTATGGTAACCATATCATCACTTTTAGTGATGGCTTTTGTTTATAGCACCAATAAGCACGAGATTAAACGTTGGCACGGTGCATTGCTCCTTTTAGTATATGCCGGATATTTGACATATCGTATAATAAATATTTAGCACTATTCCATAATAAGGTCGCCTTCTTAAAACTTGTGTGCTGCTGATTCTATCAACAGCACATTATGTATCTGCTCCAAAGGAACATTATATCTTTTTTTTGACACTTTCTGTGCATTTTTATAAAATAAACGTATTTTATTTGCACAATTCAAAAATTTTTCGTACCTTTGTGCACTTAAAATTTTTTACGGAAAAACATATGCACTGCAAACACCTACATAGTATTTGCCTCTTGCTAACTTGTTTAGCTTCGTGGGGACGCGTATATGCGTACGATGCGGAAATTTTGGAATTTACCCGCTCTTTTTCAGCCAATGCTGTAATAGCAACTGCCACGGCAGATGACGGATCAGTCATTTCCCTTAGTGCCGCAGCAGCATCAGGTCAAAACGAATCTGTAT
This sequence comes from Paludibacteraceae bacterium, assembly GCA_024399965.1. Taxonomy (GTDB): domain Bacteria; phylum Bacteroidota; class Bacteroidia; order Bacteroidales; family Paludibacteraceae; genus Colicola. Next base: position 9,105 of record JAKSNJ010000014.1, read on the forward strand.
ATTATGCACAATTGGCCGGCGCTGCAAAAAGTGCTGCTGACTATTATTTTGAAGTAACGTCCAACGGTTCTTTGATTGAATCGGTTGAACTCCTATTGGCAACCAACAAAGACGCCGGCGCTACGGCCCAACCGGTTGTACTGACATGGGAAGAAAGTGTACAGAATAATAAAGCGGACGGATGCTATTTGTTAGACGCAAAAACATTGTACAAAGGTTACGCTAATGCGGACTGGTGGGTGTACGATTTTTCGAACTCACCTTGTCAAACATTACGTATTTATAGGAGCGTAAAAGGTGTTGATGTAGCGGGACATACTGCATCAGAACAAATAGGAAATAATCAGACCGTTTATGTTTTTGGTGTGCGTGTTACACTGGCTTCATCTACTCCTACTAATCGCCTAATTTGGTCGAATAATCTGAGCAACGGTGCCACAGTAAACAAGCAGCCCACAGACGCGGACTTTACTTATACGGCATCATCGTCCTTGAGTTTAACCTGTCCTATTACCTATTCGTCTTCCAACACCTCCGTGGCAACAATCAATTCGACTACCGGTGCAGTACATCTGACCGGCGCCGAAGGGAAAACCACCATTACTGCTACACAAGGGGCATGTGGCGATTACGAAGCCGCCTCGACAACATACACATTGGTTGTTGCCGAAAAGCCCGCCCTTGATTGTACAGGCAAATCAATCAGTTGGAGTACCAAGAATTCAACGCTAAAACTGCCCGGTGGTTCGTATGAGTATAATGGCAAAACATATCGACAAGCCGGCGTCTATTTGGACACTACGGAATATTACGCTGAAGGATGCCCAAAAAAGATTTATACAATCACGCTGAATGCCGATACAACTGCCACCATTTGCTATGGCGGTTCATTCACATGGGACCAAAACGGAAAAACCTACACAACCAAAGGCGACCAAGAAACCATTACCCGATCGGTAACCTTAGCCGATGGAAAAACCTATAACTATACCGTTAGATTAAAAACTATCATTGGAGCAGAGCCGGAACAAACAGAAACATCAGCCACTATTTTCCAAGGAGAGGCCTATTCGTGGTTCGGCAAGACCTACACCAAAACAGGCATCTACACCGACACGATTTTCAACGAAACAGGTTGTCCTGCTACCATCGGTACGCTGACATTAGGTGTTTGTGGCAATGTGCCTGACACCGGCTATGTACGTGCCGTCATCAATCAAGGCGATACATATTATTGGAAATATCGCAATATCAGCTACATCGAATCTACTCACGATGAGTTCCAATTTATCAACAAATACGGTTGCGACAGCGTAGCCGTTCTTGACCTTACCGTTCAACCCGTTCCTTCAGGACACGAAGCTGCTACCATTTGCGAGGGAGATACATACGAATGGTACGGTATGACGCTCTCCAAGCCCGGCACATACACCCATGGCTCGCATACGTTGCACCTCGGTATGTTGCCTAACCCACAACTGGAGACTTGTCCTGACCAAGTTATTCATTTGGGCGAGTCCACCCAATTAACCGTTACGGGAGCCGATTACTATTCATGGGAGCCGCTTGACTACCTCTCCAGCGAGTGGTCAGACCAACCCGTTGCCAATCCTCCTGTTACCACTATGTATCACGTTAAGAGTTACAATAGTGCTGCCGACAATGTCGTTGCCAACGGCGATTTTGAGCAAGGAAATACCGGCTTTACTACAGAATGTACATACGAAACCACCGGTGGTGTATTCGGTAAGTACATCATCAGCAACGACAGCTACAATATGTGGAGCGGAGCAGGAAGTCATACCGACCACACCAGCGGTTCAGGAAATTATATGCTAATTGATGGTTTTGCTACAGATAACAAAGTTCTATGGGAACAAACAGTAACCGTCACCCCAAATACCGACTATATTTTCTCGGCATGGTTTATTTCTCTGCACACCAGTATCAAGTACGGCAGCTGGGCACAACTGCAATTCTTCGTCAATGATGAGCCATTAGGTGATGTAGTCGAATCGCCTCACGATGGTAACTCATGGGGACGGTATTACGAGTTGTGGGATAGTAAAAACAACACTACGGCCAAATTAACCATCAAAAACCAAAATATCAACGGATCCGGTAATGACTTTGGTATAGACGACATTTCTTTCCAAGCCCTTGGACCGTGCTTTGCAGAAGACTCCATTAAAGTAACCATTAACTTTGACATTGACCTCTATGACCATTGCAATCATACCATTCAAACACGCAACAAAGACGCTCAGACACATAAAGTAACCTATCACGTTGAAGGCGTTGATTGTACCGACCAAGTAGGATACTACAAACCCGAAGACCAACTTACCATTCGGGCACATGCTACGGACCCGTGCGTCAAATTCGTCCGCTGGTCAGATGGTAGCACCGAGAACCCACGAATCATGACTATGGGAAATTCAGACCTAACTATTACACCTGTTTTCGAACGAGCCAAATACACCATTCATGTAGAGTCCAACAACGGTGCCGTTGGCGAAGTAGATATTATGAAACCGTAAAAAAATGAACAAAATAAACTCAAAAAATAATCAAAATCAACAAACAAAAACTAACTAATTCAAATTAACTTATTTATTAACTTTTTTAAAAACAAAACATTATGAAAAAACTATTTTTGTCCATCGTGGCACTCTGCGCTGCCACAACCATGTTCGCTAACTTTGCTGCACAAAGAGATTCTATCGTCACTTGCGGTGACCAAGTCAAAATCGTAGCCCAACCCAAAGAAGGTCAACACTTTATGTATTGGAGCGACTTGACAAAGGACCATGCCGACTACAGCAAGACAGAACGTTGGATTGAGGTTGTATCGGATACCACTATCCGCGCTATCTTCCAAATCAACCGGTATGAGATTAAATGGTATCAATATGATGGTACGTTCATCGTTAAGGACAGTACCGATTACGGTGTAACACCTACCTTCCCGGAAGATAAGGAAATCGCCATCAAGCCGGCCAATCAACAATACACCTATTCTTTCAAGGGCTGGGGTGATGCAACCTATACTTATACCAATGGTATGCAACCTGCTAAGAACGATACTGCTTACTATGCTGTAATGGATTCTGTGGTTAACCAATACACCCTTACCTATGCTGTTGATCCTACTTTTGCAGGTACTATCACGGGCTCCGTTGTTTATGGTGGAGAAACAGTTGAATCTGTTTCCGGTACGAAATACTACTACGGATCTACAGTTACTCTCACCGCTGAAGCTGACGATGCTTGTTACCAATTCGTTGGCTGGTTCAAGTCAGACGACTTAGATGGTACAGCTGTCAGCACCGACCTCACATACGAGTTTGAACTCCAAGACAATGTATCGCTCGTAGCTAAGTTCGAGAAGAAGACCTTCACAGTAACTGTTATTGCAGATCCTGATACCATGGGTGATGTAGATATTATGAAACCCTAATCGTTCGTTCATCGTTCGTTCATTGTATACTCATCCTATACTCATCGTATACTCATCGTATACTTATAGTATACTTACAGTTAATACAAAAAATCAATGCGTCGATATAGTTTAATCATAGTGTTCCTGCTCACGATTGCGGTAACCTCTGCCAAGGAGGTTACCCGCGTCGTCGAGTGCGGAGACAAAATCACACTCAACGCACAGCCCATCAACGGGTTCCACTTTGTGCGTTGGAATGATGAATCGGAAGATTCATTACGCACTATTGAGGTCTATCAGAACGCTATCTTTACCGCCTTCTTCGCACCAAACTGTGGAGACTATGCAGCCCTTCCTCTCGTCAATCGGTACGATTGGATTCTCATGCTCCACGTACGCAAAATAGTGGAAGAAATGCACTACACCTTATCCCCCGACCGAGTTCGTTGGTATCGTGTTGTAGGTGATCCGGATAGTGTGGACGATTTGGACTCTACGGACGACCCAAAAGACACTTATTTGGGAGAAGGTTATTCGTTCACATTGGACAAAAACCTGCAACAAACAGGTGTTTACTACGCAGTTGTTGATCTTATGGAAGACGATGGATTGGAGTGTTATGGACTATCCCGAACCGAACTGATTTCTTTTGTCAGAACCGATACTCCACAACGTGAAATCCGACTACTGCCCAATACAATCCATCCGGGTGGCATATTGCACTTAGTCGGACTCAATCCCGACATATCCACCACGATACGCATCTACTCCGTTACAGGACAATTACTGATGGACTATTGTACCATCGGTGCTGAAGAATACCTGCTCACTGCTTATCCTAACACCGGCATTTATGAAGTGCAAGTGTTATCGGATGAGGATAATATAGTTCTAAGATACCTTGTACATCAATAATTAAAACATGTTTGGCAAACATTATTTTCATATCTTTTTATTTTGCTGGATATTCTCTCTAACCAGTGTTGCATACGCTCAAACACAATATATCAATGTGAACGAAAGCGCATGTTACGGCTCAGATTATCGTTACGAATATCAGGGGGAACTCATCGTTGAAATAAACAACATCAAACAAGATGCCTATAAACCAGCCAGTAAAACCATTGGCGGACAAAAATATCAATTTTATATCAACGTTAAATGTGTCCAACCCAACTACACCTACCAAAAAGCTCGAATTAGAGAAGGCGTAGGAGATGTCTATACCTGGCATGGCAAAGACTACACCGCACCGGGCATCTATTTTGATACTATCGGCTATTCTGCCGAGGGCTGTATATCAAAGATTGAAATACTCGTCTTGGAAGGAGAGGTAAAAGGCGCTATTTGCCATGGTGAGCCGTTTAGTTTTATCAACTACAAGGGCAATAAAAAAACCTACTCGTGGCCTGCCAAAGAAGATGTGTACATCAAATATTACAATTACGGCAATACATCTTTTGATTATTACGAGCATGTCGAAATCGTAAACGGTAAAGAAACTTTCTCCAAAACCGTTACTTCCATTGCGCCCGGACACAGTTATACATGGTTTGGGAAGGAATACACAGAGCAAGGTACCTACCACGACACTATACCCAATGACGTAGGTTGTGACTCCATTGGTACATTGATACTCGGCGTATGTAGCAACACACCGGATACGGGCAGAGTACATGCAGCCATATTCAAAGGGGATTATTTCTACTATCATGGTGTCAAATACACCACAGATACACATCAGATACTTGAATTTACTTCCGAATACGGATGCGACAGCGTAGTTACATTGGATGTAGAAGTGCTGGAGAAGCAACCCGGATATGAGTCCTATACCTTGTGTGAAGGAGATTCGTATGATTGGCACGGACAGCACATTACGGAATCCGGCGCATATTCGGACGGAGACGAGATGCTATTGGTATCTATCTTGCCTAAACCGAATGTGGATGCCGGAAAAGATGTCGTCATCAATTACGGCGAAACCGCCACCTTACATGCCTCCGGTTCTGACTACTACGAATGGGTAGCCGACCCCACACTAACGGGAGCAACCTCTGCCAATCCGGAAGTCAACCCTAAAGTAACCACAATGTACTATGTCAAGAGCCATGGCAGCATGGATGATGATTTGGTGGTAAATGGCGACTTTTCTCAAGGAAACACCGGTTTTACTACGGACGGAATAGAGACCATGAATTGCTCTAATCAAGCATGTTGTGGTACATTCATGATATTCCCCAGTACGGATGAACGAGGATGGAGTGGCGACGAAGCATGGCAGCCCAAAAAACAATACGACCATACAGTCGGTGACGAAACGGGCGCATTTATGATTTGGGACGGTTTTAAAGATAGTAATAAAAGGCTGTGGGAACAAACGGTATCTGTACACCCTAACACAACATATGTTTTCTCAGCATGGTTTATATCGCTGTTGTCAAGTTTTGAATACGGTTATACCCAATTCCAATTCTTCGTAAACGGAGTACAATTGGGTGCTGTTACCGAATCGCCTCACAAAGAAGGATTATGGGGACAATTTTACGAGATTTGGAATAGTGGCAACAATACGACCGCCACACTAACCATCAAGAACCAAAATGCAAACTACGAGGGAAATGACTTTGGTCTGGACGATATATCCTTCCAAGCCGTTGGGCAGTGCGAAGGAGAGGATTCTGTAAAAGTAATTATCAACTTTGATGTACATCTTTATCCTAATTGCAATCATCAAATCAAACAACGGACATCTAATGTGACGGGCATGACCAATCGAACCGTTACGTTCCAAATGGACGATTGCAGTGATAAGACCGGCAAATATGTGGACGGAGACCAAATCACCGTCTATGTGCATGACGAGGGATGTACCGCGTTTGAAAAATGGTCAGATGGCAATACCGACAATCCACGCATTCTCACCATCAATGGCGGCAATCTAACCGTGCATCCCATCTTTAGACCTGCAGAAGCCACCGTAACCCTGCGTGTCAATCAACACGGTACAGGACTTGTTGGAGGAGAAGTGATTGCAGCACCCCAAAAGTAACAATTAAAACTAACACATCTATGAAAAAATATACTACCTTATTTCTTGCATTGAGTTGTCTGCTTCCCCTTTGGGGATATGACATGCAAGACGAAGTCACGCTCCACACGGCTTGCGGTCAGGGTATCACGTTCAGTGCACAAAGTTTAGAAGGCTATCACTTCGTCAAATGGAGCGATGGCAGTACCGAATCAACCCGAACATTCGTTCCTAACAAAGACTCTGTCATTACAGCTTTTTTTGAAATAGACACCACCGTCGTCATTTTCTATGATTGGGACGGTACCGTACTCAAACGAGAGACTCTGGAATATGGTCAAGCTATCGTGCCTCCTGCCGACCCGTCACGGGCTGAAGATCAGCAGTATATATACGCATTTGACGGATGGTCGCCCAACGTACAACCCACTGCACCGGCAGCCACTCCGACCTTGGAATATACGGCCGTCTACCTGAATAAAAGCAGAAGTTATGACGTTATCTTCAGTAATTGGGACGGAACGGAATTAACTACGGTTCACCTCGATTATGGGGCTAAATTAGACACCTGCTCCTTGGTTCCCGGATTCGGTGGTAAAGATATTCCGCAACGTCCTGGCAACGACACGTGCGAATACGTATTCCGCGGATGGGACAAGAGTTTAGGAGCGGTTCAAGGCGAAGAAACCTATACTGCTGTGTACGATACCATCTACTATTTATTCTCTGTCAATCTGACGATAGACGAACGATTTGGTTCCGTTACCCAAACTCCCAGTCCGTATGAAGGTGGCAAATACCACTATGGCGATGTAGTCGAAATATCCGTAACAAATATCGACCAATGCTATAAATTTGTCCACTGGATAAACACGGGCACTTCGGATGAGTTTACCACGCAAAAGACCTATCAATTCGTGATTCACGAAGATATGGACCTTACCGCCACTTTGGAGCAACTTATCTTCACCGTTACTATTCGGTCAAATGATTCTGGCAAAGGTAAGGTGGGAGGAGAATAATCAACAACTATGTCTATGAAACGAGTTACTTTATCAATAATTGCGCTACTAACTGCCTGGATAGTATGTCCTGCACAGGATTTTACCAAGCAGGTGGTATGTGGCACATGGGTCAACTTCTCAGCGCAGCCGTTTGATGACTTTATCTTTGCCCAATGGTCCGATGGTTCTACCGAGCTCTCCCGCTCCATTGAAGTCGTCAGTGATACCGTCATTACGGCTATTTTCCATGATAAGTGCGGAGATTTTGCCAATTTGCCTCTCGTCAATCGGTATGATTGGATTCTTATGTTAAATGTGAGAAAGATTACCACCGAGATGAATTATACCCTCGCTCCTGAGCGAGTGCATTGGTATCGGGTAGTAGGAGATCCTGACAATCTCGAATTTCCCATTGCTAACGACCCCGAAGATACCTATTTGGGGGATGGGTATTCCTTCACATTGGAACAAAACTTGCAGAATGCAGGCACTTTTTATGCGTGGGTGGATTTGTTACAACCCGAAGGCGTTAACTGTTCCGGTATGTGGAGAACCGAGGTTATTTCCTTCTATTCGCCATCCTCTCCGGCACGGGAAATAGGACTTTCCCCCAATGTAACTACTATCAATGGTACGATTCATCTGACAGGACTCAACCCCAATATACTCACCCATCTTCGCATCTATTCCATCACGGGACAGATGCTGATGCAAACAAATACCATCGGGGTGGAGGATTATTTGCTCCATACATATCCCGCTACCGGATTATTTGAAGTTCAAATACTGTCCGAAGAAGATAATGTCGTTTTACACTATTTAATCAAACAATAATGCGTTCACATCGTTTACATCTTATTTTATTAGTGGTATGCTGCTTGGCGTACTTCACCACTCTACGCGCGCAAACACACGATTTCACTTTTGGGGCACACGCTGGTATAGCCATGTACAAAACCGATGGGGATTTCTCCAATTTACCCGGATTTGCCACCGGTATTGACATTGCCTACACTATCCGAGGCGCGATTGCCAACCAAACGGCTCTCGGACTTAAAATAGGAGCCTCTCTTTCTTATGCCGGAGCCAATCATTCACTACCCAATTACAAGGAGCAGTATATCAATATAGACTATTACCCCGAAGAAATGGACTATACCATCACCTCCGAGACCTATCGCGAACATCAGCACCAAATCCAATTGGAAGTACCGTTGTTCCTATCCTTTATCTCGCATGGGATTACCATCAACCTCGGTGGCAAGTTCCTCATGCCCTTCTTCCAAAAGCGGCATATAGACGTTACCGAAGCCCATATCACGGCTTATTACCCCGACTTCTGGGTACCCGTTACCGACTACCTCGCCACCGGACGCTTGGAGGACTACCAGTATCACGGCAAAGAGAATGGCAATATGGCTAATCTCAACGCGGCACTGGCACTCGAAGTGGGCTACGAATGGCATGTCGGTTGGCAGGACCGAATGGGCGTGAATGCCTATTGCGACTACACCATCTGGAATAACTATTCCAACCGCCCTCCCCGTCAGCGACTCATTGACGTGGATCCTATCCTTAACACCGAGTACCCCGTACCCGACATTCGGGTCAACGCACTCACCGACACCTATGCAACCAAAGCCAATTATCTCAGCGTTGGTGTCAAGATTTATTATGCTTTCCACACCGAAACACGCAAGACCTATCCGTGCCGTTGCGTGATGGACTAAACTGCAACCAATTAAAATTATCGTAATATGAAAAAACAAATCATTATCTTGGCAAGTTTGCCACTGTTGTTCACCGGATGTCTCACACGCATCGTTACTGTAGCACCTACTCCGGTTAAGACCACCGTTGTTTCTACACCCGTTGTTACTACTCCTGCTGTGGTAGTAACCAACCCTGTACCCGTTTACACCACCGTTACAACGCCTAAAGTACGCACCGTCACCACCACGACGACCGTAACACCCATTACCCAAGACATCTCCCTCTATCTCGACTTGCAAGCCGTGGGAGCTGCTTTCGCACAATCCAATTCCGTACAGGCATTTGAGCAACTGCTCAACAACTCTTCCTATATGTTGTCCAACTTGGACCTGAACGGTGACGGATACATCGACTATCTCCGTGTATTGGAAACCGTCAACGGTTACAACCACGTTTTCCTGATCCAAGCCGTACTTGGCGCCAATATCTACCAAGACGTGGCTACTCTCGTGGCCGAGATTCCCTATATGCAGATGACCAAGGCCTGTGTACAAATCATCGGCGACCCCTTCATTTATGGACCTAAGTACATCGTTCAGCCGGTGTTCACCACCACGCCATATATCTACAACCGCCTTGTGGTAATCAACTACCGTCCTTATACCTCACCATGGTATTGGAACCACTATCCTTCTTGCTACCACCGTCCGGCACCTATCGTTCTCAACCACTATCAGGCATATATCACCACCTATATGACCAACCATCACTATTGCAACAAGGTGACCTATCCTACCCAGTGCCGTTATGAGAACTACGAACGTGATATCCGTACCATGAGCCGCAATGACTACAGCACGCAGCACCCTGAGATGACGTTCTCCCGTCGTACTGCCGGTTCCTCCACCTCGACCTCCGGCCGTATCAATAACGCCAGCGATGTGCGCGCTCGTCAGGCCGCTACCGTAACCACCACAACTACGCCTACACGCAGTTCGGCTGCCACTACAACCACATCCAAACCGGCTACAACAACGGCTTCTACACGTAGCGCAGCTACTACGACCACGTCCAAACCGGCTACTACGACGGCATCTACACGTAGCGCCGCAGCCACTACAACCACGTCCAAACCGGCTACTACGACATCGACAACACGTAGCACCGCTGCTACTACAACCACGTCCAAACCGGCTACTACGACATCGACAACTCGTAGCACCGCTGCCACTCGGACCACGTCTTCTTCCCCCACTACGACGGTAACCAGCCGTGTTCGCACCAGTGGTGCTGCCACCACGCGCACGACCACATCGCCTACGCCCTCACGCGCCACAACGTCTTCTCGCGCTACAACGTCATCCTCTTCATCCTCTTCATCCACCTCACGCAGTAGTGCTGCCTCTTCCTCTTCACGTAGATAATGAAAGACATCAACGAAAAACTGCTTGTTACGCTTTGGGCAATGGTGGCACTGACGCTCATCATCGTGCTACCACAACATACCTCATCGAAGCCGACCTGTCAGGACGCTACCGAACAAGCCGAGTCATCGGTTATGGAGGAAACGTCCGACCTATCAGATGGCTCTGACACACCCGTTGCTACAGATATGGCACCGGCTCCGCAACGGCATTTAGTCTATTATCGGGGACGCTCGTTCAAGTATTCGCAGAAGTTCAGAGACCGCAACGACCTGCACCTCGCTGCTGCACAGAGCATAGGACTTCAACATGGTCCTGCCAATCGTGCTGCAGCCGAGAAGATGAAAGGGCAATTGCAGTACATCGCCACCAACCAAAACTATGTGGTGGAGGACCTGACCTACTCGTTGCCGTATTTGGTACCTACCGCTGCTCGGCGTTTGGACTCGATTGGGGCAGAGTTTGCCGATATACTTGCACGCAACGACTTACCGCATTACCGTTTCCGCGTCACGTCGGTACTCCGTTCACAAGAGGACATCAAGCGGTTGCAACGGCATAATCCCAACTCCATCTCCAACTCGGCGCACAACTATGGCACGACTTTTGATTTGGGGTATTGGCACTATGACCAGCCCAACATGACCACCGACTCCATGACTGACGACAACCTCAAACTGGTGCTTGGGCAAGTGCTCCTCAACCAGCAACGAGCCGGACATATCTATGTCAAATACGAATATAAACAATGTTGTTTTCACGTAACCGTACGTAATTGAACAAATGCACATACTAACTATCGAAACCAGTACGCAGGTTTGCTCCGCCGCTTGGTGTATAGACGGACAACCTGTCATTGAACGCATCCACATGCAGGGTGCCAATCATGCTGCCTTGTTGCCCACCTTCATTGACCAAATCATAGCCGAAGCCAACCGCAATCATTGGGTGGCAGATGCTGTGGCTGTCAGCGAAGGTCCCGGCAGTTATACAGGACTGCGTATTGGACTCAGCACCGCCAAAGGACTATGCTATGGTTGGCAGGTTCCCCTCATTCCTATTCCGACACTCGACATCTTATGCGCTGCAGCACAACCCCTATTGCCTGCTACGCCTTGCACCTTGGTGCCTATGCTGGACGCACGGCGAATGGAGGTCTATACTGCCCTTTATGACTATGACGGCAGCGCACCCAAACGTCGGTCCGAAATCATGGCACAGGTGGTGGAGAATGACGCATGGCTGCCCTCGTCTCCCGTCTGCTACTTCGGCGACGGTGCTGCCAAGTGTCAAGCCGTCCTACCTGCAGAAAAATGCGTATTCATCGACAATATCGTACCTCGTGCAACCGTCATGGGAGCCCTTGCCGAACAGCCCAGCTATGCCCGACTGAACGAAAAAGAAATGGCATACTTTACGCCCTTCTACCTCAAAGACTTCATTGCTGCTCCCAGCCACATCAAAGGCCTTCAATAAATGAAACATCTTGCATACATACTACCTCTTTCGGTCTGCCTGTTGACCGCCTGTTCCACCCAGAAGAATACGGGGGCTTCCCGCACGTGGCATGAACTCAAGGTCATTCACAATGTGCAGTTCAACGGCGAGCGCTCCTACCAAGAAGGTATGGAGGCCATCAACAATGCCCATTCCGACAACTTTGCCGACATACTGCCACTCTATCCCGTCAGCGACCATACAGCCGCCGAAGCATCTGCATCGGCGATGGACCAAGCCATCGAGAAATGCCGCAAGTCCATCAAACTGCACGGCATCAAGGCACGACCAAAAATAAACCCGAAGAAACGCGACAATGCCAAGTACCAGAACTGGCTCAAGAGCAAGGAGTTTAACAGCCAACTCTATCGTGCATGGTTCATGCTCGGTCAGAGTGAGTTCCACAAGGGTGATTTTCTCGGCTCTGTCGGCACCTTCCGTTACGTGGAAAAACTCTACGACAACGACCCCAACCTGATGGCTATGTGCCAACTGTGGGTAGCACGGGCGTATGGCGAGATGGGTTGGATATATGAGGCAGAAGATGTACTCAGCAAGGTCAAGGTGGACGACCTCAAGCGCAAAAACGAGCCCTTCTACTCTGCCGTCTCGGCGGATATTCTCATTAAGGGGCAGCACTACAAAGAGGCCATTCCTTATGTCAAAGTCGCCAAGCAGGACGAGCGACGCAAGGAGTACAAACCGCGCTTTGAATATGTATTGGGACAACTCTATCAGGCCAATAAACAATCAGCGGAGGCACGCAGTGCCTACAAACGCACCTTCCAGCTCCACCCCAAAGATGTGCAGATGGAGTTCAATGCACGTATTCGCTATGCCGAATTGGCAGGAGATACCACACGCAATCTCAAACAACTGCGTCAGATGGTCAAACTCTATAAATACCGTGACCACCTCGACCAACTATATGGCACCATGGGCAATATCTACCTCGCACACCGAGATACCGTCCAAGCCCTTAAATACTACGAATTAGGCATTGCCGAATCCACACAAAACGGGGACGACAAAGCGGCTATTCTCGTCAAGGCAGGAGACCTCTACTACAATCGTTACGACTATACTCATGCCTCGCCTTGCTACAAGGAGGCCACTCAACTCCTCTCTGCCGAACATATCGACTATCCGCGTGTTTCACACCGCAGCGAGGTATTGGACGAAGTGGTTGTGGAGGTAGAGACCGTGCAACTGCAGGACTCCCTCCAGCACTTGGGCACGCTCTCACGCGACGAACAACTGGAAATCATCAACCGTCTCATTGCCGACATCAAGGAGCAGGAACGGCAGGACTCTATCCGTCAGGCCGAACAGGCACGTGAGGACGAACTGAATGCCGAACGGGGCGGATTGCAATCGGTGGACCTCAGCCGTATGGTGGGCAACCGAACAGGCGAAGCAGCCAACTGGTATTTCTACAATCCCCAACTCATGCGCTCCGGCAAACAGGAGTTCATTCGTCAGTGGGGTAATCGACCGCTGGAAGATAACTGGCGGCGCCTTAGCAAAGCATCGGTGTCCAACGGGCTCATGATGGAGAACGACGATATGTCTTCCAACGAGGGCATGATGCTTGACTCTCTCACAGCCGACTCTACGCTTCTCAACAACGACTCAACTTCACAGCAACAGTTGGACCACCTGCAACCCGAGTTCTACTTGCAGCAAATCCCACAAACGCCCGAAGACTATGCCGTCAGCAATGCCCTCATCGCTGATGCGCTCTATCACCTCATCTTCCTCTACCGCGACAAGGTGGGTGATGCCGAACTCAGTTACCGCACATGGCAGGACTTCTGCCAACGTTTCCCCGAAGATGAACGCATGGTGGAACTCTACTACGACCAATACCTGTACGCTCTGCGTACCCAAAACGACTCTGCAGCTACCCTTTATCGCAACGACATACTCACACGTTACCCCGAGTCTGCACAGGCCAAGATAGTGGCTGACCCCAATTACTTTGAGTCGCTGCAACGTATGGCCAACGAGCAGGACTCGCTCTATGAAGCCACCTATCAGGCATACCGCAAGAATGCGTATGCTACCGTCAAGGTCAACAAGGTCTATGCCGATACCAACTACCCACTCTCTCCGCTTATGCCACGCTTGCTCTTCCTCAATGCCATCGCCACCGCCAAAACAGATGGGCAGCAGCCATTTGTCACTTGCCTGCAAGACATGGTGACGCGCTATCCCGAGAACGAACTCTCCGCAATGGCAAAAGATATGCTGGCTATGATGGGACAGGGCATGGAAGCACAGAAAGGCGGTACCACATCTACGCTTACCGAGCAACGGCAAGCCGTTTCTACGGAAGACCAACCTACGGACACCATACCGGCTTTCTCCACCGAGTTACATGAAACGAGTTTTGTCTATATCGTCATTCCTAACGATGAACAGCACCTCAACAACCTCGTTTACGAAGTGGCACTCTACAACTTCTCACAGTTCCTCATCAAAGACTTTGACCTGAAAGCCGTGTCCATCTTCTCGGCAACCCAATCCGCCCTTGAGATTGCCGGATTTGAGTCCATTGAGGAGGCGCAGTGGTATATGTCGCTCCTGCAGGAGAACACCGAATTGGCCATCTTGCTCAAGCAACTCAATGCCATCATCTTCCCCATTACCGAGACCAACCTCAAACTGCTCAATCACCCCTTCACCCTCGATGAATACCGGCAATTCATACGTTGATATTATCCTTCCCCTCGCCATACAGGGTACCTACACCTACCGCGTGCCGGAGTCGATGCCGTGTCCGCAGGTCGGCACACGTGTACTCGTTCCGCTGGCACGCAAGCAAGCTGTCGGTATCGTCCTGTCTTCCCACAACGCCCCGATATACCCTTCTATCCGGCTGCGAGACATCATACAGGCACTGGACCCCTTCCCCATACTCACGGCCGAGCAGATCAAACTGTGGCAATGGATAGCCGATTACTACCTCTGTCCACTGGGTGATGTCATGGCGGCAGCACTCCCTGCCAAAGCCCTTGACCATCATTACTCGATGGCGGACTCCACAAGAAGGCGTGTCAAATTGCCTGTTTTTACCGATGAACAGGAGCCCATTCATCCGCTTACACAGGCGCAGCAGAAGGCATACGAAGACATCACACAGCAGTTCACTTGTCACGATACCGTACTCCTGCAAGGCGTCACCTCCTCCGGCAAGACGGAGGTTTATATCCATCTCATAGCCGACCAACTCGCGCAGGGACATCAGGTACTCTACCTCGTTCCCGAGATAGCCCTCACAACCCAACTCACCGACCGTCTGCAGCATGTCTTTGGTTCGCAACTGCGCGTTTATCACTCGCGTATCAGCGATGCACAACGTATGGAGATCTATCGGCAGCAACGGCTGGACCCTCACCCACGCCTCATTGTCGGGGCACGCTCGGCTATCTTCCTGCCATTTGAAAATTTAGGACTCATTATCGTGGACGAAGAACACGAGACATCGTATAAACAGCAGGAACCTGCCCCACGCTATCACGCACGTTCGGTTGCCATCGTGATGGCGCAGTACGCGCGCGCGCATATATTATTAGGTACAGCCACCCCCTCTGTTGAGTCGCGCTACAATGCCGAATGCGGCAAATACGGTTATGTCACGCTCACACAGCGATACCAAGGACTCCAACTGCCACACATCACCCTCATTGACCTCAAGCAGCAGTACCACCGCAAGGAGATGTACGGACATTTCTCCGACCCCCTCGTTGAGCGTATTCGTACCGAACTGCAACGCGGTAAGCAAATCATTCTCTTTCAGAACAGACGCGGTTATGCGCCCTATCTGCAGTGTACTCAATGTGGCACCATTGCCAAATGTCCTGACTGCGATGTGGCACTCACCTTACATCGCACGCCCTACCAACTCACATGCCATTACTGTGGTGCCACTCTACCCGTTCCGGCTACCTGCCCCGAATGTGGAGGAGAGATGAAACAACATGGGTTCGGCACCGAACGGCTGGAGGAGGAGATACAGCAACTCTTCCCCGAGGCACGGGTAGCACGTATGGATCTGGACACTACGCGCAAAAAAGATGATTATCAAAACATTATCACCTCGTTTTCTCAACATCAGGTAGATATACTTATCGGTACACAGATGGTTACCAAGGGGCTCCATTTCGACGATGTTTCGCTTGTGGCGGTACTCAATGCCGACCACCTGCTGGCGCAGCCCGATTTCCGCAGTTACGAACGCGCATACCAGATGTTGGAGCAGGTCAGCGGACGTGCTGGACGAAAAGGCGAACAGGGGGAAGTCATCATTCAGACTTTCGACCCTACCAATCCCGTCTTTACCTTCGTTTGTCAACACGCTACCGACGAAATCTATCGCAATCAGATTACCGAACGACAAACCTTCCATTTTCCGCCTTTTCATCGGCAAATCTCGATTATCTTACGGCATACGGACCAACAGCGTTTACTGACAGCCGTTACCCTCTTGCAGCAACGTTTGCAGCAAGCCTTTGGCACACGTATCACCGACATCATCACACCCTCTGTCGCACGAGTGCAACGGTTGCATATACGTCAGCTCAACCTCCGTATCGAGCAAAAAGCGTCTATTCATCGGGCAAAATCCATGCTTATACAGCATATTCAGTTCATCGAATCGCTCCCTGCCTGTCGGGGGGTACAAATCCTCATTGACGTGGACCCACTATAATATCGTATCAACTGTAGCGTTCCAAAGAGCGCATTCTATAAACCAACAAAACAATGAAACAATTTCTTCTATTAGGTCTCTTGACCCTCACCCTTTCCTCGCAGGCGGCTACATCGTTCATGCGTTATTCCAAAACCCAACAGATTGACAGTGTTACCATCTACGAAAAGGCGGAGATGGAGCATGGGCTCGTCAAGTATATGCGCACCGAGGACGGGCAAGTCATGCAAGCCGATACGTTCCACTGCACCCAAGTAGTGTCCAAGGACACGTTATTTGCCATTTTTGAGGCATATTGGGCATGTCGTAATATCTTTTCCTATACGGCGCAGATGAATACCGGTTACGAGGCCCTCAGTGCCAACCAAGCCAATCTGTCGTATGCCATTGGTCAATGTGATGTAGCGATTATGTTCTTTGAGCGGGGCAATTGTCCTGCACGGGTACAAGAGGTCACCGAACTCAAGAGTGCGCTGATGCGAGCACGAAACATCTCCCCTGCAGCCGATCAGATAGCAGCCATTGAGAAAGCCAAATCCACTTGCACTGACTTGCTTGAGGTCCAACCTTGCGGTTATTTATATTAAAACGATATGATGAAAAAGAGTTTATTAGTGATTTTTGCCGTGGTGATGGCGATAGGAGCGATGGCTCAAGTGGAGCAAATCGTAGGCGACTGGGCGACGGTCGATGATAAAACAGGTAATCAATACGCCATTGTACACATCTACCAAGCCGGCAATGGGCTCTATTATGGCAAGATAGCCAAGATGTTGGTAGGTCCCAAAAACCTGACTTGCACAACATGTGAGGGAGAAGACCGGAACCAACCTATGGAAGGACTGGTGATTATTCGCGGCATGAAGAATGTGAATGGCGAATTAAAAGAGGGTAAGGTTTTAGATCCCGAGAGTGGTAAGTTCTATTATGGTAAAATCTATTTAGACAAGGGCAAACTGGTCTTGCGCGGCAGTTTGGACAAACGTGGCATTCTCGGTCGCAACCAAACATGGGTAAAACCCTAATCTCACCACCTGACATAATCCTAAGAAACCGCAGGTAAAATTGTAGATGTGAGTATGGGAGTGAAAGAGGGGCCAAACCATGCAAGTGCTGTTAACTAATTTGATAACACACAAATCAAAAGATAGATATGAATTCATTTTACGAAGAACATTGGAAGCAAAAGAAGATATTACGCTGTGAGGACGAAACGCCTCTCACTCCTATTGATGAGTTGATGCGTCGTTTGGGTATATCGGAAAATATTGGGGAGATTTATCCCAATGTTATCAGTCCGGGGGTGCTCATTCAGGCGGTTTTGGATGATGCCCAAATCACGCAATCGGAGTTAGCGCATCAAATGGGTGTCACGCGTACAGCTGTACATTTGTGGATACACGGACAACGAACATTGACCATAGAGAATGCTCTTGCTTTGGAATTTAATTTAGGTATTCCGGCGCACATTCTTCTTCGTATGCAAGCGGATTTCCAATTATCTATTGCTCGTCATCCCGAATTAGCTTGGGACCAAGTCCCTCGCCATTCAACATTGTAACTGTTAACTAATTTGATAATAGAAATAGATTGAGGAAAAGGGGAGGGGTGATGTACGCAAAAATGTGAGCAAGGCATAGGGGGAGTGGAGAGGGAGTAGAGATTAGAGTTTAGAGGACGGCGACGGGGTCGCCTACAGGTTAGAGGGGAGTGAAGAGAAGCGCGGAGAGTTGTGTTAACTAATTTGATAACAGAATTTGGATGAGAGTAAGTGAGAGGGGTGAGGTTCATAGAGAAGGGAACAAGGCAGAGGTTGGTTACGAGGAAGAGTAACCAACTTTTTTAGTAAAAAAATCAGGTCTAATAGATTAAGAATCTATTTTCTACTCAATTTATTTGCGTATGCCAAATATTTTTAGTATCTTTGCGCGAGAATTTGTAATATAGAAGAGTTATAACGTTCAGTTTATGTAGAGATATTTATCAAAAATGGCATCTAATAACGAAATATCAGTATTGCCAAAAACAAATTATACCGTTATAGATTTGTTTGCTGGTTGTGGTGGGTTGTCCTTGGGTCTATATCAAGCAGATTGGAAAGGTCTGTTTGCTGTAGAGAAGAATCCCAATGCATTTGAAACATTAGAATATAATTTGCAAAAGAATAAGTACCATTTTGATTGGCCATCATGGCTTCCACAGGGGCCTATTGATATCCTTGATTTAAATAAGAATTACAAAGCGGAACTGAAAAAGTTACGCGGTTCCGTGGATTTGGTAGCAGGAGGTCCTCCTTGTCAAGGCTTTTCAATGGCTGGCAAGCGCATCAAGGATGATATTCGAAATCAATTGGTATTCGCCTATATTGAATTCATTAAAATAGTGCGTCCGAAACTACTATTATTTGAAAATGTTAAGGGTTTTACATACGCCTTTGACAAAAAGAACAATCCTGATGCTGTTCCCTATTCCCAAATAGTCATTGAAAAATTGCGTGCATTAGACTATGATGTAAAAGATCAAGTAATCGATTTTTCAGAGTTTGGTGTTCCTCAAAGGCGTAAAAGATTTATTTTAGTGGGGGTTTATAAGGGAAAAGGAGGTTCGGCACAACAATTTATGACCTTATTGCGCAATCAAAAAGCAGATTTTTTGGCACAGCGTCAGTTGCCTGAACATCCGACGATTCAAGATGCCATATCAGATTTATTGCGTAATAACGGAGAAACAGCAACGCCAGACCGAAAAGGTTTTATGTCCGGTTTGTATGGGCAAGCGGAAACAGATTATCAAGAATACATGCGGAAAGATATAAAAAAAGATACTGCTATTCCCAATAGTCATAGTTTTGCAAAGCACACAACAGATAAAGTGGAATGTTATAAGAGGTTATTGGCAAGTTATCCAATTCGTGGGAAACGTATTGATGGTAAGGAACGTGAAATATGGAATATTAAACAGCGTGGTATCACGGTACTTGACTCGCAAGCAGTTTCTCCAACTATCACAGGACATCCGGATGACTATTTGCACTATGCAGAGCCGCGTATTATGACGGTGCGCGAGTGTGCTCGAATTCAGTCTTTCCCTGATTGGTATGAATTTAAGAGCAAATATACCACCGGAGGAGAAATGCGTAAAAAAGAAGTTCCTCGATATAGTCAAGTAGGTAACGCTATTCCGCCATTATTTGCGGAGCAGGCAGGATATGTATTAAAAGAAATGTTGTAAGATGGAAGATGTTTTGCAATTTAAAATAAGTTCCGCCCTAAAGGATCTAGTTGGAAAAGATTTAATAACGAATGATAATGTTGCCATCTTTGAGTTAGTAAAGAATTCTTATGATGCGTATGCTAGTCATGTAGTTATAACATTTTCGGAAGACAAAATTACTATTGCCGATGACGGCAAAGGTATGACTTATTCTGATTTAAAAGAGAAGTGGCTATTTCTTGGATTTTCCGGCAAAAAAGATGGTAGTGAGGACATTATAGACAAACAGGTGTCTTATAGAGATAAAATCAAACGATATTATGCAGGAGCGAAAGGAATTGGTCGTTTCTCCTGTGATCGTTTGGGCCGTTTTCTAACCATATCTACTCGAGTTGAAGATTCGGACCATACGGAACAAATTTCTGTTGATTGGGCAAAATTTGAAGTGGATCAAAAAATTGAATTTGCAAATGTTGATGTTACACATCGTTCTATAGACACGTATAGTAATTTCCCTAATAAATCTACACACGGAACTATTATTGAGATAACGGGACTGCATGACCAAGAGACCCCTTGGACAAGAAAACATATATTAGAACTTAAAAGGTCTCTTCAAAAATTAATTAATCCATATTCCGAATCTAATGATTTCACGATAGAAATTGTTTGTGAAAGGGAAAAGGAAGAAGATCAGAAGAAAATTAGTGATGGTCAAGGTTATGATCGTGATATTGTTAATGGTTATCTAAAAAATAGTATTACCGAAATTTTAAAACTGAAAACGACTCAAATCGATGTCAAAGTTCAAAATGATTATATATATACGACATTAAGTGATCGAGGTGTAGATATTTATAAAATCAAAGAACATAATATCCTTTTCCCTTTGATTAAAAATGGTACGGTATCATTATCGTTCCTTAACCGCGCAGCAAAGTATAATTTTTCTCGTATAATGGGAGTTGATTCGATTAACTATGGATCGGTCTTTTTATTTAGAAACGGATTTCGAATCCTGCCATTTGGGAACACAGGAGATGATAGTTGGGGACTTGACTTTAGAGCACAACAAGGGCGTGCTAGGTTTATAAGTAGCCGTGATTTGATGGGGCGTGTTGATATCTTTGTAGAAAACACGAATGAATTGAAAGAAGTATCTAGTCGCGATAGCGGGTTGGTTGATTCTCCCATGTCTCGTCAGGTGAAGAAACTTTTTGAAGTAAGCGAGAGACGATTGGAACGATATGTTGCTGGTGTTCTTTGGGGAGAAGCTTTTTTAAAGAATGAGTACTACAAAGATAAGGAAGAAGGAGAGACCGCAAGAAAAAAACTTCAGGAAATGGATAGGGATGCCGATAATCCTTCATTTGTGTTGGATTCAAGTCTGGGTAGTAAAATTGATTTTGTGCGTTTGATTAAAACATTGTCGTCGGATGGCAATGTGGAGGTTTTGTATTACAATACGGAACTTGCAAATTTTGTATCTCCTAATTTCGCTCCAGAAGATATCAAGCCGCAATTCATTTCAGATTTGGAAACAATTGCAGAACGTACGGGTAATGTTGACCTTATTAACAAGATTGAGGATGCAAAACGGCAATTAGCGGAACTTACGCGTCTTAAGGAAGATGCGGAACGTAAGGCCGCAGAGGCAGTGCGGTTGCAACAAGAAGCAGAAGAAAAAGCTCGTAAAGCGGAGTTAGAAAGAATCGCAGCAGAAGCAAGAGCAAAAGCGGCAGAAGAGCGAAAACGCTTAGCAGAAATAGAAAAACTCCGTGCAGAAAATGCAAAAGTAAAGGCAGAAAATGAGCGATTGGTAGCAGAGAAAAAGGCAAAAGAGGAAGAAGAAAAGCGTAAAAAAGCAGAAAGAGAAAAGAAGATAGAGACTTTAAAGGTAGAGTTTTACAAAAAAGTCTCAAATCCCGATACTGACGCTTTAATTCATCATGTGAAGAATAATAATGGTAAGATTGAGGATAAGGTTAATAACCTCTTAAAGTTTTTGAAAAACAACATATTTGATACGACGACCCAGTCATATTTGATTGAATCTCTATCATCTATTAAAAACTTATCTAAGAGAGCATTGACTGCAACGGATTTGATTTTAAGGTGTGATTTGTCAGAATCGGATTCTCAAAAAATCAACTTGCCTTTATTTATTAGTGGCTATTTAAAGGGAGAATCCAATACAAAAATCAAGTGTCATTTCTCTTCTACAGTTGATTTGTTTGCCGTATTTGGCAGCAAATTAGATTTGGCATTGTTATTAGATAATTTCATAAAGAATTCCGAGGATTGGCACGCTGAAAATATTTGGATGAATTGCTCTCGCGTACATGACTCAATGCAATTGGATGTCTACGACGATGGTGATGGCTTGTTAGACTCATTTAAGAGTAATCCTTCTCAAATTTTTGATTTTGCTAAATCTGGTAGATCTGAAGGAACAGGATTGGGCATGTATTTAATCAAGGAGACATTGAATACACTAAACGCCTCAATAGCCATTGATACCCCTATCAATAATAAAGGAATGCATTTTAAAATAACTTTTAAGTGATGGAACAACGACATTTGATTTTAGTAGATGAACAGTCTCAGGTTGATAGATTGAAACGTATACATGATAGCCTCAAAAGTGAGGGTATAGAATTGGTATCTGCGGAAATCAATCCTAATGATTTTTTTACTAGAAAAGAGAATGGGGATATTGAATTTGATGCGGAGAAGATGAAAAATAAACTACGATCTATTCCATTTATACGCCATTTAGATATTTTTGCGACAGATTACAATCTAGTCGCTGACGAATTGAAAGGTATAGATGTCATTGCTATATTATACGATTTGATACCTCATTATTGCAAGCAGATGGTTATTTATTCTGCTCAAATAGAGACGGTTATTGATGACATTATTAATAATAGAGCATCTGGACTGAACGAGAAAGAAAGAATGATTAAATTATTATCTAAGAATGACATCGCTTATCTTAGTAGTGTTGGTGAATTTGAGAACAAATTTAAACAACTAATTGTACAAGAAAAAAATATTTCGATTGACGACAGACTGATTGACTTGTTATATGCATTGGATAATGAAAGATTTAGATGCTCTATTCCTGAATTCAAAGAGAATAAGATAAGTGAGATTGGGGAGAAACTTTTAAACAATGATTCGGGAGCCATTGCATTAAGAAAAGAAATAGCAGAACAAATTTTGGCATATATAACATCTATACAAGGTTATGAGTAAGGTTTTTGCCATATATCCACTTGATAAAAGCAGTTCTAATTCCTTTCTAAATAGGATTCATACTTTTGAAACGAAAATGCTTAGAGATGATTGGCATTGTTTCAAGATCCATTTCTCTGATGAGGAACATGAAAAAAGTATCAAATCTGCAAACGAAAGCCATTTTGTGCTCTTTATGGGTCATGGTGGCGATACTCAATTACATGGCGCGTGTGGAAAGTATGGAGAACTTACTTGTGATGCAATAGCAGGGAATGAGAATCCCCAATTTTATGATAAGGAAGTGTTTATTGACACTTCTAATATTGGGAGATTTCACAATCAAATCTTTTTTTGTTTTTCATGCAATTCTAATAAATCCAGTACAAAAAGTTTATCAAGATTGGCTATTGCTAATGGAGTACAAACTTTCGTCGGATTTGGTAATATTCCGACAGATTACGTAGAGGGTGTTAAATTCTCCAAACGATGTATAGCATTCTATAAAGGAATAATTGTTAAAATTATAAAATACTCTATTTTTTACGCAGTGGAAAATAATGAAACAGTTGATAACCTAGTACAAATAATCAAATTATTAACAACAAAGGAGATTCAATCATTAGAAATGCAGAGACCATTTCATGATAAAGATGCTATTTTAAATCAATTGTATAAGTTTAAGAACGATATACGAATATATGGTGATCGATATGCTAAAATATATTAATATAAATAAGGTGCGACTTTGACATTTCCGCACAATAAGCGGACAAAAGCTTATGATGCCCATTGAACACTTGCCCAATCGCGATTTTCTTGCTTGGCATAGAGAAAAAGTGTATTTGGGGTAAATATGGTTACAGAAAAGGGGAGATTATAAGGAAATCAATAATTACTATGGCAAGATATAATGTATTAGATTTATTTTGTGGTTGTGGCGGACTTTCTCATGGATTTGAGAATGCCGGTTTTGATGTGTTGCTTGGTATTGATTTGTGGAAGGATGCCTTGGTAACGTATAAATACAATCATAAGAATAGTGAAACGCTTTGTGCTGATTTATCTCAACTAGAGGCTTCTATAGTTGCAGAAAAAATTGGAGGCAAGAAAGTGGATGTTATTATTGGTGGTCCTCCTTGTCAAGGTTTCTCAATCGCAGGGAAACGTATTGTGAATGACGATCGAAATAAACTCTATAAGTCGTTTGTACGCATGGTGGAATATTTCAAACCACGTGCATTTGTACTAGAGAATGTGCCTAATATCCTTTCGATGGGTGACGGTGTAATAAAAGATGCCATCATTAAGGATTTTGAAGGACTTGGATACAAGGTGGTTACCAAAGTGCTTCTCGCTTCCGATTATGGAGTCCCGCAGAATCGCAGACGTGCTATTTTTGTGGGAATGTTAGAAAAAATGTTTGATTTTGAAATTCCCAAGGTAGAGCATAAAGTGACATGCTCAGAAGCTCTTTCCGACCTTCCTGATTATACGGTTGAGAATGGGAAAGGTTATCCTATAGAATGCAAAAGTGATTATCAGCGATTGGTTCGTTCTCGCTCAAAGGCATTGTATAATCATGAGGTGACAGTTCATAATGAGCAGACTGCGCATATCATATCATTGGTACCTGATGGAGGAAACTATAAAAATCTTCCGAAAGAGTATCAAGAGACGAGAAAGGTTCATATTGCATGGACGCGCCTTAATAGTCAAAAGCCAAGTATAACAATTGATACCGGACATCGCCATCATTTCCACTACAAATACAATCGTATTCCGACTGTTAGAGAAAGTGCACGAATTCAATCATTCCCCGATGATTTTGTTTTCTTGTGCAGTAGGACGAGCCAATATAAACAAGTGGGTAATGCTGTTCCACCGATAATGGCACAGGCGATTGCTCAACATCTTATGAATCAGCTATGAAGAAAGAAACAGAATTCTACAGAGTTCCTAATGCTTTTTGGCATCGAATTCACTTTGTAAGACCGCGTTTTAAAAGCAACATAGAGAACGTTCTGCTCTATATGGCTAACGAATGTTGTCGCATCCCCGATTGTTCAAGCGAGGAATATACTAAACGCTATCTTAATGCCATTAGGATGTTCCCTGGCAATATAGATATGTCCTTAAAAACGCTGAATAATTGGCGAACAGAAATACCTGCGTTGTTTAGTTTCTACGAAGAGGATAAAGGTGTTGGTATGACACGAACGACGTCGATGGCTAAATTCTTGCATGAGCAGCAAGACTTAACTCAATTCTTGCGTCTCTTTTTGTTCTCGTTTCAATTTCCCGGTGGTCATTTGAAACCACAGGATTTGAAGGATATAATTTATAACAAGATACGCTTTAAACCTGCTCAATTAATAATCCAAGTGTTAATGGCTGGGAATGAAATTCTTGGCAGCATGGAAAGTCTAAAAGAAATGTCTATTTCTGCCGAGGAAGCGACCTATTGCATATTTAACGATATTCGTGTGACAAGTGGTGTGCGCACTCCCCGAGAGGTTGCGCAGATTATACTTGATAACCGAAAGAAAAAACTTAAGTATTACAATAAAATTGATCCTCAGTCCTTATCACTAACAGGAACGGCTCGTACCAAGGGAGATATGATTCGTTATGCTGGAGATATATTGGACTATATGGAATTGGCCAATTTGTTGGAAAACCATGACGGATATTTCTATATGAAGGGAAATGAACGTACAACAATCAATGCTTTTGCTGAGGATAAAACGTTCTTCAAAGGATATGAATATTTGTATGGTGAGAAGTCTGTTGAAACCGCTATGATTGCTGCAGTAGAACAAGATTGGTTTAGGTATGTCAATGACTCAATGAATCCAGATCTATTCAAGACCGACATAGAATCAATTATCAAACCTGACGATGAAATTACGGTTGTATATGACAATCGTATTAAACAGGTGGTTGCTATGGACGATACGACGCTCAAAGATATCGGTAACTTGGGTGAATCAATTATTTGTGGTCATGAGAAGATGCGTTTAAAGATTTGTGGATATGAACAGTTTGTTCGCCTAGTACAAATTGTAGATAGTCCATCTTATCACCCCGGTTTTGATATTGATAGTTACGAAGGAGATGGAACCGAAGATCATCGCTATATTGAAGTGAAGACCACAATTAGTAAAAGAAAGATTCAGATGTATGGATTCCATATGTCACCCAATGAGTGGCGTGTAGCAGGAACAATCAAGGAACACTATTGCGTTTATCGTTTAATGCTTAGTGAGCAAAGTAAAGTGCTTTTCATTCTCCGCAATCCGGTTCAACTCTATAAGACTGATATGATAGAAGCAGAACCTCGCGATGGCATGGAAATAATGTTCCCCGTGGATCGATTTGAACAGACAGAATTGTTGACATGGAGAAATTAAAAGTTGCATCGTTGTTTTGTGGTTGCGGTGGTATGGATTTAGGTGTCATCGGTGGCTTTTCGTATCTTGGTAAGGAGTACGGAGAAAATTCTTTCGAAATTGTGTATTCTATTGATAACGACGAGTATTGCACTAAAATATACAACCAAAATTTTCAGCATAAATGTGAGATAAAGGATGTGCGCGAGATAGACGTAAAGTCTATGCCAAATTTTGATATACTGATTGGTGGATTCCCCTGCCAGTCATTCTCTATCTCGGCACAAAACCCTCCTCGTTTGGGATATAAGGATGAAAGAGGTATGCTATTCTTTGAGATGGTCAAGATTCTCAAGGAAAAGAAGCCTCGTTTCTTCATAGCTGAGAATGTTAAAGGAATTATGTCTGCCAACAAGGGCAAAGCATTCCCAGTGATTATTGAGGAATTCCGAAATGCAGGCTACATCGTGACACACAAACTTCTTTTAGCAAGCGACTATGGTGTTCCTCAAAAACGTGAGCGTGTCATTATAGTAGGTTTCCGTGATGCAGAAGATTTTGCAAAATTTAGATTTCCAACACGAGTTCCGATAAGAGAGCGTAAGGTTCTTGGTGATGTTATTCAGGAAGAAAATAACCATAATGAGTCTCTTTTTTTTAGTGAACGTGCTGTGGCTGGAATGATGGCTGTTCGTGAGAAAATGAATAAAGGTCGAGCGATGCGTCTGGATGAGCCATGCAATACGATAAGTGCGCATTTGGCTAAGGTTAGTTTAAATAGTACCGACCCTGTGTTTATGGTTGGGGAGCGTTTCCGTCGATTCTCAACTCGTGAGGCAGCTCGTATTCAGTCTTTCCCGGATTCGTTTGTACTAAATTCCGTTGCAGAGGTTCGCCAATACAAAGCAATTGGAAATGCTGTTCCTCCGGTGATGATGTGGCATGTGGTTAAATCGTTGCAAAACGTTATGTCTATTCATCAGTTGAATATGAAGGAAATGCTAAGTCTTTTTCCAGATTCAATTGTACGGAATAACTCATTAGACAATACATCAAAAGGAACTGGCACATCATGTAAATTAGATATTGATGATACCAAAAATGTATTGGTTAGCTTGGTAAAGGCGGATAACATGGAGCAATATCTTGATCAATCCGCCAAAATTTATTACACTGGTAAGAAATTCCCCTCTACAGTTCACCTTAATAAATTGTACTACTTCATGCCATACGTGAAAGGCAAAGGTATTAAGGATTTATATTTTATTAAGGTTGCTCGCGTTGGTACTCGAAAAGAAGGGAAACCTGACAATGACCCTAACGATTTGCGTTTAGTCTTTGAAATAGAATTTATAAAATCTCTCTTTGACGAATATAAAAAGATAAATTTGCCAATTTGGGACACATTCAATGATACAACTCTTGCTGGACTAATGAATGCATTACTATGCCCGACCGTATGACTTCCAAACAGCGCCACCGCTGCATGTCCCATATACACAGCAGCGGAACCAAGCCCGAAAAAGCGGTGCGGAGTTGGTTGTGGAGACACGGTTACCGCTATCGGCTGAACGTGAAAAGCGTACCGGGCAAGCCGGATATCGTGATGCGCAAATACCGCACTGCCATCTTTGTCAACGGCTGTTTCTGGCACGGACACGAGGGCTGCAAGGATTTCGTGATGCCCAAGTCCAATGTAGCATTCTGGCAGTCCAAAATAGACAGGAACAGGGAACGCGACATACGCAATTATCAATTATTAGCGGACAACGGCTGGCAGGTTATTGTCATTTGGGCTTGCAAACTGAAGGAGGATATGGAACGGACCATGTCGGAAACCGTAATCGCCCTGAACCGCAATTATTTGCGTATCGTCCAAAACAAGAAACGGTGATGGTAGAGCCGGGTAAGGGAACGATATAAAAACACTGCCACACGTTGTTGCACAACGCAATAATATTGAGTGTAGCTAAGAGGACGGGAAGAGAAAAATAATGTTCAAAACTTATATAAACCACTCATTGTCAAATGGGTGGTTTTTTTGTTCCGTACCGCTGCCGAAATCAGCGCCCGATTGTCCTTTTTGGGCAATATCAAACAGCCGATGGAATTAAGACAATTAGGGAGACTACTTTCATGCCACTCTTTCATGCCACTCAAAACAACAGGTGGTAAACGAGGGTATTTCGTGGTAGAACATGCTAATAATCAGCAAAATGCGAAAGATATTATTAACGAATTAGAAATTCCATAGTGGCGTGAGTGGCATGAAATATATATAATGTATATAATCCTCGTGCGTAGAGATAAATATAAAAGTTATAGAAACTCACGCCACTCACGCCACTCACACATCCCAAAAACTAAACATTATGAAACAAATTTATATGGAACGAAATCGCCGTTTATTGGTTGCAGCACGATAGATGTGGTTGTTTGCGACCAACAATTTTTCGGATTTTGTTGTATCTTTGCATCGTCAAACGAGAAAAAAAACGTATTCATCCTATACTCATCCTATACTCATCCTATACTTCGCGTTCGGCAACAAGGTCGCCTAATAGGACGCTGACGCTACAGTTTAGAGGACGGCGTAAGCGCCTACAGTTTAGAGGACGCTGCGCTAATAGAACGGGCAAAGCCATAGAGGGTATGAATAAAAGAAAACAATATAAAAAGGCGATGCTATATGTTACTACACATCCGGACAATACGGGGGGCGGTGGTTTTATTTGCATATATCAAAAAAAAGTCGTACCTTTGCACTTGATTTCTAAAAAGTGAGGAAAACAACTAAAAACATTAACTCAAAAATGTTACATACAATATGCCAAAGTTCCTCTATATGTTTCTGTGCGCAATTCTTTTACTGGGATTCTTGTCCTGCAACAAGGATGATGATCTTACGAAATGTATTGCAAAGACTGGCAATGCCACAGATATTACGGCATTCACCGCTAAAATTTCCGGTTATTGCAATCAAAAGAATACCACAGGACTATCTGTAACATACGGAATAGAATACTCCAATACCGATCTTACAAGGAACGCTATCGTTCTAACTGCCTCTGGAATGGACGAAAAGGGTCTTTTTTCTGTTGATATTGAAAATCTAAATCCGGGAACAGAATATTTCTACCGCACATTTGTCTTATACAACAGAGTTTATTCATTTGGAAATGTGAAGAGTTTTACAACATTAGCGCATCCCGAGCCGGAAAAGGTGGACTTGGGAGTAGGATTAATGTGGGGCTCATTCAATATCAGCACATCTGCTCCTACTAATTATGGGAAATATTACTCATGGGGAGAGATCAAAACCAAGTCATGCTATACATGGGAGTCATACCTGTGGAGTGACGATGATGTTGCTTCACGAGAATTGGGAGGTTTATGGCGTACGCCTACCGCTGAAGAGTTTGGTAAACTTGTTTCTGGGTGCTATTGGCAATGGTTTGATAACTACAAAAATTCAGGTGTCAAAGGTTACGCGGTATATAAGGCAAAAAATAATGAAGATAGAGGAAAAAAGAACTCCGAACCTATTTCTGCATCTTATTCGCCGGACAATGACGTCCATATCTTCCTTCCGGCTTCCGGATATGCTTCAAAAGAGGAGTTATATGATATTGGGAGCAACGGAAATTATTGGACCTCATCTCTTTCCCCATCAACTTCAAACAGTGCTTATTATATCTATTTTGATTCCGAAAACATAGAGGCAGGTAAGTGTGAGCAACGCTATTACGGACAATCTATCCGTCCTGTCTTTGATTGATAAATTGAAAATAATCAATAACCAATATGAAAAAATTTACTTTATTGATCTGTTTTGTTATCGCTTTGGTTTCGTGCGAAAAATCCAAATTGGAAAACCCTGACATTGCCCAAACCGGTGAAGTTATCGAGTTAGGCGCTTTTTCTGCCAAAATACAAGGTGTTTGCCGACAAAAACCGGAAAAGGCATTGTCTGTCATCTATGGTATAGAATATTCCCAAAATGACCTCAACACAAACGCGACAGACGTTGAGGCCACACAAATAGATTTTAATGGCACATTTGATGTTTGCATCACTGGACTGACTGCCAATACATCATACTACTATCGCGCCTATGTGTTATTCAACAAAGTCTATTACTTCGGTGATATCAAAACTTTTGTCACATCCTCACACCCACAGCCGGAAAAGGTGGACTTAGGTGTGGGAGTCAAATGGGCCTCATGCAACATAAGCGCCTCCTCACCGGAAGAAGTTGGAAAATATTATGCATGGGGTGAGACCGCGCCTAAATCGTTTTACAGTTGGGGTACGTATGCGTGGTGTAAAGATGGGCAAGAACTGCAACTGACGAAATATGTTCCTACTGATGCTCCGGAATACTGGTTCGGTAATGGTCCCATTGATGGCAAGACTATGCTTGACCTTGATGACGATGTGGCCTATAAGGAACTTGGCGGGCCGTGGCGTATGCCAACTATTCAAGAATTCGGCGACTTGGTATCGGGCTGTTTCTGGCAATGGTGTACTGACTACAAAGGTTCCGGCGTTCGGGGATATATTGTATTCAAGGCGAAAACTCCGGAGGATAGAGGCAAGAGACAATCTCCGGAATATTCAGAAGATATCGTGATAGGGGACTATTCCATAGATGATGTCCACATCTTTCTTCCCGCTGCAGGGTTCCGTTGGGACGATGTTACAATGGGAGACAAAGGAGATGTGGTTTTGGGATACTACAGATCTTCCTCTCTTCAAGCAGTTGGTATTCCCAATTATGCTGGTGGCACTCCCAATTATGCAGTTGATTTGTGTTTCAGTGTCTTCTATACAGATACTGCCGATTATTACGAGCGTTGTTTCGCAATGCCCATCCGCGCTGTAGCGGATTATTAATCATTCCGCACAGTTCTAAACAAGCGGTTGCGCGTATGTGCAGCCGCTTTTCTTTTGTATTAGGGGGGCTGAAAGTGGCGGCTACCTGTCGCGTTCGGCACTGCAATCGCAAAATAACAATGCCACATAAAAACAAAGAAGCCCGAGATTGCTCTCGAGCTTCTGAAAGTGGCGGCTACCTACTC
>JAKSNJ010000015.1 GCA_024399965.1 Paludibacteraceae bacterium
CACGCTGCATTTGTTTAACTTAAAAATCAAATTATTATGGCACTTTGGAAATTAATCGTAAAACGTAGCGGCGTTATCAATGGTGTACGCTTGGAGAAAGGTATGTCTATTGAAATGACAACAATGTCCTCGTCTAATCCTCTAACTTGTAACCTCTCACAAAATGCACCTCAAATCAGCCGCTTGTTTGAAAATAAGTATGGTGTTGATTTGATGAAAGGGCATTTGGTAACCTCTGGTTATTTGGAAAGCGAAAGAATTTCATAATTTTTTTTTGCTAGTTGCCGTTTTTTGGCAGTTTGGAATATTACTTTTGCAGCGTGATTCAAAAAAGGAGTCACGCTGCAATCATTATGAAAGTCTTACACATCTTACCCAATGAACGGACAGCGGATATATTGCGCCGTGCCGGAGTACCCAAAGAATCTATTTATGCATTTCCCGTTTTGTTGGCAGAAACAGACCGCTACTTATGGGAATACTATGTACCAAACGAGATAGAGAAATACGACAAAATCATCGTTTGGCATGGAAATGATGCCAACTCGTTGCTTTTGTTGGCACTATTTTGTTCTCTGAAATTACCACTCTGGCATATAGATGCGAGTAGGCACAAACATTTGCCTTGTCAGCATAAAGTTATTACAACTCGAAAAAATAGCAATATCAATATGGTTACGATGTCTGAAATGGGCGTACGACTACTATATGGGAAGGAGAAACCTGTCCGTTGGTGGCAGGTTCTTTGGAATAAGAGGCGCTGGAACTGTGCTTTAGAACACTCGGATGACATCGTTCAGCAAGATAGAAGAGGCCTGTATTGTTTAGATAAAAAGTATGCCTATGATTTTTGCTATTTAAGTGTTAGCGAGACTTTTCAACCAATGACAAGCATTATTGTAAAAACACTTATGCACATGGCAGAGGAGAAAGTGTTTGTTAGTGAAACATTTGTAGCAAAATGTTTAGATGACCTTGCAGAAGCCGGTCATTTGGAAAAACGTCCGCTAACGACGGGAGTAAAAGAAAGATTAGGGCAACTTACAAACGTACAATATGAAATAAGAACCATTCATTAACCCCAATATTACACAATGAGAACTATTCAAGAAATTAAGGATCAATTATTTTTAGTGTCCGTCAAAAAACGTATGCTTAATGACATTCAAGAGCGTAGTAAAATTTCCATTGAACTATGTTCAGAAAAACATGCTCCACGTTACACCCAACTTTGTCAATATCTTAATTGTACAGAACGTCAAGCGAATTTATTAGCAAAGATGCCAATCATTCGCTTGGCTGATACTGCAGAGGAAATTGCGCACGAAGAGAATGAATTAATCAAGGAATTAAATGCGCTCGAATAGGCGCCCCAAAGGGGCGAGTAAAGTGCCTGTGTGTTTCGTGACCACATCGCGACCACTTAATCACTGCCAAAAGCAAGGATTTTCTTTGTATATTTCGGCGTTCTGCCTTGTGAAAAAGCAATTCTTAGCCACAAGGGCACGAATTGTTCCGCAATTCCCCCGAAAGATACGCATATTTTTATTAAAATACGCACACCTACGGGCAATAGGGCTATGCCCTTTATGTGGTCTTTTGGTGGCTGTTTTTGTGGACAAGTCCCCACATCTGCCACCAAAAATACCCCTCCGTGATATAAATATATCACTTTATTGCCCTACGGTATTGCGTATTCCAAAAATTCTTTGTATCTTTGTAGCATGGTTTTGAACTATATTTGGATAGGACTCATCTTGCTGGCATTCGTAATGGGATGCGTGCAATGCTTTTGCTTCGGTAACACCGAGATTTTCGGTGCTATTCTTAATTCCACTTTTGATACTGCCAAGACCGGCTTTGATATTTCCATCGGCCTCACCGGCGTACTCTCGTTGTGGATGGGTATTATGAAAATAGGCGAAAAAGGTGGCGTCGTTAGCCAAATGTCCCGTGTGGTCAGTCCGTTCTTTACCCGCGTTTTCCCTGAACTGCCCAAAGGGCACCCTGCCTTTGGCAGTATGCTTATGAATATATCTGCCACCATGCTCGGCATCGATAATGCTGCCACTCCGTTGGGACTGCAAGCCATGCGCGAAATGCAGGAAACAAACACCGACAAGACCAAAGCCAGCAATTCGATGATTATGTTCCTCGTGCTTGTCACCAGCGGGCTGACCCTTGTGCCGGTCACTATTATGACGTACAGGGCACAGATGGGGGCTGCCAATCCTGCCGATGTGTTCCTGCCTATTCTGCTGGCAACGTACTTTGCTGCCATGGCAGGTTTTTTGAGCGTGGCAATCATACAAAAAATCAAGTTGTGGGACCGTGTCATATTGGGTACCATAGGTGGTCTGACCGCTTTTGTGGGGCTGATTATATGGGCAGCACTGTCTTTCCCGCAGGAGCAAGTCAGCAAGTGGAGTGCCGTGCTGGCTGCCGTGTTGCTGCTGGGCGTGATAGTGTGGTTTATAGTGGCAGGAATGGTACGGAAAATCAATGTGTATGACGCCTTTATCGACGGTGCCAAAGGGGGCTTCCAAACGGCTATCGGCATCGTGCCTTACCTGATTGCCATCTTGGTGGCAGTGGGTATGTTCCGCGCCAGCGGCGGCATGGATTTATTGGTGAAAGGCATGGGTTGGCTCTTTGCCCTGATGGGACTGAATACGGACTTTGTGCCGGCTCTGCCTACTGCGCTGATGCGTCCTTTGAGTGGCGGCGGGGCACGAGGCATGATGGTAGATGCGATGATGCAATACGGTGTCGACAGTTTTGTGGGACGCTTGGTTAGCATCGTGCAGGGCAGTACCGACACCACGTTCTATATCTTGGCAGTCTATTTCGGGGCAGTCAATATCAAAGAAACACGGTATGCCGTGGTCTGCGGACTGATAGCCGATTTCTGCGGTATCACGTCAGCCATACTGTTGGGGTACCTGTTTTTTCATTAGGTAACGAGAATAATAACTAAAACAACATACGATTATGGAAGAAAAGAAAATGCCTTCGGCAGAGAAACTTAAAGCCCTGCAAGCGGCGATGGACAAGATTGACAAGGACTTCGGCAAAGGAGCCATTATGCGCCTTGGCGAAGACAAAATCGAAGATATACCCGTTATCTCAACGGGTAGTGTAGGACTGAACTTGGCACTTGGCGTGGGCGGTTATCCCCGTGGCCGCGTGATAGAGATTTACGGTCCTGAGTCCAGCGGTAAGACGACTTTGGCCATTCACGCTATGGCAGAGGTACAGCGTCAGGGCGGTATAGCAGCCATCATTGATGCAGAGCACGCTTTTGACCGCTTCTATGCCGAAAAATTGGGTGTAGATGTTGAGAACCTGCTTATCGCTCAGCCCGATTGTGGCGAGCAAGCCCTTGAAATAGCAGATGAGTTGATTCGCTCCTCTGCCGTGGATTTGGTAGTAGTCGATTCCGTGGCTGCCCTCACTCCGAAAGCCGAGATAGACGGTGACATGGGAGACAACAAAGTCGGCTTGCAAGCCCGTCTGATGAGTCAGGCCCTGCGTAAACTTACAGGCACGATTAACAAAACCAACACGACCTGTATATTTATCAACCAGTTGCGTGAGAAGATAGGTGTTATGTTCGGCAATCCCGAAACGACCACCGGTGGTAATGCACTTAAGTTCTATGCCTCCGTGCGCTTGGATATCCGCAAGAAAGGCGCTATCAAAGACGGTGAGACCGTAATCGGTAACGGCGTGGTAATCAAGGTGGTGAAGAACAAAGTGGCACCTCCGTTCAAGAAAGCAGAGTTTGACCTGATGTTCAACGAAGGTATTTCCAAAACGGGTGAATTGGTCGATTTGGGCGTTCAGACCGGTGTGCTGACCAAGAGTGGTTCGTTCTTCAGTTATGAAGGCAGCAAACTCGCACAAGGTCGCGATGCCACCAAGAACGTGCTGCGCGATAATCCGGACTTAGCGGACGAGATAGAGGCCAAGATTATGGCTGCCCTTAAGAACGATAAATAAGTGACCGTCCTTTAGAATCTTATACGGTTTATCACCGTCTTCATGTATAGAGCGTATCAATGTCGGAGTGACTTGGTACGCTTTTTCTGCGTCAGGAATGCCGTACCCCATCTGATAGTTGGTATCGTACGAGGGGTATAGGTGGGCAGACTGTATGATACGTTGCCGGATATCCTGTGCCGTAGCATTGGGCATAGCCGACCATAGACAGGCAGCCAAACCTGCCACCAAGGGCGTAGAAAAACTGGTACCGTTGCCGGTCATGGAGGTGCTGTTGGCAGGATTGAGCAATACCGTGCTGACCCCCATAGCACACACCTCCGGCTTGACGCGTCCGTCTGCCGAAGGACCGAAACTGGAGAAATTGGCCATTACCGTGTCCTTGTTCACGGCACCGATGGTAAGAATGCTGTCGGCATCGCATGGGACGGAGATGCGGTGCCACGTCTTATTGCCGTCGTTACCGGCAGAGAAACAGCACAATATACCTTTGCGCGCAGCAATGGCTGCTGCTCTACTCACGCGCGTGGTGCGCCCGTCCAACATATCGTAGGTGAGGTTAAAACTGGGGTTGTCAAACAGGCGGTAACCGAGTGAACAAGAAATGATGTTTACGCCTAAACTGTCGCATAACTCAATGGCTGCCACTAAGTTATCCATCTCTTTGGGACTCTCCGGTGTAATCTCTTCCGTGCGAATAAGGACGTACTCTGCCTGTGTGGCGGCTCCGTGGTAGGTGTCTGTCTGACCGGCTATGGTGCTCAGACAATAGGCACCGTGTACGCCGGCAGAGCCGTAGATAGACGTGTCATCTTCTGAATAGTCATACACGCCAACCAATTGCTCGCGTGCGCTGCTAAAGCACGTGGCAGTATTGACTTTGTAAAATCCGGCATCAATGATGGCCATGCGTATGCCTTTCCCCTCGTAACCGAGTTGGTGAAGGGGCAGGAGGTTGAACTGCGCTAATTGTGTCCGATTGGAGCCATACGGGTCACTTGCGTCAAGTGTCAGATTCATCTTGCGTGGTGCTACCGAAGCGGCAGCAGGGGTGTTGTCGCGTGTCAGTTCGACGGCTTGCACATACGGCAAGGCGGCGATAGTCTGCATCTGTGCACTGTCCGCCTCCACGGTGACGCCGTTCATCCAACGGCTGACATGACACACGCGCGCACCCGTCGCGCGTACCCCTTGTATATAGTCGGGAACGACGGCATAGTCCAGACTGTCGGTTGGAATAGACCACAATAAACGATTCTCGGTAGCGCGTTCCGAGAATGGGATAGGCGCGCTACCGAGTTTATCTGTGAATTGCACAAACCAAAATAATGCTAACAGGAACATAATCGTGCATTGTGCATTGACAATCGTCCACTGACTTATTCTTCTTCCTTCTGAGAGGCCTCGTACTCCTTGATGAGTTTGTCTTGTACGTCAGCCGGAACGAGTTCGTAGCTCTTGAACTTCATGGTGAAGGTAGCACGACCGCCGGTGAGCGAACTCAGGGTGGTGGAGTAAGAAGACATCTCTTTGAGAGGAACGAGGGCGTGCAAGCGTTGGAAGTTCTTTTCGGCTTCCATACCCAGCACCATGCCACGGCGACCGTTGAGGTCGGACATAACATCACCCATCAACTCACCCGGAACGAGTACCTCTACTTCGTAGATGGGTTCCAAAATCTTCGGGTTGGCTTCCTTAAAGGCCTGTGCAAAGGCGTTACGACCTGCCAAACGGAAGGATATTTCGTTACTGTCAACGGGGTGCATCTTACCATCGTAGATGATGACGCGCACGTCACGAGCATACGAACCGGTCAGAGGACCTTGCTCGATACGGTCCATGATACCCTTAAGGATAGCAGGAATAAAGCGTGCATCAATAGCACCACCGACGATAGAGTTAATCAGTACCAACTTACCGCCCCACTCCAAAGGAATCTCTTGGGTGTCCTTAACGGAGATACGGTACTCTTGGTTACCGAATTTATAAACTTCTTTTACGGGAACGCCCTCTTCGTACGGCTCAACGATGAGGTGTACTTCACCGAACTGACCCGAACCACCGGACTGCTTCTTGTGACGATAGTCGGCACGAGCAGACTTGGTAATGGTCTCACGATAAGGAATCTTCGGCTCGTCAAACTCAACCATCATCTTATCGTTGTTCTCCAAACGCCACTTGAGGGTACGGAGGTGGAACTCACCCTGACCGCTAACGATTTGTTGTTTCAACTCTTTGGATTGCTCAACCAGCCATGTCGGGTCTTCCTCGTGCATACGTGTGAGCAGGGCACTCAGTTTCTCGGCATCGGCTTCGTTCTGCGGACGGATAGCACGGCGGTATTTGGGTTCCGGATAGGAGATAGCCGGATAGAGATTGTCGCAATCCTTGGCATTGAGGGTGTTACCGGTACGGGTATCCTTCAGTTTAACGGTAGCAGCGATGTCACCGGCAGCAACTTCGTCCACGGGAACACGGATTGAACCTGCTACGCTGTATAACTGCGAGATACGCTCTTTGCTACCACGGTCCATGTTCTGCAGGTCATCTGCGCCATGGATAGTACCTTGCATAACCTTGAAGTAGTTAACTTCACCGATGTGGGGCTCAACGCTGGTCTTGAAGATGAACATAGAAGCCGGTTTGCTGGCGTCAGCAGCTACATCTTCGCCGTCTTTGGTTACAGGTTTGGGAGCGTCAGCTACGCTGGGAGCCATGTCACCCAAGAACTCCATCAGGCGACGAGCGCCCATGTCCTTGCCACCGCAAGCGCAAAGTACAGGATAAACACCTGCTTCGGCAAATACGGTCTTCAAGCCGTTAATCATCTCTTGCTCACTTAGGGTGCCTTCTTCAAAGAATTTCTCCATCAGTGCCTCGTCGGCTTCAGCAGCCATTTCGCACAATGCGCCACGGAGTTCTTCTACCTTGCCCTGCTCTTCAGCAGGAACATCTTTATACTCAGGAGCCCCACCTTCAGGTTTCCAAACGAGCATTTTGTTTTTCAAGACGTCAATGACGCTATTAAAACCGGCACCGGCGTTAAGAGGATATTGTACCAATACCACCTTGTTACCAAAGTTATCTTTCAAGCTCTCAATCGTGCGCTCGAAGTTAGCGTTTTCGTGGTCGCACTTGTTAACGACAAATACGATGGGCTTTTTGCTGTTTTCAGCCAAACGGAAGTTGTTTTGTGTGCCGACTTCCACGCCACCGTTCGAGGTAAGTGTGATGACAGCGGTGTCCACTACGTGCAGGGCGGTAACGGTACCTCCGCAGAAGTCGTCACTACCGGCGCAGTCGATAATATTCAGTTTTTTGCCACCGAATTCAATGTTACAAACTGTGGAGAAAACGGAGTAACCATACTCTTTTTCTACGGGGAAATAGTCGCAAACGGTGGATTGAGCTTCAATCGTACCACGACGTTTGATGATACCGGCCTCGAGGAGCATTGACTCCATGAGGGTGGTTTTACCAGAACCGCTGCCTCCCATGAGGGCAATGTTCTTAATTTCGTTAGCTTGATAAACTTTAGCCATAAAATGTGTTGGTATTAATGAATAGTTAGTAATTTTTTTGCTTCTAATGCAAATAATGCTACAAAGGTACAATTTTTTCGCGATATGTGCAAATAAAAATGCTATTTTGGGTAAAATTGTACCTTTTTTGTAAAAAATATGCTAAAAAATTTGCTCATGTCAAAAAAAAGCAGTACCTTTGCACTCGCTTTTGCGGAAAGCGGGTCCATTAGCTCAACTGAATAGAGTACCACACTACGGATGTGGGGGTTGCAGGTTTGAATCCTGCATGGATCACAAACGGTCGTTTTGACTGACAAAATAAAAGCATTTGAGTTTTCGCTCAAATGCTTTTACTTTTTGTGTGGCTATCAAACCCTTACACGGGTTTGTAGCCGGTACCTGATTGACCTCCATATTTGAGATCGAAGTTACTACCTAAAGAGACTACTAACTCTTGGCATAAACGGTCACTTAGGAGAGTCAATACTTGGGTTTGTGGTTGTTGATACGTTTTCATTATTGTAATTTTTTTTGTTCATAATTAATAACCTAACACGCCATATACCACACCGTTGCGGCGGATATAGAGGTGTCCTCTATAGAGGAATTTACCGTCGTTGGTATCTGCAGATACTTGTTGGTCATCAGTTGGTGTACGGCGACCGATGCGCATACGAGCAGGAATCAGTCCCATCTCATTGTGTACGTGGAAATAAGCACGCATACCGTTCATCTCTGTATCTTCGCCCGCGTAATATAAGGTGTTATCTTGGTAGAGGAACAGATTAGCAGGAGAAGCGGCTATATTTGTCACGATGAATGAAGGTCTGACATCTACATCGCCTACTACTACTTCAGGAGCTTCGTCCATTGTGATGGTCACGCCTTCAAAGGCGGGGTTCTCCACGTCGGCAACAGGAGCAATCAGGTAAGCCACACCGGCTTCGATGGCTTCTACTTCTTCAAAGTTCAAGAATAGTTTACCCTCTTCAAAACTGGTACTGGTCAATTCGATTATCTGTGCACCGGCGAGGTCGCTGGCAGCTATTTGATCTGCGCTGAGGTCGAACGGCAAGCAGAAGGTGTTGAACATACCGCCGTTGAGTGAGCGAACAAGTTGTACATTTACGGTCTTATCCAAATTCTCTGTCAGCACGGTTTTCTCAGTAGCTGTTTCGTCGATGATGACGATGGGAGCGTGCCAACGTGGGTCACCAAGGTTGCTGCCATCGGTAGCTTTGCCTACAATAGGCGAACCGTTTTGATAGAAGTAATCACCATTTTCTACATAAATCAATGGATCATCCGTCCAGAGCTTGGTGTTGGTGGTGTTCTCTGTTGCTTTACCACAATTGTTGACCATGCAATTGGTCACAGTAATATTGTTGCCAGATAGACCGACAATACCCTTTTGACAACCGGTAGTAGGATTGTAAAGCACACAGTTGCTGACCGTCATATTGCTGCTGTTGAAGTTGCTGCCGTGTATCACGTAATAACTGCTGGTGGCATCGTTATAGAAAGTGCAATGGTCAATGATGGTAGGAATAGCATTGGTGGTATATTGCAGATAAATGGCGCTATGAGTGGCATTCATAAAGGTTGATTTGGTAATCGAAATCAGGTTGATTGCCTGAGTAATACGTAGCAGATATTGACTGCTGGTTGTTAGAACGCAGTTGTCTATGATGAGGCGATTGATAGGGGTTTCTACCGTAATGTTATTACTGCCTGCCGAATGAATGGTGGCATTTTTCAGTATGATGTCATCAGCATTACTGCAATTTAAGAAGAGGAGATAGCTATTATGTGTGGAATTGATGTCAATGCCATCAATAGTCAGACCTTTGGTCGGTTTGATATAACTGGTGGTATTGATTACAGGATGTGCCCCTTCGTCAGCCATCAGTGTGATGGTCGTCTTAAATGTGCGTGAATTGGTCTCTGTATATATACCATCACGGAAAATGACGGTATCATTCTCTTGAGCATTTTCAATCACATCGTATAGGCGGTCTGTACCCGGTTCAATGTAATACTTGCGACCTGCAACAGGAGCAGCCAATACGCTAACGGTATATGAAGCGCTTGTTTCCTTAAAGTCTTCTGTAGCAGCGATGGTGGCAGTGATGGTAGCAGTACCTTGAGCCCCAGCCGTTACTTCACCTGTAGCAGGATCTACAGTAGCCACACTTTCGTTATTTGAACCATACGTGACAGCACCGGTAGAATTGGTGGTAACTGTTTGAGTATAGGTTTCTTCAGGATAGAGATCCTTCATCAAAGTTGCGAAACTTGCAGTTGGGGTAGGTTTGACGTATTCAAAGGTCAAATCTTTGAACCAAGAATGTGAGTAAGTAGTGGTGTTGGTAACGACCACGGTATAAATGCCGGTACTTGGAACGGTAATTGACCCCAGTACAACAGATTCTCCTTTAGCAGATGTGTTGACTTGAGCTACTTGCTGCTGTTCGCTATCAAACACTGTGACAACTAAAGACAATCCATTGTTACTGGATATATTCATAGAGACATTATATTCTCCTGTTTTGGTGGCATTAACTGTCCACGTAACAGAACCGGTGGTTAATTTTTTATCCCCACGTTTAATCCATCCATCTTCGCGAGTCCACTCTTCTCCTACTAATACGGCTTCGTTGATATCCAGCACACCGGGGATTGCGGGGATTTCTTTCCATTGGGCGGTATATTCTACATCGGTCGTCCCCATTTCCATTTGTGTACCGGCGGCATAGACTTCACCATTAACACTATGTTTCCATCCATTAAAAGTATGGTATGTGTAGGTTAGGTTGGCGGGTTCGGGAAGCGTATATGTAGCTTCTTCATTTTTGGTAATGGGGTCAGGTACGGTACCTTGCACGGCCTCATTACCTTTTTTAAACGATGCGGTATGTGGGGGGCCGGCAGGGGTATCGGATATGGCAGTTACTTTGAGATAGTACAGGGCAGTGTTTGCCGTGTTCGCTACAGGTTTGATACGCGCACTGCGGGCACCTTGAGGAGCTTCTGTGTTTGTAATAACTTGGTTGCCCCAACAAGCATTGCCGGGTAAGGTGGTAATATCCCCGACTATTTTGGTGTCGTCAAAAGTAGCTTCTGAAGAAAAAATCAATTGCAGGTTGTTGACAATCGAATTGGACGTGTAGATGTTGCTGAGTACATTTCCTTCCGTTACGGATATATCCACATAATGGGCTATATTGTTCAGATGAACACCTTCAACGTTTGTATGCGTAAAACCAGCAGAAAAGAATTTATCGTAATTTGCGTTGAGTGTGATGCCATTCTGCTCAAATGACGTGGCATCAGAAAAATGTGTGGTGTAAGATTTTGTAGATTGCAAGTACCCCCATTCGGCAGTCAGTGTTTTGCCTACAACGCCGAGTGAATAGAGCGCAGTAAGGGTCAAAAGTAGAAAATGTTTTTTCATAAATTAGATTTTGTCAATAAATATTGTGATTGATTGTTATAGCGTATAGCCGAAAAACGATGCAAAAATACAAAATAAAATTGATATAGCCAAATTTTTCCGTATGTTATAAAACACATAAATAAAAGCATTTGAGTTTTCGCTCAAATGCTTTTACTTTTTGTGTGGCTATCAAACCCTTACACGGGTTTGTAGCCGGTACCTGATTGACCTCCATATTTGAGATCGAAGTTACTACCTAAAGAGACTACTAACTCTTGGCATAAACGGTCACTTAGGAGAGTCAATACTTGGGTTTGTGGTTGTTGATACGTTTTCATTATTGTAATTTTTTTTGTTCATAATTAATAACCTAACACGCCATATACCACACCGTTGCGGCGGATATAGAGGTGTCCTCTATAGAGGAATTTACCGTCGTTGGTATCTGCAGATACTTGTTGGTCATCAGTTGGTGTACGGCGACCGATGCGCATACGAGCAGGAATCAGTCCCATCTCATTGTGTACGTGGAAATAAGCACGCATACCGTTCATCTCTGTATCTTCGCCCGCGTAATATAAGGTGTTATCTTGGTAGAGGAACAGATTAGCAGGAGAAGCGGCTATATTTGTCACGATGAATGAAGGTCTGACATCTACATCGCCTACTACTACTTCAGGAGCTTCGTCCATTGTGATGGTCACGCCTTCAAAGGCGGGGTTCTCCACGTCGGCAACAGGAGCAATCAGGTAAGCCACACCGGCTTCGATGGCTTCTACTTCTTCAAAGTTCAAGAATAGTTTACCCTCTTCAAAACTGGTACTGGTCAATTCGATTATCTGTGCACCGGCGAGGTCGCTGGCAGCTATTTGATCTGCGCTGAGGTCGAACGGCAAGCAGAAGGTGTTGAACATACCGCCGTTGAGTGAGCGAACAAGTTGTACATTTACGGTCTTATCCAAATTCTCTGTCAGCACGGTTTTCTCAGTAGCTGTTTCGTCGATGATGACGATGGGAGCGTGCCAACGTGGGTCACCAAGGTTGCTGCCATCGGTAGCTTTGCCTACAATAGGCGAACCGTTTTGATAGAAGTAATCACCATTTTCTACATAAATCAATGGATCATCCGTCCAGAGGTTCGCGTTGGTTGTATTGGTAGTTTTATATGTCCAATTATTGATAATACAGTTCTTCACAACGGGAGCACTACCATTACCCCATATAGCGTATGCATGAACACCTGCAGTGGTGGTGTATAGTACGCAGTTGCTGATAGTGGTTTGAGTACCGGTAGCCAAGATGGTATAGGTAGTTGTCGTATTGTTGTAGAACGTACAATGGTCAATCAGCACAGAGGTAGTTGAGCCATTCAAGTACAACGAATTACTGCCATTGTTAATAAATGTGCTATTGGTGATGGAGATATTCGTAGCAGGTTGGCTGAGTTGAACTGCAATTGAACTATTTGAGGTGATTACGCAATTATCCATCACGAAATTAGCTATTGTACCTTGTTGATAGAAGCAATAAGCATTGTTGTGCATCGTGCAATTGCGGAAAATCATGTCAGCACCTGTTCCGGAGATACGGAATAGAGGTTCACTTGTCGTTGAATTGATAGTCAAACCATCTACCGTGATGCCCTTTGTTACTTGGAAGTAAGTGCAATTGAGTACAGGACTTGCGTCTTCGTCCGCACGGAGGGTAACGGCTTTGCTGAAAGAAAGATTAGTTGTTTCGGTAAACGCACCATCACGGAAGACGATAACGTCACCATCTTCGAGGTCGTTCATGATAGCCTTCAGTTTATCCGTACCCGGATCTAAGTAGATAGGACCGGAAGCTTTAAGAACATTGATTGTGTATGTAGCCGTAGTAGATTTGTAATCGGCTGTTTCGGCAATGGTAGCGGTAATGGTAGCTAAACCTTTAGCAACAGCCGTTACTTCACCTGTAGCAGGATCTACAGTAG
This sequence comes from Paludibacteraceae bacterium, assembly GCA_024399965.1. GTDB lineage: Bacteria > Bacteroidota > Bacteroidia > Bacteroidales > Paludibacteraceae > Colicola. The sequence continues at coordinate 12,935 of JAKSNJ010000015.1, forward strand.
CCACACCCGTATTATTTGAACTATAAGTAACGTCACCATCTGAATTAGTTGTTACAGTTTGAGTGAAGGTTTCTTCGGGATAGAGTTCTTTACTTGCCGTAGCGAAAGAGGCAGTAGGAGTAGATTTAACAGACTCAAGTTTGAGAGTATTGAACCACACATGTGCCCACGCGGTAGTGCAAGTTACCACGACGGTGTATGTGCCTTGAGCAGGTATTGTAACCAAGCCCAAGTCTTTCACGCCGGAAGGTTGCCACGATTCCGGAATTCCCACCGAGCCGAGAGATTGTTGATTGCTATCATATACGGTAACAGTAAGACTACCGGTATCGTCACAACTAACCTTAACCGATACATTGTAGTCTCCGGCTTTGGTAGCATTGACAGTCCACGTAACCGTACCTGCGGCTAAGTCTTTGTCTCCACGCTTAATCCATTCGCCGTCACGAGTCCACTCTTCTCCAACCAATACGGCATCATCAAGGTCTAATGTGTTAGGGATAGTGGGTAATTCTTTCCATTGTGCAGTAAATTCGACTGCCTCGTTAGGCATGGTGTATTCAGCACCGGCAATGTAGGTGGTTGTACCATCATTCCAACCGTTAAAGGTATATCCGTCACGAGCCAAGTTACCTGCTTCAGGAAGATTAAATTCGAAACTCTCTTTGTAGGAGCCAGCAGTAGGCAGGTCGCCTGTAACATCTTCTGCACCGGCAAGATAAGTCACAGCATGAGGTTCTTTCACTACGTACGTGTAAGAAATGCTTACACCTGCGGAGGGAACACCATCTGCATCCAAAGCAAATACGGTATAATAATAGGTCTTGTTGACGGTCTTGGTTGAGTTGTCCGTATATTTTGAGTTGGTGCCACGATAAATCTCTGTACCATCGGTTAAAGAGGTAGAAGGAGCATCTTCTTTCATCATCACAACAACCTCTTCGATTTCAATAGCGTCTTTTACATGGTAGCGGACATTGCTAACCGAGAATACTTGATTGTCGTGCGTGCCAGCACCTGAGTTAGCGTAGATAGCCACTTGCGATACGGCAAAAGATAGAGGATTGGTAACACTACCTTCTGACCAATATTTCGTGTTGGGCTTATATGAAACGTTTTGTTCCGTAGCTGTAGGATGTACGGTTTGGCCAGATTGCCAATATGCATAAGAAGCATCGCAAACACCTGCCCACAAGTTAACGTTGCTATTGACAGTACCGGTGCATGTATAAGAGATAGACTCCAAATTAGTCACACTGCCGATATTAAAGGCGATACCACATTGGTTATATTCAATAGAAGTACCAGTAGTAGTAACAATATTGGTTGCAGCATCGTACGAATAAGTGGGATTTCCAGAACTTTGTACAAGTGGTGCAACGGGATTACTCAAGTCGCAAATACCCGGAATATTCCAAATGAGCGGTACGATATTGTCCTCTGCGTTTTTGATTTGTAGGTTGCTGATAGTAGGAACAACTACTGCTTCCCATTGAGCAGTAAATTCAACAGGTGCAGCCGGCATAGTGTATTCAGCATTAGGTTGATAAGTAGTCGTGCCATCGTTCCAACCTGCGAAAGAGTAACCGAGTCGTTTTAGTCCAGTAGCGGCAGCTACGGAGAATTTGCCACCTTCTATATGCTCCGGTTCAGTAGGCAGGTCACCTGTAACATCTTCTGCACCAGCAAGATAAGCAACTGCATACGTGGTAACAGGTGCATATACGTAGTCAATTGTAGCGGCATTGGATGCATTACCATCTGCATCGTAGCAATAAACAGCATATACGTATGTACCGGCAGCGGTAATTGTATTGTCGGTGAAAGCAGACTTTGTGCCAGAATAGAGTTGTACGGCAGCATCTACACTTTCGGTAGAGAGACGACGAGTAATAACAATATGATCTACATCAATAGCGTCTTTGACGTGGTAGCGTACGTTACGAACAGAGAAAGTCTGATTTGCATAGGTGCCGTTACCTGCGTTTGCATAAATAGCCACTTGCGGTACAGCGAACGTCAGCGGATTATCTACACTGCCCTCTGCCCAGTATTTTTGATTGGGTCTAACCGAAGCTGCTTGGAAGGATGTAGAGATAGTATGAGTTACATCTTTTTCCCAATAAGCATAAGAAGCATCGCAAGCACCAGCCCACAGACTGATATCCCAATGCTCTTGACCCATATATTCGAAAGAAACGGTTTCTATATTGGATACACTACCAATATTAAATGCCATACCATATTGTTCCCACATCTTAGCAGTACCTTTGGCGGTGGCCACATCCGTTTCAGAATTGTATGTATATGTAGGATCGCCTGTGCTGCTTGCTAATGGTGTAACAGGTTTGCTCAAATCTACAATACCAGGAATAACAAAAGAAAGAGGCACGACATTATTTTCTGCACCTACGATTTGGAGGTTCGTTACCATCGGAACGGTTTGTGCTTCCCATTGAGCTGTATAGGTAACATCAGCGGTGCCCATCGTCATCGGTGTACCGGCAGGATAGATATTGTCGTCTGCGCTGGATTTCCAGCCGGCAAAAGTGTGTTTGGTATAAGAAAGATTGGTAGGTTCTGCCAGTTTGTATGTTTTGGTTTCTTCTACATCTTTGGTAGCAGGAACAGAGCCTGTTGCACCACCGGCCTCGTATTTCACTTGGTGAGTCGGACCGGCAGGGGCAGCAGATTCGGCAGTAACTTTGAGGTAGTAGATATAATGTTGAGATTGCCAAGCACTATAGTATATTCGTGCCATTTGAGCCGTAGCTGGAATCGTTGGTTTCGATTTTATTTGCTCTGCTGTGAACACATTCCTTCCTAAATCAGCAGTACTTACTATTTTGCTCGCATCATATGTAGCAGATGAACAAAAAGCAATTTTCGGAGTAGCTTGAGTCAAAGCCCAACTCGCGTCACTTACACAGACTATTGATACTTCAATTTCCTTAAGTGTCGCACCTTCGTCCAATGAAATATCAAGATATTTGTTAGCTTCTTGTACCATCAATGCGTTGGCATATATTGCCCCCCCTTGACAAACAACCTGAGGAGTTGCCCCAACAGTTCCACCTGTTGTCAGCGTAACGCATCCAATTTTGTTGGTTGCAAAAGATTCGTAACTTGGATACCCCCACTCGGCGGTTTCGCCCATAACGCTAAGCGAACAGAGGGCTGCGAGGGCTAAAAAAAGAAAATGTTTTTTCATAAACTTAGATTTTTGTAAGTAAATATTGTGTTTATTGTTTTTAGTATATTCCGAAAAACGCGACAAAGATACAACAAAAAAATCATTCTACCAAATATTTTTTTATGTTATAAAACATATTTTTCGTCGGAGTACCTTGGCACTATCCACTTCAAGGGGTTTTTCTGGTTTTTGTTCGGGCAGAAATCTTAAAAATCGTAAGTTGGCTGAAGACAACAAAATTACGAACGGTGGACGATACGTGAACGAACGGTGAACGATACGTAAAAAATAGGCAAAATCTTAAAAATCGTAAGTTAGCATCAATTTAGACCTAAATGACGAAAAAAACTCCACCAAAGAATGCACAATGTGCGATGTGCGATTAGAGAGATTCTAACCAAAAACGATAGTGCTCGCTTTGTTCACCAAAGGTGCGTGCCATCATTTGGCGGGCTTGCTCACGAACACGCTGTTGCTCGGCTTCGGGCTGATCTGCTCCCCAATTCAGGATTTGCGTCAAACAACCATCTACCGAATTACTTACCCACGGAATAAGCGCGTCGCTATCCGGTTGCCACTCGTCCCACAAATCGCGGGCCTGACGGCCGAACTCGTTGAAAAAGAAAATATCGCCTTTCTCACACCACGCAGCAGCCGTGTAATCAAGGCATGTCATAACCATTGCCGTATCGCCGGCACTGAGCGACTGACACTGCTCCAAAGCAGCAATCGCCTCGTCCGGTTGCCAACGAATAAGGTAGTCCTTGGCGCGGTCCAAAAGGTCGTCGGGCGTTTGCGCAGCAACCACAAAAGGTAATGCCAGCGTCATCAAGAAGAAAAAGAAAATACGTTTCATAACTGTTGGCCTCCTCCTAAGGCGTGGTAAAGCGTAACGACGGCGATGAGTTGGTCCATCGTGTTGGCGATTTGCATAAATTGAGCGTTGAGCAGGGTGTTCTGGGCGTTGAGAACGTCCAAATAGGTGGTGGAACCGTATTTCATCATCAAACAGGTCGCTTCATGTGCCCGCACAAGGGCGTCCACCTGCTGCTGGTACAATTGCTTTTTCTGTTCGCAACTCTGGTACTGTGCCATTGCCTCGTTCACCTCGTTACCGGCAACCAAAACGACCTTGGCGAACTGCAACCGTGCCTCCTTTTGCTGGCTCTTGGCAGCCCGTACTTGCGCGATATTGCGCCCACTCTGGAAGATAGGAATAAACAAACTTCCAGCGGCATTGGCAATCATGGTAAAGGGGTCAAAAACCACCCCGTTTTGCCCGTTGGTCCACCCTAATAAGCCCGTGAGAGAGAGGTGCGGCAGGCAGTTGGCTGTGGCGAGTTGGCGCGCATAATGTGCCTGCGCCATGACCTCCTGTGCAGCCCGTATGTCAGGCCGATTGTAGAGTATCTGCACCGGCACGCCTACGTTAAACGTGGTGGGCATTATTTGTGCGTCGAGTTGTCCGCGCGGCAGGTCGCCACCTGCCTCGTTGAGCATGAGATGCAAACTGTTTTCCACCTGACGAATGGTGAACGAGAGGTTGATGACGGTGGTCTGTATTTCAAAATACGATGCTTCTAATTGGCTGACAGCCACTTCGTTAGCCATTCCTGCCTCTTTCATCTGCTTGATGATTTCCACCGTGGAACGCCACGTCTCGGCGGTGGCGAGTGCCACCTGTTTTTCGGTGTCCAACATCAGAAGCGTGTAGTACAATTCTGCCACTCCGGCAATGAGGTCTGCCCGTGCTGCCTGCTCGTAGTCCTCCGCCATGGCTTTGGCACTCTTGGCGCGCTTCATGCTATTCCACGTACGCCCGAAAATATCTATCTCCCACGAGGCGGAAGCAGCCAAATTGTAGTTCCATTGATGCCCCTGCCCGTTGACGAAATTAAATTCGCCGGTGGGGTTGACTTGTATAGAGGGCAGATACGACAGCCGTGCCCCCAGCAGAGATGCTTTGGCCTGCTCCACGTGCTCGTGGGCCACCTGCAAGTCAATGTTATTGACCAAGGCACGCTCAATCAGCGCCTGCAACTGCGGGTCGGTAAAGACATCGTGCCAATCCATAGCAGCGAAAGTGCCTGCCGTGTCGCCAAGCTGAAGGTCACCGTATAAATGGTCGTCCACGGTTGTGGTGGGTTTATACTTGCTATATAGTCCGCAACCGGAAGCAAAAAGTGCCAAGAAGAAGAGGTAAACGAGTTTTTTCATAGTGCAAAAGTACAACATTTTTTTGAATTACGCAAATAAATTTGCACATTTCAGAAAAAAGTAGTATCTTTGTGGCAGATTGGCGTGATACCATGACGAAGAATGTGTTTTTCTCGGTCCGGTCCATGTTGTGGCACCGTCTGCGTGCATGGAATACAGGAGGTGAAGGGATTCATTCTCCCCGCCTGTTTTATTTGGTGCGTCACCTCTTTTATGAAATAGCGCGCCTGTACGCGTGGGACGACATAGAAGAACGCCGGCAAGCGATGTTGCGCGCTCCGAAACGGTTGCATATTCGCGATTATGGAACAGGTCAAGACCGCGACGAGTTGGTTATGCATATTGCCAAAAACAGCGTTATGGGGCGACGGGAGGCACAATTATTGGCACGGCTGGTGCATTACATGAGTGGAAACGAGTATGTGCCCGGGCGCACTCAACCGCTGACGATGGTGGAGTTGGGAACGAGTTTGGGGCTGACAACGGCCTACTTGGCAGCGGTGGATAGCCGGAACACGGTGACGAGTTTTGAGGGCAGCGACGAAATAGCCGCTATGGCGCAGTTGAATTGGCAAAAACTGCAGTTGAAGAATGTCCGTTTGGTGGTGGGTCCGATAGATGACACCTTATATAATTACGTGCGTAGCGCGCGAGAGAAATTGGACTTTGTACTGATGGACGCTAATCACACCGGCGAGGCCACGCTGCGGTATTTTGCGGCTTTGGCACCGTTGATGAATGAGAATGGAATAATAGCCGTTGATGACATTCGCTATTCGCAGGATATGTATGCGGCTTGGCAACAGATTACACATACCGCCGGCGTAACGGCAACGATGGATTTGGGCAAGATGGGACTGGTGTTCTTCTACCCTGCCGTACAACAGAAGACATACTACATTCGATTATGAAAATATATACGAAAACAGGCGATACGGGTCAAACGTCCTTGGCATCGGGTCAGCGTGTGAGCAAGTCCGATGCACGTCTGGAGGCATACGGCACGGCGGACGAGTTGAATGCCTTTGTGGGCCTGCTGCGGAGTGGATTGACCGAGCAAGACGATGACCAATGGCTGGCATGGATTCAGCATAAATTATTCAATTTAGGTGCCGCACTGGCGGAGGCAAAGGGAGACTGGATAGAGGAATCTGATGTGCAGCAACTGGAACAATGGATAGATGCGATGCAGGCCGATTTGCCTCCTTTGCGCGGTTTTGTACTGCCCGGAGGAAACGAGCAGGTGAGTTATTGCCACGTGTGCCGTACCGTCACGCGGCGTTTGGAACGAAACTTGGTGGGGTTGACGGTTGACGAGAATGGGGCGTTATTGCGGTTTGTGAACAGATTGAGCGATTTTTGGTTCGTTTTTGCCCAAAAAACAGCAAAAAAAGCAGGAATTGAACTCTTTTTTTGGAAAAAGTAAAAAAAAATTTGCAAGTTTAGAAAGTTTTTTGTACTTTTGCACGCTAATTTTGATATAAAGTACCTAAAAAGAACCAAAAACTATGTATTGGACACTTGAATTGGCATCAAAAATTGAGGACGCTCCATGGCCTGCAACCAAAGATGAATTATTGGACTACGCCAATCGTATCGGTGCGCCGATGGAGGTGATAGAGAACCTCCAAGAATTGGAGGACGAAGAGGAAGTGTATGAGAGTATTGAGGATTTGTGGCCGGACTATCCGACCAAAGAGGACTTCTTCTTTAACGAAGATGAGTATTAAGGGTTGACGGTTGACAATGCACAATGCACAATGTCGATTGACGGTTGACAATGCACAATGCACGATATACAAAGGAAATTAGTATTGGCGGTTCTGTTGGTTCCCGTTTTGGCCGTGATGGCTCAGACGGACCCTCAGATAGGTCAGTACATGCATTTGCAAACAACGTATAATCCCGCAGCGGCGGGTGAAGGTGATTTATTGCGCGTAGCGGGTATGCACCGTATGCAATACACGGGCATAAAGGATATGCCGATGACGACCTACTTCTCGTTTTCATCACCTTTCAATATACAAAAAATCAAACATGCTGTAGGGGTTCGATTTCTGAACGATAAATTCGGTTTCTTCATGAACCAGACATTTCACGTTCAGTATGCGTACCGCCACAAAGTGGGCAAAGGTTATCTGAGTGCCGGTGTGGATTTGGGTTTTGCCAATATGAGCTTCAAGACCGATAGTATCAATCTGGAGCAGATAGCGGCAGAGATAGGCGGCGAGGGTTTCTTTAACGAAAACGACCGCGCCATCCCTAAAGGAACAGGCAAAGAGGGAAGCAACGGAATGGCCTTTGATATGGGTGTGGGACTATACTATAGCGCACCGACTTGGTGGGCAGGTATCAGTTACAGCCACCTGACCCAGCCCAAAGTAGAGTGGAGCGACGAGGCGTCGATTACGATGGTGGGAACGTTATACATGGCAGGAGGATACAACTGGCGACTGAAACGCAATCGTGATTGGGTACTCAAACCGAGCGTGATGGTAATGACCGATTTTGTGAACTGGGACGTGAACCTGACCATGATGGCGGAAGTGAAAGAGCGATTCCGATTCGGTGCAGGTTACCGCATAGGAGGTAGCGTGAATATCCTGTTGGGTGTGGATATCATCAGCGGATTGCAGTTAGGATATACCTACGAATTACCTGCCAACCGCTTGCTGCGCGCCACTTACGGATCGCATGAATTGTTTCTCGCATACGGATTCAACGTGCTGAAACCCAAGCGGACGAATAAATATAAGAGCATAAGATACTTATAAACGAATATAATAACAAACAAACCAATATGAAACTCAGTAAGATTATTTCTGTAGTGGCAGTGGCTGCGATGTTGGCATCGTGCAATGGTCCTGCCGGTGAATTGGTAGGTGCCCAAAAGGCCACCAACTTTAAGGAAGCCAATCCCTATGGGATGGTATTTATCAAAAAGGGTTCGTTCATGATGGGCGAAAATACCCAATCGGCTATTTTCCACCAACCGGACAACATCATCATGGCAACGGTTGAGCCGTTCTGGATGGACGAAACCGAGATTACCAATAACGAATACAAACAGTTCGTTAATTGGGTACGTGACTCCATCGCTTACACCCTGTTGGTGAATGCCGGTCTGACGGATTACGCCATTCAGCCCAAGGATGAAGATTTTGATGAGGAGAATTTCCGCATCAACTGGAAGAAGAAATTGCCTTGGAATAGCAAGGACGAGGAAGTGGTAGAGGCACTTGAGCCGTTGTATTATGAAGACGGTTCTTTGCGCACCATTGCGTTGCACTACAACTACAAATGGATGAACTATGACCAAGCCCAATTGCCTCAGAATAAATTTGATGTGGCTAAGGGTCGTTATCCTGAAAACGCTACGTCTCGTGTAGATACCTTCTGGGTAGATGAGAACGGCTGGATTCAAGATAGCACCATCGTTCGTCCTTTGCGCGAGCCGAAAGACTTGTTGACGAACAAGATTATCAGTATCTATCCTGATACGATGGTTTGGATTCGTGATTTCCAGTTTGCGTTCAACGACCCGATGTTGGTGGGTTACTTTGCATTCTCCGGCTATGCCGATTACCCTGTAGTGGGGGTAACTTGGGAGCAAGCTCACGCTTTCTGCCACTGGCGTACCAACTATTTCTCTTCGGCTACAGATGTAGATTTCCAAGCATATCGTTTGCCGACAGAGGCCGAGTGGGAGTATGCTGCCCGTGGCGGTCGTAAGATGGCAATGTATCCTTGGGGTAGCAACTACGCTCGTGATGCAAAAGGTTGCTTCTTGGCCAACTTCAAACCCTACCGTGGTGCTTACAATGACGATACCGGAACGATGACGATGCGTGTGGCACAATTCCGTCCCAATGATTTCGGTTTGTTTGATATGGCGGGCAATGTGGCAGAGTGGACTTCGTCCAGCTATCATTCCGCTGCTAACACCTACGTGAGCGATGTCAATCCTGAATTCCAATATATGGCCCGTAAGGACGATAGCGACATGATGAAACGCAAAGTGATTCGTGGTGGTAGTTGGAAAGACATCAGTTATTATATGCAATGCGGCGTGCGCACGTTCGAGTATCAATTTGAGAGCCGTCCTTATATCGGTTTCCGTTGCGTTCGTTCGTTCATTGGTGATTAATTTAATTTGTAATTAGGACAAAAAAGATAACAACTAAAAAACTTTAATTTTTAAAGACATGGCTACTGTACAAAATCAAAACTCTTACGAAAGTTGGTATGAGTCTTTCGAAGGAAAGCAAGAAGGCAAGTTTATGACTTGGTATCACTCTTACGAAGGTAAAAAAGTTATTAACATTATTTATTCCGCCGGTGCATCCGTGGTTATTGTGGGTGCGTTGTTTAAGATTCTTCACTGGCCCGGCGCAAGTATCGTGTTGATGATGGGTATGTTTACTGAGGCATTCTTGTTCTTGATTGGTGTTTTGGAAGCACCTCACGAGGAATTCCACTGGGGTAATGTGTTCCCACAATTGATTGAGTACGGTTCTCCTGACGAGCGCGTAGCTCGTTCGAAAGCCGAGTTAGGTATGGCTCCAGCAATGGGTGCAGCCGGCGAAGGCGGTGCAGCTCCAAAAGCAGGTGTTTCTCCTCTTAGCGACAAAGAGTTGGAGGCATTGAAGGACTCGATGAACGACTTGGCTAAGACTGCAGGTCAATTAAGCGAATTGGGCAAATTGGCTACCAGCACCAATAAACTGGGCGAGAAGATGGACGCAGCTAGCGAGGCCGCTGCCAAATATGCAGAAAGTGCATCTGCACTGGGTGACAAATCTGCTGCTTTGAGCGAAGCTTATACCACTATCGCTTCCAATATGCAAAATGTAGTAGAAGGCACCAAGAATTACGACCAAGCAGTTAGTGAGATGGGCAAGAAACTGGCTTCGTTGAATGCCGTTTATGAGTTGCAACTCACTGCCGTTCAGGCACAAGCAGACGCATACAAAGCACAGGCCAGCGAGGTAGCCGCTACCACGCAGAAGATTCAAGCCGTTGGTGCAGGTTACGAGAAGATTCAAGCTGCTGCTAACGAGACGCTGAAAGTACAAGAAGAATTTGATGCTTCTCAAAAGAAATTGGCACAACAAATTGCCGACTTGAACAAGATTTATGGTAACATGCTTAATGCACTTGCATAAAGCTTGCGATACGTTCAACTATTAACTTTAAAGTTTAAAGAAAATGGGTGGAGCAAAAAACTGTCCGGAAACCCCGAGACAAAAAATGATAGGTATGATGTACCTTGTGTTGACCGCAATGTTGGCCTTGAACGTAAGTGCTGATATTATCAACGGTTTCACTAAGTTGCGTCATTCTATGGAATCATCCATCAAGTCAACGGATATGCGTACTGACGACTTGATGAAGACCTTCGAAGCGGCTTATACCAAGGACGAAGGCGGTATGAAGAAGTATGGTGATTGGTGGGCTGTGGCTCAAGCCAATAAAAAGATGTGCGATGATTTCTACGACTATATTGAGCAATTCAAGTTGGATATTCTCAATATGGTGGAGGGAACGGAAGCTACCGAAATGCCTTCTGACGTTAAGAACGGTAGTGAGACCAACAAACCGCACCAATACGCCTTAAATGAAAAAGACGCGCAGAGCGGGCGCACGCACGCAGAGGAGTTGCGCGCACGTATGGATAAGTTCCGTCAATATATGACGAGTGCTGATTCGGAGTGTATGCAGAACAAGATGCGTGATGTACAATTTGCTCACGAATGGAGCCAAAAAGTGGAGATGTACAATGCCTTGTTCTCCACCGGTACCGTTACCAACGAGGAAGGTGAGACTATTCCTTGGGAGCAATCCATCTTTGAGGAGATGCCTGCCGGTGCCGTTTATGCAATGTTGACCAAGTACCAAAGTGATATCCGTATGGCAGAGAACGACCTGCTGAACTTCCTGTACAAGTCCGCCGGTTCGTCTGACTTCGTCATCAACTCGGTGCAAGCATTGATTTTGCCGGATAACGGTGAGTATATCATGCAAGGCGGTCACTACCGTGCACGTATCGTGTCTGCCGCTGTGGATACCACCAACCTGCCAATGGTTTATATCAACGGTCAGGAGTATGCTGACGGTGTGTACGATTTGGTAGCTAACCAAGTGGGTCAACACACTTATACCGGTTATATGTTGATGCCGGGTGACACCACACACTACACCTTCCAAGGTCAATACACCGTAGGTGCTCCTTCGGCTTCTATCTCTAACGTGGATATGAATACAATCTATACCGGATATGAGAATAAGTTCAATATCTCTGTTCCGGGTATGGGTGGCGATAAGATTAAAGTAAGTGCTACCGGTGCTTCTGTTACATCGAAGGGTGGCTTGTATATCATCAAACCCAGCGAAGGTGCCAAGACGGTTAAGATTTCGGTTCATGCCGAAGTTGATGGCCGTACCGTGCTGATGGGCTCGAATGACTACAAGGTTAAGCCGCTTCCCAAACCAAGTGCATTCCTCATTTCCGGTGCTGAGACCTATGACGGTACTGCTAAGATTGGTTTGAAGGCACTCAAGAGTGGCGATGCTCACTTGGAGGCAAGTTATGGTCCTGAAGGTGTGCTTGATTTGCCCTTCACGATTGTCAGCTTCGAGATTTATGCCGGTGGTCGTTATTTGAAGACAAGTGGTAATAAGTTCAGCGCAGAGATGAAGACGGCAATTGGTAAATTGCGTGCCAACGATGTGCTGAGTATTATGACCATTAAGTACAAAGAGCCCAGTGGCAAAGAGAATACCTTGCCCAACTTGACATTAGGTCTTAAGTAAAATCAAATACCTATTATATGAAGAAACTTAGTGTTCTGGTGTTTGTGGCATTTGCTTTTGTAGCAGCCCAAGCACAGCATCAAATTAATTCGTTCTTTGCTCCTGACGGTACCATTCGTTTGGAGACGCAGGAACTGAGTGAGGCAGCAGACTCTATCGTAACGATTAAGCATCGTACGGAGGACATCGTTTGGCGTCGTGATATCTATCGCGTGATTGATATGCGCCAAAAGCAGAACTACCAGCTCTATTTCCCCGTTGAGCCGGACGATCCTACGTATATGAGTATGTATCGTTTGGTAGTGGATGCCGTTCAAAAAGGATTGACTATCTACTATCCGAGTGAGCGTATCCTGAAGCCATTCTTTACGGCGGATAACATTGTTCCGCGTAACAAAGTGATTGACCAATTTGTGGTAGGTGGTATCGGTGAATTAGACCGTGAAGACGAGACGTCCTATGTGCTCAATTATGACAGCATATCCGACCAGTTGAGTTTCCAACCCTACAACTACGGAACGTATGTGCGTAACCAACTCAAGTATTTGGTGTATGAGGTTATTTTCTTCAGCCGTGCTACGTCGCGTATGTACCGCAAGATTGTGGCCATCGCTCCGTTGCAGCCGGATCAAGCTACCGGTGGTCCTGAAGAACCCGGTCGTTTCATGCGTGAGTCCGTTAAGTTCTGGATGCTGTACGACGAGTTGCGTCCGTACTTGGCTTCGCAGTATATGATTCCTACTCAGAACGAGGCCAAACGTGTCACGTTTGAGGAGTTCTTTGAGAAACGTCTGTTCTCCAGTTACATCGTTGGAGAGGGCAATATCTATAACCGCATGATTCTGGATTACTGTCTCACTGAAGAGGCAGCCAAGCAAGAGCAAGCGCGTATTGAATACGAGTTGCTTACGTTTGAGCAGGACTTGTGGGAATATTAATCCTATATGCATAAAGGGCAGGCACTTGCCTGCCTTTTTTGGCTATGAAGCATCGTTTTTTTAATATGTATCTCACTGCCACCATTAGTGTGGCATTGGTGTTGTTTTTGATTGGTTTGGAGTGCATTACCTTGCTTTCTGCCCATCAAATGATTCAGCGTCTCAAGGAGAATGTGGCGCTGACCATTGTGCTGAAGGACAACGCTACTGAGGAACAAATTACGCGTTTGGGCGAGGTGCTGGAGATGGCTCCGTATAGCCACGAGGTGCGTTATATATCCAAAGAGCAGGCCCTTGAGGAGCATATTCAGGCCTTGGGTGAGGACCCGCAAAAGTTCTTGGGATATAACCCCTTGTCCAATACGTACGAGATGGCTTTGCAAGCCGACTATGCGCAGGAGGACAGTATTTGCACGATTGAGGATAACCTGATGACGCTGCCGTATATTCAGCAGGTTAATCATCCGCAGGAGATTGTGTCCATGCTGGATTTGCACGTGGGTGAAATCAGCGTTGTGCTGGTGGTAATAGCGCTGTTGCTGTTGCTTATTTCGTGGGCACTGATTGCGAATACGGTGCGGTTGCAGGTGTATAGCAAACGATTCCTAATCAATACGATGCGCTTGGTGGGTGCTACTCCGTGGGTGATTCGTGCTCCGTTTGTCAAGCGCAATGTGTTGCTGGGCTTTGAGGCAGGATTGGTAGCGTTGGTGGCGCTGGCATTGGCGGTCTATTACGTGCATATACGCTTAGGCGTGTGGGTAGTTGAACTGACGTGGCAGAATATGCTTATTGTGGGCTTGGTGGTCTTGTTGGGAGGCGAATTGATTACGTTCTTTGCTTCCTTTGCTGCCACGAGCCGATATATCCGAATGAAAATAGATAAGATGTATGAAATATAATATGAACAAAATCAACATGGTGCTGATGGCAGCATCAGTGTTTGTTATTATTATTGGTTTATGTTTAATGGTAGGTGAGCCCAGTGGTGCCACCGAGTATAATCCGGACATTTTCTCGTCTCGTCGCATTACGGTTGGTCCAATGGTTTCGTTGGCCGGTTTTGTGTTGATGATTGTGGCGATTGTCTATAAAAAGAAAGAGAAATGAGTTGGTGGCAAGCGCTGATATTAGGTGTTATACAGGGATTGACTGAGTTCCTGCCGGTGTCTTCTTCCGGTCATTTGACGATAGGGCAGACCTTGTTGAACGTGCAGTTTGAGGAGGGGGATATGTTGCTGTTTGATGTACTCGTTCACGCCGCTACCGTATGTGCCACGTTGCTGGTGCTGTGGAAGGAAGTCTGTTGGATACTAAAGGGCACGTTTACAACGCCTGTTTGGAACGATGAGAAACAGTATGCATGCAAGATTATTGTATCTATGGTGCCGGTGTTTGTTGTCGGCATGTTCTTCAAGGACCAAGTGGAAGCCATCTTTGGTAGCGGTTTAGTGGTGGTGGGGGCTTGCCTCTTGGTTACGGCTTGTCTCTTGGCTTTTGCGCAATATGCCAAACCGCGTCAGAAGGAGTCCATCGGTTGGTGGGATAGTTTGATTATCGGTCTCGGTCAGGCGGTGGCAGTGTTGCCGGGTTTGAGCCGTAGTGGTACCACGATAGCCACCGGTATCCTATTGGGTAACAAGAAGGAGCAAGTGGCGCAGTTCTCATTTTTAATGGTAATGGTGCCTATTTTAGGACAAGCGTTCTTGGACCTGTTGGATGTGCTGCAAGGCGAAGTCGTGTCGAATCTGAGCCCTGTGTGTCTATTGATTGGCTTTGTGAGTGCCTTTGCGGTGGGGGCTGCTGCGTGCAAGTGGATGATAGGTATCGTTAAACGCCAAAAACTGATTTATTTCGCCATCTACTGCCTTTTGATGGGTGGTTTTGCGCTGATATATGGACTTTGTTGAGGGGGAGATAATTGGTTTTGACAAGCCCTACCGGTGGACATCGTTTGATGTGGTGGGTAAGACGCGTTGGCTCTTGTGCCACCGATTGGGTAAGAAAAAACTCAAGGTGGGGCATACAGGCACGTTAGACCCTTTGGCTACCGGAGTGGTGGTGGTATGTACGGGCAAGAAGACTAAACTGATAGACCAGCTGCAGCAGCATATCAAGGAGTATGTGGCGACCTTGCAATTAGGAGCCACCACACCCAGTTATGACTTAGAGAAACCCATTGACGCCACCTATCCCACGGCACATATCACGCGCGAACTGGTCGAGCAGGTCATTCCTACTTTCTTGGGTGAGCAGTGGCAGGTGCCACCTATGTTCTCGGCGGTTAAGGTAGATGGCAAGCGGGCATACGAGTTGGCGCGCAAAGGCAAAGAAGTGGCACTTAAACCCAAGTTGCTCACCATCGACGAAATAGAAATCTTGCGGTTTGATGCCGAGACGATGCAGTTGGAAATTCGCGTGGTGTGCTCCAAAGGAACGTACATTCGTGCCCTTGCAAGAGACATCGGCGAGCGTTTGCACAGTGGTGCCCATTTGATAGCTTTGCGCCGCACCCGAGTGGGAGACATACGCGTAGAGGATTGCATCAACTTTGAGCAATTTCAGGCGTTAATAGAAAACGAAACAGAAGATACTAAGTAACACAATATGAATCATTTTGACCAATTTAACATGAAGCTCAGTCAGTTCAAGTTCCGCTTGCCGGACGAGCAGATTGCGCAATTTCCTAACCCTGATAGAGACGAGGCCCGTATGCTGGTCTTGCACCGCAAGAGTGGCGAGATAGAGCATAAGAAAGTCAAAGATACAATTTCCTACTTCGGCGAAGGCGATGTGTTTATTTTTAACGATACGCAGGTCTTCCCTGCACGTCTCTATGCCAAGAAGGAGAAGACGATGGCGAACATTGAGATTTTCCTCTTGCGCGAGTTGAACCACGATTTGCGTTTTTGGGATGTGCTGGTGGATCCTGCCCGTAAGATCCGTATCGGAAATAAACTGTTCTTGGACGAGGACACCACGATTATAGCGGAGGTCATTGATAACACCACGTCCCGTGGGCGTACGTTGCGTTTCTTGACGGACTACGATAATTCGGAGTTCACCCAGTATCTGTACAGTTTGGGTAATATGCCGTTGCCTAAGTATATCCGTCGCCCGATGGACGAGGAGACGCGTGCCCAATTTGAGGCCGAGTTCCCTGAAATGACCGAAAAGGAGCTGGACGAGGAATACTACCAAACTATTTTTGCCAAGAAGATAGGTGCCGTGGCAGCTCCTGCTGCTTGTTTGCACTTCTCCAAACACCTCATGAAACGTTTGGAAATAATCGGTGTGGAGCCCCAATTCATTACGTCTCACATGTCGTTGGGCAACTTCAAACCGATTGATGTAGAGGACCTGACCAAGCACAAGATTGAGTCGGAACAAATCTTTGTTTCTCAAGAGGTTGCGTCTGCCGTTGACCGCGCTCATGCCGGTCAAAAGCACGTATGTGCTGTCGGTACGGAGGTAATGCGTGCGCTGGAGCATGTGGTTGGTACGGAAGGGCAAATTAAACCCTATGACGGTTGGACGAATAAGTTTATCTTCCCCCCGTATGATTTCACGGTGGCTAATTCGTTCTTTGTGAACTTCTATTTCCCAGAGTCGTCGCAGCAACTTATGGTGGCTGCTTTTGCCGGATTTGAGAATACGATGAGGGCATACGAGGCAGCGCTCAAGGAGGGCTATATGTTTGGCGATTACGGAGATGCTATGCTCATCGTAGATTGATGAATGTGCGGATAACGGACAGTTGGAAGCAAGTACTGCAATCTGAGTTTGACAAGCCGTACTTTGAGATGCTCACTTCGTTTGTGCGGCGTGAGTATGCTACCAAGCAGTGTTTTCCCCCCGGACCGCTTATTTTCAATGCGTTTAACTCGTGTCCGTTTGAGCGGGTGCGAGTTGTTATTATCGGTCAAGACCCGTATCATGATGTCGGTCAGGCACACGGTTTATGCTTTTCGGTGAACGAGGGTGTGGCGGTGCCGCCGTCGTTGGAGAATATCTATAAGGAGTTGAATCGCGACCTCGGCAAACCTATTCCCACGTCGGGCAACTTGCAGCACTGGGCGGATCAGGGTGTGCTTATGCTCAATGCCACGCTCACTGTGGAGGCGCATCACCCGGGGAGCCACCAGAACAAGGGGTGGGAGGAACTCACCGACGCTGCCATCAGTGCGCTTAACGGGCAGCGCGAACATATTGTGTATATGCTGTGGGGCAGTTATGCCCAGCGCAAGGGGCAGTTTATTGACCGTCGCAAGAACCTCGTCCTTACAGCCCCGCACCCCAGTCCCCTCTCTGCCTATCGGGGCTTTATCGGTTGTGGTCATTTCTCCGCTGCCAATCGCTATCTGAGTCAACATGGTCTATCCCCCATTGAATGGTAATATGAAACGACTTCTGCTTATTGATGCTTACGCGATGATTTATCGCGCTTACTATGCCTTTATCCGTGTGCCGCGCATGAATTCCAAAGGCGAGAACACAAGTGCTATCTATGGGTTTGTTACCACTTTGGAGGACTTGCTTCGCAAACTCAAACCTACGCATATTGGTGTTGCTTTTGACCCTCACGGACCTACGTTCCGTCACGAGGCATACGAGCAGTACAAGGCGCAGCGTGAAGAAACGCCCGAAGATATACGGCGCTCTGTTCCTATTATCAAAACGATTTTGGAGGCAATGAATATACCTGTTTTGGAGGTGCAAGGGTTTGAGGCGGACGATGTTGTTGGTACGTTGTCCGTCAAGGCGGAACAGGCCGGTTTTGAGGTGTTTATGGCTACGCCGGACAAGGACTACGGGCAATTGGTCACCGAGCAGGTGCATCAGTACCGCCCGCGGCATACCGGTGGTTTTGAGCAATTGGGTCCCGAAGATGTGTGCGCCAAATACGGGCTGTACAAGACATCACAAGTGATTGATTTACTGGCATTGATGGGTGATGCCAGCGACAATATACCCGGCTGCAAAGGGGTGGGTGAGAAGACGGCTGTAATGCTCCTGCAGCAGTTTGGGTCGGTGGATAATCTGCTGGCACACACGGATGAGTTAACCGGCGCACTCAAAACCAAAGTGGAGAGCCAAATCGACAATATCCGCTTCTCCAAGTTCTTGGCTACCATCCGTACCGATGTGCCTGTCGAACTGAACGAAGACCAACTACTGGTACAGCCCAAGGACTGGACGCGTCTGACGCCTATTTATCAGGAGTTGGAGTTTAACTCATTACTCAAAAAAGCACCAACTCCCAAACCCACCGATTCACCTTTTACCGGTGTGCCCGGAGGCACCCGATTCCCCGATTCCCCAACTCGCCGAGCCCCTAAAAAACCTTCCACCGAGGCCACACTCGACTTGTTTGCCCAACTGGAGGACGAACCCGTCTCCCCCCAACTCCCCATCTCCCCCTTACTGAGGGGGTCGGGGGGTGTTTCCCCTTCCCCCTCTCCTTACGACACGCAGGAAAATCGTCTCTGCGCTTACCTGCTCAATCCCGAAGTAACCTTTAACCCCAATATAGCGCCCAACTGGGAGGCCCTCAAGGCCGATGCGGCATTGTGGAACCTCTACCAAGAGGTCGAACTGCCCTTAGTCCCCGTCTTGCGCGAGATGGAACAGGCAGGGGTGCGGTTTGATGTGGCTATGCTTACACAGGCCGAGGGCGAACTCAGTCGTGAGTTGGAACAATTAGAGCAAGATATTTTTGCTTTGGCAGGCGAGATTTTTAATCTCAATTCACCGGCACAGGTGGGCGAAATACTCTTTGATAAAATGCACTTGGACGACAAAGTCAAGCGTGGTCATAACGGACGCTATTCCACCTCCGAAGAGGTCCTGCAGGGTATCATAGACAAGCACCCCATCGTGGGCAAAATCTTGGAGCAGCGCGAACTGAAAAAACTCATCTCAACCTATATCAGCACCCTGCCGTCCTATATCAATCCTGCCACCGGCAAGATACATACCACTTATAACCAAACGGTTACTGCCACCGGGCGTCTGTCCTCCAGCAACCCCAATCTGCAGAACTTGCCTATTCGCACCGAACGGGGACAACTGATACGAAAAGCTGTGATTGCCGATGATGGTTGTCTTTTCCTCAGTGCTGACTATTCGCAAATTGAGTTGCGGCTATTGGCACATTTCTCGCAAGATGCCAATCTCATTGAGGCGTTCCGCAACGAACAGGATATTCACGCTGCGACTGCTGCCAAGATTTTTCATAAAACCATTGCTGAGGTGACGCGTGAGGAACGGCGCAGTGCCAAAACGGCCAATTTCGGTATTATCTATGGTATATCTGCTTTTGGTTTGGCGCAGCAGTTAGATTGCTCTCGTGCGGAAGCCAAGGCGCTGATTGACGGTTACTTTGAGGCCTTCCCCAAGGTGATTGATTTCATTGAGCAGCAAAAAGCCAAGGCGCGTGCCGATGGCTTTGTGGAAACGCTTTTTGGCCGCAAACGCTATTTGCCTGACATCAACAGTCGTAACTCCGTCGTGCGCTCCTTTGCAGAACGCAATGCCGTCAACGCCCCCATTCAGGGCACTGCTGCTGACATCATCAAGATGGCAATGGTCAACATCGCACGCCGACTCAAGTCCGAACAACTCAAGGCACAAATGATTATGCAGGTACACGATGAACTCAACTTCAACGTCCCTGAGAATGAGATAGATACCGTGCGCGAATTGGTCGTGTCGGAGATGCAGAACGTGGTACATCTGTCTGTACCCTTGCGCGCCGATTGCGGGGTAGGCAAAACATGGTTGGACGCACACTAATTGAATGGAGAATTGAGAATTGATAGTTGAGAATTGAATATGGAACGAGCTATTTTAGTGGGATTGATTACTCCTAATCAGCCCGAGGAACGGACAAAGGAGTATCTGGACGAATTGGCTTTTTTGGCTGATACACGCCAAATAATGCCGGTCAAACGCTTTGTGCAACGGGTACCTAATCCCGATACCAACACCTATGTCGGGTCGGGCAAGGTGCAGGAGATACGTGACTTCATCATACGCCATCAGCATGACGAAGAGGGACCTATTGACTTGGTTATCTTTGATGACGAACTCTCCCCACGGCAATTACGCAACATAGAGCGCGACCTCAACTGGCGCGACAATCCCAAAGAACGCTGCGAGATACGCGTCATGGACCGTACTATACTTATCTTGGAAATCTTCCTCCAACGTGCCCAAACGTCCTACGCCAAGACGCAGGTCGAAATGGCACATCTGCAATATATGTTGCCTCGCCTGACACGTATGTGGACCCACTTGGACCGTCAGCGTGGCGGTGGTGGCACCAACCGCGGTACGGGTGAAACGCAGATAGAGGCGGACCGCCGTATCATCGGTCAGCGTATCGCCCTCCTGCGGGAAGACCTGAAACGCATTGACCGCCAAATGGCTACACAGCGGCAGAACCGTGGCAAACTCGTGCGTGTGGCACTCGTCGGATATACCAATGTGGGTAAATCGACGATGATGAACCTGCTCAGCAAGTCGGACGTCTTTGCCGAAAACAAACTCTTTGCCACATTGGACACCACCGTCCGCAAAGTGACGGTCGATAATCTGCCCTTCCTGCTGTCTGATACGGTCGGTTTTATTCGCAAACTGCCGCATAACTTGGTAGAGAGTTTCAAATCTACGTTGGACGAGGTGCGCGAGGCGGACTTGCTCATTCATGTGGTCGATGTGTCGCACCCCAATTTTGAGGAGCAGTATGAGGTGGTCAACCAAACGATTGCCGATATTTGCAAGGAGCAAAAACCCACTATTGTGGTCTTTAATAAAGTTGATGCGTTTACTTATACACCTAAGGACCCTGATGATTTGACCCCTGCCACCCGTGAAAATCGTTCGTTGGACGACTTGCGTACTATTTGGCAGGAGCGGCTCGGCACGGATTGCCTGTTTGTCTCTGCGGTGCAGAAGGAGAACATCGACACGCTCCGTTCCCTCCTTTACGACCGTGTGAAAACCATCCACATCCAGCGCTACCCCTACGACGACTTCCTCTATTAATCTATTATCCTCCCTCCCGCACACACACCCATACCACCACTTGTTCTCCCTGTTTGCAACATAACATCAACATAACATAGTCGATGGGCATCAATACCGTTAAGGAACCGATTTGCGCCAGCAGTCGGTTCCTTAATTGTATATTCATCATTAAATTTCATCATTCAGCCACAAAGTGGTGATTAAATCCCTCATTTTACAAAAATATTTGCACATTCAAAAAAAAATGTGTACCTTTGCAGTTAGTTTCATATACAAAAAGGAATTCGCAAAAGATAATGAATGGAGCAACTCCTCACATAGTTCAGTACCAAGGTTCGAAAAGGAACCTCGCGCCTCAAATACTTCAATATTTTCCGCGCAAGTTTGCTCGATTAATTGAACCTTTTGCAGGAATGGCCGCTATAACTATTGCAGTATCGAAGCAACGAAGGGCAGGTCATTATCATTTGAATGATTTAAACGAACCACTTGTCAATGTATTAAAAGAATCAATCACAAATCCTCAGCAACTCATTGAAGACTATACTCGGGTTTGGAGTGAGCAATTGACGTATGATTATGGTAGCGTTGAACATTTTTATAAAGTTAGGGACGACTTTAATAATGGCAATAAATGTGCTGCCAACATGTTGTATTTGTTGGCTCGTTGTGTTAAGGGATCTGTAAGATATAGTAGTTCTGGTATATTTAATCAATCACCGGATAAACGAAGAATGGGAACGACCCCAAAAAATCTTGCCAAAAATGTATATTTGATTTCTAGTCTTCTCAAAGATAAAACTGATTTTACGTCTGTTGATTATCGTGAAGTAACTAAGAGTGCAAAATGTGGCGACATTGTGTATATGGATCCCCCTTATCAAGGTGTTTGCTCTTCTCGTGATAGTCGTTATTATTCTGGAATAGATTTTAATGAATTTGTAGAATGTATTGAAGATCTCAATAGACGAGGTATCGACTTTATTATCAGCTATGATGGTATATGTGGAGATAAACAATACGGAAATAGTCTTCCTACAGAATTAGGATTAAAAAAGGTGATGCTTAATGCAGGTCTTTCCAGTCAAAGCTTATTTTTAGGTAAGAAAGAAATAACTTATGAAGCATTATACCTAAGTCGCAACTTATGTGAGGTACGTACTCCAATTATACAAGATCAACTTTTATTTGCTTTATGAAAATCTCAAAAAACGATTTAAGTAAACTTAACTCAATAACTGATAAACGGCCATCAACGGTAATTCAACACATTATCAAATATGGATTTATCACGACAGAAGAATTGACAAATAAATACGGCTACGAACATGCACCTCGAGCAGCCAGAGATGTAAGAGAACGTGGTGTAAACCTTGAAACATACAAGGTAAAGTCTTCTGATGGCAGGAATATTGCAGCTTACCGATTAGGTACTCCTATTTTTGTTGATAACAAAGTGTCAAAAGTTGCTGGCAGAACTGCATTATCAAGTGCATTGAAGAAAGCGTTAATTGAAAAATACGGGTCAGTATGTTTTGTTCATCTTCAGCCCATGGAAGAGAGACTTTTACAAATTGACCATAGAATTCCGTATGAGATTGGTGGCGAGCAAGAAGATAATATAGATTGCTATATGCTTTTAAGCCCTTCCGCAAACAGAGCTAAATCATGGACTTGTGAACACTGCCAAAATTGGACAAAGAAAGATGTAGGAGTTTGTAAAAATTGCTTTTGGGCGCACCCTGAGAATTATACACATATCGCAGGAAAAGAGGAGCGACAAATTATCATCACATTTACAGATAATGAGATAGAAGATTACAACAGATTAATTTCTTTAGTTGGCATCGAAAAGGCAGAACAAGCCATCAAAGAGATGATTCATACTTCTATTGCCTCATCTGGTAGAGCGTAACATTCATTGCTATGGAAGAAATTTTGTGCATACATAAACCTCGCAAGTGTCCTAAATGCGGCGGCAAAGTCGCACGCATATTTTATGGGTTGCCTGCTTATACGGAAAAGCTGCAAGCCGACCTTGATGCCGGGCGCGTCATTTTGGGCGGATGTTGCAGAACCGAACATGACCCCACTTGGCAATGCACAAAATGTGGGCAGGAATTTTACCAAGTTCCGGCAGGAATAGTTCATGACGAAATTCCTCATATACCACCGCTCCGATATACATTGGAAGCACAGAAACTTGCTGATGCTTGCGCTAAAGAGAACTTTGGTAATTATGGTTGCGATAGCGCCCTTTATGATGGCACGTTGGATTGGCTTCCGAAGACCCTTATTTTTTCGCCATTGTTTGAAGATGGCGGTCCAGATATAGGTTTTCCCCCATTTATTTTGGTTGAAAATGGCGAAGCTGACCTTCACATGTCAATGGAAATCCTTGATGCACTAATGAAGAAATATCATTGGCCCGATGAATTTGATACAGAAGATGGTTATGTACCACCCACGCAAATTGCGCGCTTTTATCAAGTCAAGGACGAAGTTGAGGCACAGGCAGTTAAATCGCTGGAAAGTCAAGGTAAATTTCCATACTACCCCAATGTGTGGCCGGAAATGAAGCGCATTTTCCGTACACAATACCATATACAATGGAAAGCCCCGGACGAAATCTTTAAGCACCGTATATACGACTGATGAAACATAGTTTGTCTATATTGTTTTTATTGCTTGCCAATGCCCTATGCGCAACCGTTTATGTTGGTAGCGTTACCCACGAACAGGGCTACGGAAAGGAATACCACGAGTGCGCCTATGATGTGCCCGGAACTGTTCCAACCAAAACGGTTTATTTGTATGGTAAAGTCCGCATCGTCAAGCAACGCAGTGAAGCCGATTTGGCGGTTTATGTTTCTTCCGACCCCCAACAAAGCGATATGTATGTGCAATGGGTAAAGACGAATCCCAACGAGTGCGGTCTGTGGCAAGCCGTTGAGAAAGATGAAGATTTTACAATCTGTTTTGTCAATTCGTACAAAGACGCGGATCTTGTCATTTATTATGACGACCCTCGCCAGCATTACAACAACGGCTCTACTTATTACCCCTTTCAAACTTTCTAGTGGTTATATAGAGGGTTGGAGATGGTCGAATGAGTGTCGAATGACGGTCGGCTAAAAAAAGACAAGTAAAGCGCTTGTGTATTTCGTGACCACATCGCGACCACTCAATCATTGCCAAAACCAAGGATTTTGCGCCCAAAAACACCCCATTGTGATATAAATATATCACTTTATTGCCCTGCGGTATTGCACATTCCATTTTTTCTTTGTATCTTTGCAACGCAAATCACGCTGGAGGGATTATGTCATGTCTCTTAGGCGGGGTTGGCAGACATAATTAAAAGCGTTTACTGACGCTTGTTCTTGGTCTCAGAAATCTCGCAAGTTTCTAAATCCAATCAAGAATAAGACAGATGTAGATGCTCATGGGTGTATATCTTTATCATATAGCGTTTGTTTAGATCTTACGCTGTGGATTCATATACACAGCGTGAGATTCTGCGTTGTCATTCTATTAGGTGGGTTATGCAAGATACCCGAAGTCGGAATGACAAAGGTAAGAGTTCCACGCTTTTTTGTTGTACCATGCTTGGCGGAATTCACGAGCAATAAAAGGTTGCGCCCGACACGAATGAGGGATTTTGATTATGTGGAGTGTAGAAAATGCACAATCAGATCAAACGATTAATTATTTGGTTGTAACAGAACCATGCAACGTAAGCCAGTTAGAGTCATCTAATGTTATCAAAATGATGAACTTATCTTTTATGCCTAAAGAGGCGGAAAGCATTGAAAAGTTAACTCCAATTGTTTTTTGTGTAGTTGTTTTTAAGGATGCTAAAAAAGTATTAACTGAACAAGAAATTATTTCTGAGGTGTCAAAATATAAGGCACCATTCGCTGAATATATTGACTCTGAAGTGTTATTTTAATGTTAAGTTAACAATTTACAATTATGAAAACGAAACTTTTTTCTTTATTATGTGCACTAATGTGTGCAGGAAATCTATTCGCCT
Source organism: Paludibacteraceae bacterium (assembly GCA_024399965.1). Lineage (GTDB taxonomy): Bacteria > Bacteroidota > Bacteroidia > Bacteroidales > Paludibacteraceae > Colicola. Next base: position 38,163 of record JAKSNJ010000015.1, read on the forward strand.
ATGATTTTTACGTAAATGGCATCTATTACAATAAATTAGGCGGTAATAGTGTAGAAGTTACATACCAAACGACAAACTATAATAGTTATTCTGGTTCTGTCACTATTCCTGAGACAGTAACCTATTCAAACACTACGTATCGAGTTACTAAGATTGGAAGGTCTGCTTTCGATAATTGCAGTGGTTTGACTTCTGTAACGATTCCTTCTTCCGTCACAACGATTGGAGAACATGCTTTTTTAGGTTGTACCAAATTGACTTCAGTAACGATTCCTAATTCCGTCACAACGATTGGAGATTATGCTTTTGATTATTGTACTGGTTTGACCTCGATTACTATTCCAAATTCTTTAACAAAGATTTGTGAAGGAGCTTTTGGGAGTTGCACAAGTTTGGTTTCTGTAGAAATCCCAAATACTATCACAACGATTGAAAGTCGTACTTTCGCGGGGTGCAGCGGTTTGACCTCTATTACCATTCCCTCTTCCGTCACAACGATTGGAGATTATGCTTTTAGTGGTTGTACCAAATTGACTTCAGTAACGATTCCCAATTCCGTCACAACAATTGGAAATTACGCTTTTAATGGATGTACCAAAATGACCTCTGTAGAGATACCCAATTCCGTTACAACAATTGGAGATTGTGCTTTCTATGAGTGCAGCGGTTTGACCTCAGTAACGATTCCCTCTTCCGTCACAACGATTGGAGAGAGTGCTTTCGAAGATTGCGTCAAGTTAACCTCAGTAACAATTGGTAAGTCCGTAACCACAATTGGGCAGCATGCTTTCGAAGATTGCAGTAGTTTAACCTCCATAACAATTCCAAACTCCGTAACAACAATTGGATGGAGGGCTTTCTATGGTTGCAGCGGTTTGAATTCGGTAACGATTGGTAATTCTGTCCAAACGATTGGAAGTGAGGCTTTTTCTGGTTGCACCAGTTTGACCTTTGTAACACTCAATTCGAATGCACTATGTAGCGAAGCATATACATCCTCATCTAATTTTAAAAGTGTTTTTGGCTCTCAAGTAGAAGAATACTGCATTGGCAACGCAGTAACAGTGATTGGAAAATATGCTTTCTCTGGTTGCAGCGGTTTGAACGCGGTAACAATTCCCAATTCCGTTAATACGATTGGCAGTTCTGCGTTCAATAATTGTACGAACTTAAAGAAAATAGTATGTGAAATAGAAAAGCCATTAGCCATTACGAGTGATGTATTCAGTTCGTATGATGCCATTTTATATGTCCCTGCCAAAGGTGTAAATCGTTATAAATTGGCAGATGGATGGAAAAATTTCAAAATGATTCTTCCTATTCAGGCAGAGGAGGTGGTAGTAACTGAAATACAAGTTGAACCTTCCGAAAATTTCGTTTCTATCGCTTGGCGTGCTGTAGAGAATGCGTATAATTATGTTATCGTAATCAAACAGAGTGAAGACACTATCTGCAAATTGACATTTAATGCAGAAGGGCAATTGATGTCTTCCCTATACTATGCTCCACAAAGAGGATTGCAAACATCATCAGCAAGTGCAGAACAAATCACAAAAGGTTGGCACTATATCATACGAGATTTAGAGGAAGCAACGGAATACGCATATAGTATAGTCGCATACGATGAAAATGGTACGATATTAGAATCTCAGGTGGGTTCTTTCCGCACACTTTCTGCCTCTGGTTTGGAAAATATGGAAATCAAAACTCTTCCACAAAAATACATCAAGAACAACCAATTGCACATCTTCCGTAACGGCAAAATGTATAACGCCCTCGGTGGAGTGATGAGATAAATCTTACAAATCGTCAGTTCTCATCGTGCATTGTGCATTGTCAATTGCCAACTGCAATAAGTATACGATGAGTATAGGATGAGTATAGGATTAGGGAACCGATTTGCGTCAGCATTTCGGTTCCTTAATCTTAAAAATCGTAAGTTGGCAAAGTGGCATGTGTGGCATGAGTGGCATGAAATCTATACAATATATATAATCCTCGTGCGTGGGGGTAAATATAAAGTTATAAAAACTCATGCCACACATGCCACTCATGCCACTGCCGCCACTCATTCTGTCTTTTCCTAAAATAAGTTGACAGTTTTTATCCTTAATTTCCTAAAAATGTTGACACTTGTACTAATTTTGTTGACATATTCCTAAAAACCTTGACACTTTCCTAAAATTCTTGACATTCTCCCTGTTTGCAACATAACATCAACATAACATAGTCGAGGAATATCAATACCGTTAAGGGACCGGTTTGCACCCCAAAATTCACTCTCCGTCTATCGTTCGTTCACCGTTCGTTCACGTATCGTAAC
>JAKSNJ010000016.1 GCA_024399965.1 Paludibacteraceae bacterium
TTAGACGGTTTGCACAACGAGGACGAACTGACCGAATACAAGAAACGCCTAATTGACCGTTTTGGTCCACTGCCCGATGAGGCGGAAGAACTGCTTAATGTGGTACGATTACGTTGGTTGTGCTGCCGATTAGGTATTGAAAAGATTTACCTCAAAGGGGAGCGAATGACCTTGTATTTCATCACACACAATGACCGTTACTGGCAAAGTGACACTTTTGGCCGCATACTCAATTATGTTTACACACGTGGTGAACGGTGCCAAATGAAGGAAGACAAGGACAAATCCGGTCGCCCGACAGGTAAGCGGTATGCCACTATCAGCCAAGTCAAGACCATAGCCGGTGCTATCCATTTGCTAACCAAATTAGCCGACGATAGCCAAACCTTCCCCCCCCACCCGTCCTCTAACCTCTAAACTCTAAACTCTAAACTCGTCCCCTTATCTGCACATGTTTGCAACATAACATCAACATAACATAGTCGATGGGCATCAATACGGGGAAAGACAGGGGCGAGTAAAGTGCCTGTGTATTTCGTGATCACATCGCGACCACTCAATCACTGCCAAAACCAAAATTTTTGCACCCAAAAACACCTATTTATAGATTAAAAATCTATTTCGTGCCCAAATTGTTTGCGTATGCCAAATTTTTGTTGTATATTTGTAGCCCAATTGAAAAATAGTATGCAATTTATAGGCATTATACCGGCTCGCTATGCGAGTACTCGTTTTCCCGGCAAACCGCTTGTGGACATCTGTGGCAAGCCGATGGTGCAGCGCGTATATGAACAGGCAAAGAAGGCGCTGAATACGGTCATCGTGGCTACTGACGACGAGCGTATCTACAATACGGTGAAGGCCTTTGGCGGAGAAGTTGTAATGACGCGCGCCGACCATAAATGTGGCACAGACCGTTGCCTTGAGGCGTATGAACAGATAGCAGGGAACAGAAAACAGATAACAGAGGACGTTATTATTAATATACAAGGCGATGAACCGTTTATTCAGCCCGAACAAATAGAGGCCATCAAGAGTTGTTTCCCCACGGAGATTGCTACACTGGTTAAGCCCTACACCACCGAAGACACACTTGAGGACTTGGAGAATCCCAACACACCCAAAGTGGTCTTCTCTGATATGGATAACCACGCTATTCTATTCTCACGCAGCGTCATTCCCTATTTGCGAGGCGTAGATAAAAGCGAGTGGCTCAGTCAGGGCAAGCATTACCGTCATATCGGAATGTATGCCTATCGGGCAGATGTGCTGAAACAAATCACCCAATTGCCTCAATCTCCGCTGGAGAAAGCCGAGAGTTTAGAGCAGTTACGTTGGCTGGAAAACGGTTACCAAATAAAAGTGGCAGTATGCAAAACCTACTCGATGGGCATTGACACGCCGGCAGATTTGGCACAAGCCGTTGAATACTTGAAAATGCAAAAATAATATACTACTATGAAAGAACAAACTCCAACCCCGCACATTGGCTCACAATACGACGAGATAGCCAAGACGGTGATTATGGCAGGTGACCCTCTGCGCGCTCAAGTGATGGCAGAACGGTATTTGAAAGATGCCAAATTAGTGAACAAAGTACGCGGTATGCTCGCTTTCACGGGCACCTATAACGGCAAACAAGTTACCGTAATGGGTCACGGAATGGGTATTCCGTCAATCGGTATTTATACCTACGAGTTATTTAATTTCTACGATGTGGAAACGATTATTCGTGTAGGTAGTTGCGGTAGCCGACAGATGCACGTACACATAGGCGATTTGGTCATTGCACAAGGCAGTTGCACAGATAGCAACTATGCCGAGCAGTTCCACCTGCCGGGCACATACGCACCTATAGCCGACTTTAATCTGTGCCGCAAGGCCGTAGAGAAGTGCGAAGAATTAGGGTACACATACCATGTGGGCAATGTCTTCTCTGCCGATAGTTTCTACTGTGAGGACGACCGCAAGGTCAATTGGACCAAGATGGGTGTATTAGCCGACGAAATGGAAGCTCCTGCACTCTACATGAATGCAGCCCGTGCCGGTAAGAAAGCATTGGTCATCTGCACCGTAAGTGACCATATTCTAACAGGAGAAGCTACCACAGCCGAGCAGCGTCAAAATACTTTTACCCAAATGATGGATGTAGCTTTCGGGATTATTTAACGAAAACGAAATCAATAACTGAAACGATGCGCTATAAAGCACTTATCGTACTTGCCCTGCTGAGCACTACCACGTTGGTAGCGCAAACGGTGTATGATGTTAAGCCGGAGCGAATTAAGCCCTCTACCCCGGTGCAACCGGTAGAGACATCAGGTCAGCAAACTGCAACTGCAACTCCGACTGCAACTGCGACCACAACACCGACCACAACACCGGCACCGGCTGCCCCTAAAGAGGAGAAGACGCGTGTTGTCACCGGTTTTACGGGCGGTATGATGTTGCACATCGGTTACGGATTTGCGCAGTCGCCCAATGAATTGTTTCACAACGGCAGTTTGCAGCAGTTGGACAATTTACCCAAAGATGGTGTCACCATCGGTTTGGGTGGCACATTGCGACTGCATTTAATCAATCATATTCACCTTGGTGCAGAGGGAGGTATGAGTGCTATGCCACTCAAGAGCAATGGCACCTCTATACGCATTGGTTGGGGCGGTGCGCTGTGCGATTTCTATAGCACTGTAGGTAAGGCGCAACTCTTTATCGGCGGAGTCATCGGTGGGGGTAGCAGCAATCGGCTGTATGTACCGACCGACCACGAGCAAACAAAAGGTAAACAGGTCATCTACAATGCCTCTTATACCAAAACGCCCTTCTTCCTGTTGGATCCCTATGTTGGTATCGAATTTGCTATTGCCAAACACGTTGATATGCTTATTAAGGTAGATTACATGTTACCCTTTGGCAAAGGCGATTCAGGTATTACAACAGAAACGGTCCGTTGGAGTAATTTCTTATCACCAAGCGGACCGCGTCTGTATGCAGGTTTTATGTTTGGTCACAACAAGCGTCGTTGACGCACCGCCTCGTATAGCATGATGCCGGCAGCTACGCTGACATTCAAACTCTCTATTGTACCGACTAGTGGAATACGCACTTGGTCGGTACATTGTTTTAAGTTCTCTTCGTAAATACCTTTGTCCTCGCTACCCATCACTATCGCCACGGGAGCAGTCATGTCCGTTTCGGTGTAATCCTGTTGGGCATGTTCGGTAGCAGCCACAATACGCAAACCCGATTCTCGTAAGAACTGCAAGGCATTGGACATATTATCTACTTTGCACACCGGTAAGGTATGCAACGCACCGGCAGATGTCTTGACGGCATCACCATTGATAGAGGCAGAACCGCGTGTACCTATTATAAGCGCGTCTGCACCGGCGCACGCACACGTACGCGCTATGGCACCAAAGTTGCGTACATCGGTTACATTGTCCAATACCATCAAAAGGGGTGTCTTGCCTTGCTCAAAGATAGTGGGCACCAAATCTTCTATGCGGTAGAACTCAATCGGCGATAGGAAAGCTATGACACCTTGGTGGTTCTTATCCGTGAACTGATTCAGTTTTTCTACCGGCACGCGTTGTACATTGGTTGCCAGATGCCCTTCAGCATCGGTAAGGCGCAGCAGTAATTCGCGTGCAATGGTAGAAGACATATCGCGACGCAGCAACACTTTGTCCAACGTCTTACCTGCATCAATCGCTTCTATCACGGCACGAATACCAAAGATCATCTCTTTCTCTTTGGGTCGTCGCGTCTCGTATTTGGTCTTGTCAAACATCTTACTTTGTATAAGCATTCATTTGGTCGTTGCAGGTCTTATTGACAAAGTCTGCGAACTCCTGAATAGTCATTTGTCCCTTTTCCTCTGCACCCTGTTGGCGAACGGACAGCAGACCCTGTTCGGCCTCTTTCTCACCCACAATCAGCATATAAGGAATACGTTTCAATTCGTTGTCACGAATCTTACGTCCCAGTTTCTCGTTGCGGTCATCTACTATTACGCGCACATCTTGCTGCTCTAACATCTCTTTTACTTTCCAAGCATACTCATTGCTCTTTTCGGAGATAGGCAATACAACGGCTTGGTCAGGAGTGAGCCACAATGGGAATTTACCGGCAGTATGCTCGATAAGCACAGCCACGAAACGTTCCATCGAACCGAATGGCGCACGGTGAATCATTACGGGACGGTGTTTGAGGTTATCTTCGCCCGTATATTCGAGTTGGAAACGCTCAGGCAGGTTGTAATCGACCTGAATGGTACCAAGTTGCCAACGGCGACCAAGAGCGTCCTTAACCATGAAGTCCAACTTAGGTCCGTAGAAAGCGGCCTCACCGGTGCATTCGGTGGCAGGAAGATTCATCTCCTTACATGCCTCACGAATAGCATTCTCGGCTTGCTCCCAAACCTCGTCTGAGCCAACGTATTTCTCGTGGTTATTGGGGTCACGGAGCGATATTTGTGCCTCGTAGTTGTCGAAGTTAAGCGATTTGAAGATGATGTTAATAATCTCCATCACGCGAATGAACTCCTGCTTGACTTGGTCTTGACGGCAGAAGATGTGAGCATCGTCTTGCGTAAACGAGCGAACACGTGTCAGACCGTGCAGCTCACCACTCTGTTCGTAACGATAGACCGTACCGAACTCTGCACAGCGGAAAGGCAGGTCCTTGTAACTGCGAGGACTATTCTTAAAGATAGCGCAGTGGTGGGGACAGTTCATTGGTTTGAGCATATAGACCTCTCCTTCTTCGGGCGTCGTGATAGGTTGGAAACTATCCTTACCGTAGTGGTCCCAGTGACCGGAAGTGATGTAGAGGTTTTTGCTACCGATATGCGGGGTAATAACTTGCTGATAGCCGTATTTCTTTTGGATTTTCTTGAGGAAGTCCTCCAAACGCAGACGGAGTGCCGTACCTTTCGGCAACCAAATAGGCAGTCCCTTGCCCACCATTTCGGAGAACATAAACAGGTCTAACTCTTTACCTATCTTGCGGTGGTCACGTTTCTTGGCCTCTTCGAGCAACGCAAGGTATTCGTCCAGCATCGCTTTCTTGGGGAACGTAATGGCATAGATACGCGTCATCATAGGGCGTTTCTCATCGCCACGCCAATAAGCAGCAGCGCAACTCAGCACTTTAACGGCTTTTATGGGCTCGGTAGAGAGGATATGCGGACCACGGCATAGGTCGGTGAAGTTACCCTGTGTATAAGTAGTGATAGTACCCTCCTCGAGGTCGTTGATTAATTCACATTTATAGGTTTGCCCCTTGTCACCAAATTGCTTGAGTGCATCGGCTTTGGCGATGGATTTCTTGACCAGCACTTCCTTCTTGGCGTGCAGTTCCATCATCTTGGCTTCTATCTGTGGAAAATCCTTCTCACTGATAGTTTGACCTTCTGCAGGATAGACATCGTAGTAAAAGCCGTTTTCAATAGCGGGACCTATACCGAACTGAATACCCGGGTATAACTCTTGCAAGGCCTCTGCCATTAGGTGAGAGGAAGTATGCCAAAAAGCGTGTTTGGCTTCGGCATCGTCCCATTTGTGCAGTTTGATGGCGCAGTCCTCGGTCAGAGGAGTGTTTAGTTCGGTGATAACGAACTCACTGTGCATTGTGCATTGTGCATTGTCAACCTTTTTAACACTGGCCACCAGGATATCCTGTGCCAAACGACTGCTGATACTTTCAGCCACTTGCAGGGGCGTTACGCCACTTTCGTACTCGCGGACACTACCGTCCGGAAAAGAAATCTTTATCATATTCGTTTTATTCTATTTTACTATCTTGTAGTCCCCATCCTGTGATGGTGGCAATGTAGGGAATCAGCACATGTGCTGCCTTGCGGTGTCCCATATAATTAGGATGCCACCCTGCCCCCAAGTTAGATGCATCGTCGGCAAAGACCTCAGGAAAGAAGTGACAAACCGACACATTGGTTAAGCCACACTCCTGCACTACCCGCTGTATATAGTCAGTCAAGTCGGGAAAACCTTTCTTAGAGCAGCACAGAATAGGATGTTCCGGCCCGTAATTGCTCTTGATTTGTTGCATGAGCCGTGTATAGTTGGCAGCAAAGTGTTCATAGTTGGGTTGCATACCGGTTGAGAAGTCGTTACCACCCAAAAAAATAACCGTTAATTGTGGACGGAAGGCCGATTGTGCCACCGACCAATGAATGGTAGAATCCATGTCAAAGGTCTGCGTATAGCGGTCCGGCATATACCAGCCGGCAAACTTACTGTTATAGTTGCGCACGATGCCCATTCCCGAATGCGCTATCAACTGATAGTCCGCCTTAAAATAACGTGCTATTATCGAGGCGTATGTTTTGGCAGATGTTTCTGTTTGTGGGGTAAACGGGTCGTATGGTCCACTATTTTCTGCACCATAGCCACAGGTGTAACTATCACCGATGAACTCTATCTGCCGTTCTTTCAGCGGAGCCGCTTCTAACAGTTCGCCTTGCAACAGGACCTCGTGAAAGGTGGTGCGTCCCTGTTCGCCCTCGGTGCGTTTATAGAGCGTGAGCGTATGCTCTTTGGGGCGACGGGCTTGGTAGAGGACAAGGGTGGTATCGCCTTTGGTGGTAAGTACACTGTCGGGCTCGGCACTCAGGTCACGGTCGATATAGAGGTTGTAGTAATTACAACCGGTATCACTCAGGCGCAGAGCCAAGTAGTTACCATAGAAGCGAAGACGAAGATAGGTGCCCGTCCAGTCGGCAGACACGGACGTACCATCCGCGTGCGTGCGCCCAACGAAGACCAAACGGGCATCATTAGCATGAACACCCGTTATTTGTGCCATTGCGCAATACACGCACAATAGTCCCCACCCTATGAGTAAGGTCTTTTTCATTATTCAAAAGCCCCCATTTGCAGCATCGAGACCTCTTTTGGGGTGAGGAAACGGTACTTGCCACGGGAAACGTTTTTCTTAGTTAATCCGGCAAAGGACACACGGTCCAGTTGTACGACACGGTAGCCGACTTGCTCGAACATACGGCGCACAACTCGGTTTTGACCGCTATGTATTTCCAACCCCACATGCTTGCGGTCCTCTTTGGGGAATTCCAGTGCATCGGGCACTATTTTCTCGCCATCTAACGTAACACCGGCACGCAAGATTTGTTCGTCTGTTTCGTCCAATTCGCGGTCCAATGTAGCAGCATATATCTTTTTCTTGCCGAACTTGGGATGTGTCAGTTTGGCAGCGAGGTCACCATCGTTGGTAAGCAACAGTACGCCTGTCGTGTTGCGGTCCAAGCGTCCAACAGGATAGATACGCTCCGCGCACGCGTTGCGCACGATATCTAATACGGTATTACGCTCCTGCGGGTCGTCGGTCGTAGTGACTGTGTTTTTGGGTTTATTCAGCAGGATATACACCTTACGCTCGCGCCGAACGGGCTGGTCGTGGAACATGACCTTGTCGGTAGGCAGCACCTTGGCACCTAAGTTATCCACCGTTTCGCCATTCACCTTGATGACACCTGCCAAAATGAAGTCGTCTGCCTCACGGCGAGAGCAAATACCGGCATTGGCAAGGTATTTATTCAGGCGAATCGGCTTGGTGGGGTCCTCGTATTTTTGTTGATATTCGAAACGCTTCTTTTGAGAATACGTGCTATCGTTGCGTTGAAAACGTGGTTTGAAAGGACGATGTTCGCCATTGTTGAAAGTACGGTGCTCGCCGTTGTTGAAAGTACGGTGCTCGCCGTTGTTGAAAGTACGGTGTTCGCCGTTTTCGTTTTTGTGAGGCATTACGCGCTCAGCATGTCCACCCTCTTCCGTACGGGAAAAGCGCTGACGCGGACGACGTTCGCCGTCACGGGCAGGAGTAAATTGACTAAAACGCGGACGAGAGTTGTGGTTTGGGTTTTGTTCAGAATGATAATCTTTATTGTACATAATTCAATTAGTTAATAGGTTGTAGGTCGGGCTTAATGGATTTTGTAAGATATAGGCCCCGAATCTTGCGGGGCCTATATCGTAACTGTTTTGATTAAGCTTCTGCAGCTTTTTCGATAGCCAGTTTACCACGATAGTAACCGCAACTTGGGCATACGGTGTGGTAAATGTACTGTGCACCGCAGTTCGGGCAAACTGCCAATGCGGGCATCACAGCCACGTCATGCGTACGACGTTTGGCTTGTCTGGTGTGAGATTGTCTTCGTTTAGGATGTGCCATAACTTATTTAGTTTAATTGTTAATTTTGAGTTTATTATAGTATTTCGGGCTCTTCTGCCGTGCAGCAAAGGTGGTCTTGGAGAAGTGCATCCATTTGCGGATTGCAACCACCGGGTTGGTGACAGTGCACCAGCGGAAGATTTACTACTATCAGTTCGTATGCGAGCCAGCTAAGGTCTATTGTCTTTGCTTCGGGCTCTATGCCCATGTCATCGTCTGCTTTCACGCTGATGTCCACACTGTCCAGACACCTATCGCAAGTTACCTGTACGACACCCTCTACCCACAGGTGGAGCGAGAAGGAGCGCTCACGCACGACCACTTCGGCTTTGCCGCTGACCACACCGCCGAGCAATTCGGTCTTTTCAATGGAGACAAAGTACTCGCTATCTAATTGAAAATCAAAGGTATGTTTTCCTATCTCCAGTTTATCCGGTTCGACAATCATAGTCATACGCGCAAAATCGGTTGCAAAGATACAAAGAATTTTTGAAATATGCAAATAATTTATGATTTTTATGAAAAAAGATAGATTTTTAAGTGTGGGAAAAATCCCACATCACAAACGCGACACCTAAGAAAATAGCATTAAAATCAAATTAAAAGAATATTTTTCATAGTTTTTGGATTACAATGTATAAAAATATTAAAAATAATTTGCATATATCAATTATTTTCTATAATTTTGCAAGCCAAAATCAACATCTAATCCATCTGTTATTATGACAAGCATTGTTAGACATGAGTATTTGGAGCAATTGATGGCTCTTAAAGACAAACAAGTGATAAAGATTATCACTGGTATTCGTCGTTGTGGAAAATCTACTTTATTGCAACAATTTAGAGACTATCTTATTTCAATTGGTACAGATACATCGCAGATTATCAGTCTTAATTTCGAAGATATTGACAATGAGCACTTGTGTGATTATCATACATTATACTCCTATATCAAGGAGCGTTTGCATCCTTCCTTACCTACTTACCTTTTCTTTGATGAAATTCAGCAGGTAAAGTCTTTTCAAAAAGTTATAGATGCCCTTTATATAAAGCCGAATATTGATATTTATTTAACCGGTAGTAACGCATACATGCTTAGTCAGGATATTGCGACATTGCTTTCCGGACGATATATCGAAATACGGATGTTACCATTTTCTTATAACGAATATAGCGCATCTTATTTCAGTTCTGCTCCTTTATCTACAATTTATAAGGACTATGTCACGTATGGTTCTTTCCCCTATGTGTCAGCTCTTCAACCCAATCAATCGTTAGTAATAGAATATTTGCGTAATCTATTTAATACGATTATTCTGAAAGACATCGTAACACGTTACAAAGTAGCAGATGTAATGATGTTACAAAGTGTTATTCAATTTATGTTTGATAACATAGGTAATCCTGTATCGTCCAAAAGCATTGCTGATACGCTGACCTCCTCCGGACGGAAAATTGATGTTCGGACAGTGGAAAAGTTTTTGTATGCCATGACCGAATCGTATGTGCTGTACAAAGCTACCCGATATGACATACGTGGTAAGCAACACCTAAAGACACTTGGCAAATATTACATTGTTGATGTCGGATTGAGAATGATGTTACTGGGCAACCGTAAATACGACACCGGCAGAGTATTAGAAAATGTTATTTATCTAGAATTACGCCGCCGTTATCACGATGTATATGTCGGGAAATGGGATAATACTGAGGTTGATTTTGTTTGTATGGCAGAAAACGGATTGGTTTACTATCAAGTAGCCGAAACCACTCGTGAGCAATCTACATTGGAAAGAGAACTCCGTCCGTTAAAACAAATAAATGATAGCTATCCAAAGTATTTGCTTACATTGGATGAAGACCCCGTAATTGACTATAATGGCATACAAAAATGCAATGCCATTGAGTGGTTACGACATTATTAACATATTGAAAAATCCCACATCACAAACGCCTTATCGTTCGTCTATCTCGAGACGAACAATATACGAACGATGAACGAACGATACACAGAGAGTGAATTTTGGGTATTTTTAGGGCAGTACCATAGAAGGTACTATTTGATTTTGGCACGGTCTAATTTGTGCTGTTGCACACGCTCTGTGTGCCGACGTTGCATTTCTTTGTATGCCACAAATCCAGCCATAGGGCGGCGATTTTCCTCTTCAATGAGGTCTATCTCATCTGCTTCGTTCCATTGCGTTTTCCACTCCTGTATATAGAAACGAATGTCAAAAATTAATCTTTTAATCGGTGCAAACATAGTTATCGTTATTTAGTCTTTTAACCATCTCCAAGAAAGATTTATGATGTTGCTATATTGTATATTACCATCAAAATCTACTATATAAATTCCCAAATTCCCATGTTGATTATACATGAATTGAAATAGCTGTTGGTAAACATTTTGCTCAGGATTAGGTTGATTAGTAAATCTCTTAATCCAAGCAGAATACATATTGGGACTTTCATTTTTCACCTGATTAACATAATCAGTCAAAGTAAAAGTTTCTACTCCTGTTGCCTTCATGTGATTAAGTACACGTGCCAAATCATTCCATGAAAAAACAATATTGTCCTTAGAAAAATGTCGTTTGAGATAACGTTTTACCCGACGGATAAATTTCTCTATATATTTCCAGAAGAATAATTTAGATTGTAAACGAGCATGTGGTCCCCCCGGGATGCGCCATGTCTTACCATAATGATATTCTAACAATTTTTCTGTTTCGGCGGGAACCGTGTGTTGCATACCTTGAAATTCTATCTTCTTGGTGTGTTCAAAAAAGTTACGTTGGATATATTGTCCTTCAATCAAGCAATAGCGCATATTTAGAGGCCACGTAGCATCATGAATCATATCAATATCACAAGTTACTCCTTTATAACTATATGTTAGAATAGATGGTAGCACATAACATTCCAACTGAATACCATATTTTGCTAATTCGGGAGCAACATCAAGTGCCTTTTGCATATCCTTACCCCAAATCATGGTATCCATATCGCCATCATGTCCAATAAAATCGTGTTCACGAATAGCTCCTAGTAGTGTGCCATAAGCTAACATCAAATCTATTCCATTTTCAGCAAACACTCTCGCTAATGTATTGATTAGAAATTTTGCATTTTCTTTATTGATAGGTTCAGAATGTCCCAAATATCGTACATTGCGATAACATACACTCGGTGAATGGAGAATGTTTTTAACATTAGAATAATATGCATGTCTTTTATGTTCAATATGTACACTTTCTTCCGCCACTTTCAAATCTGCCTCATCATCTATCTCATACCAAACTAAATCATCTACTTTGAGGATATAAATAGGGCACTTGGTATTGGATACTTTCTGGAAAAATGGCTCATAACTGGATTTTTCGTTAACTGACAAGTTACTTTCAAATTCACGACAAATAGCTTTGAAAAACTTATTGCTCAATTTATGTATACCTATCAATTCTCCACAAGCATTCAATTCATCATATTTTTTAGACCATTTAACAAAGCGGTGCTTCTTGTCTTCTTCCACAAAATATGAATCTTGAAATTTTTTTACAGGTGTAGCGAGAATGGCAGAATCATATCTACACTCCAACAAGGATGTAATTGCTTTGGGTTCATAGATAAGGTCGGAATCCAACATTAAGAAATCAACACTCCCGATCAAATCACGGCAATTCCAAAGGGTGTATAGACAATTTGTTTCAGCATAACGAGGACTATGGCAACATACCACCTCCGGATATTTCTCACATAATGCTTCGTATGCCTCTTTATGGTAACCAGTACCGATAATAATTCGTTCAATACCACATGAAATTAGTGTCTCAATGGATTGAACTACCATTGGCATTCCATTTACTTCGACAAACCCTTTGGGAACTAACTCTGTGTATTTGCCAAAACGGGTTCCCATTCCGGCGGCCATAATGACTGCTGTTTTTACCATATCATTTGTTATTATAGAATTTGCTAATCACATTTATTACTCTTTGCATTTGCTCCACAGTACCAATAGTTATACGGAAACAATTTTGTACTAACGGAGACTGAGTAGTATCACGTGCAAAGATATTATTATCTGCCAAATATTTGTGTAATGCCATCTTTTCATCTTGTGTAGGGAATTTGAGCAGGATAAAATTACCATGACTTTCATGAGCCGTATAATACTGCGCATATTTTAGTGACTCTTTGTAGAAATATGCCATACCCTTGTGAACCTCATCCACATAATGCCACATATAATCTGTGTCATTCAGCGCAGCACACGCTGCTACTTGGGCAAATGTACTAAGATTTTTTGGATTGCGGATTTTGTTAATGAATTGCACGTTATCACGTGATGCCATTAGATATCCCACACGGAAATTTGCCAATCCGAATGCCTTAGACATAGTACGAGTCACTAATATATTATCATATTTTAGGACCAAATCCTTAGCAGTAATACCCGAAAACTCATAATATGCTTCATCTATCAAAAACAGGGTGTCAGGATATTCCTGCAATAAATGTTCAATATACTCTTTGGTATGCACATTGCCTGTAGGATTATTGGGACTACAAATATACACTACCGCAGGTTCTCTAGTCAATATATCATTTTCAAACTGCTCTTTATCAAAAGTAAAGTCTTCCCGATAATTGGAGAAATACACATCAGCACCATTGGCTTGACAAGTTAAACGAAAATTGTCATACGAAGGTCCCAATATCATCACAGGGTCTCCCACACTGATGAAGGCTTTACAAATATATTCATGCAATACATCCGAACTCCCAAAATATTGTACATTTTCGATGGGGAGTTCTACATATTTTGATAACAATGTCAGCAACTCCTCATTGTAGGTCGTTGGATAAAGATTAAAGAATGATGGTTCTGCCAAGCATTGCTCTATTCGCTGTCGCACTAACGGCGATGGTGGAATAGTTGATTCATTCCAATCAAGTTTGAGTACTTGCGGACGTTCTTCCGGTTTTACTGCCCAAATCTTATGCGAAGCCAATTTGTATGGTCTCAAGTTACGGAGATATTTGTTAGGAAATTTCATATCATAACTTTATTATCTATTATATCTATTTTTTTCATTCTATTTCACTATATTGTAGAGAAAAAAGAGAGTGATTAAGATTTTTCGAAGGCCGTTTTTGACAAAAACTAACTTTTGTAAAAGTTTTCCATGAGATAATTTGCACTTTTCAAAAAGTTTTTATACCTCCGCAACAAATTAAAATATGATTAACGTTGAATTATTCAAAACACTTATTTAGTTCTTTCTCTACAATACATCAAAGGTCGCAAGGCGTTTAGCCCCGCGACCTTTGTTAGTTAAAAGAAAAATTACAAACTCCCTACAACTAAAAAACGCGGATTTCCTCTCTTGCTTATCCGCTCTTTGAGGTCGTAGGAAACCCGTTGTAATCGAATAAGCAAATAGAAACCCACGCGCATGTATATCGTCCAAATGAATATACAGCCATGAGCATCTACCACTTACTTGTTTTCGAAATACAACTTTTGAAAGTTCCTACGTTTCAAAGAGTCGATAACAAGCGTTAGTAAACGCCTTTTCGCGTTCTTCACCTCACGGCTTCGCGCGATTAATATGTCCCGAAATCACGATTGACGAGTTAGTTAGAAGGGACATCTCCCTCCCCTTACCCCGCGCGGATTTCGTTTTCGTTTGCAAAGGTACAACTTTTTTTTGAAATATGCAAATCTTTTAAATGGAAAATTGAAATAAGAAGTATAGACCGCTGCGCTGATGGAGTATGGAATTATGAGATAGTTGAGAGAGAACGAAGTTTCGAATTTTCGAGAAACCGAGTTTTCGAGGTATCGAGAAAAGCGAGCGATGGGCATCGAACACCCTGAGCGAGCAAGTTGTATTTGAAAGCCATTGCCAACCATCGACCATGTTATGTTGATGTTATGTTGCAAACAGGGAGAGGACACAAAAAACTAGCCGCTTAGAAAGCAGCTAGTAGATGGTGGAGTTTAGAGTGTAGAGTTTAGAGGACCGAGAAATTAGCGGAGTTGGAGGCCGTGGGCAGAATAGAGGTGGCGACCTGTACGCAACAAGAGGTGACCATCGCCATTAAGGAACTTAGCAGGGGAAGATGTAGCGTCCGTGCCATTCTCAACACGCTCTATATCCGTTGTTTCTGTGGTTGTAAACGTCTCTATCTCTGACGGTTCCTGACCCTTGGGCGTAACTTGGTACGAATACTCCGTTTCCCGAGTCAAATTGGAAACCGTGTGCGACAAGTATGTCTCCTCACGCGGATAGCCGGGCAACGAAGTGCGCACCTCCTTAGTGCCACCGGCAGTGACTTTAACGTTCTTGACATAAAAGCGCTGGTTACCGGCTGACGACTCAATCTTAATGGTAGATTGAGAAGAGACGCCCTCTTCGATGTCAAACGTATAAGCAACGTCAGATGTAGTCAGTTCTTGCGAATACAATTTGCCATTGATATAGACCTTCATAACAGGATCATCCTTACTATTATATGCCTTGGCCGTAATGGTGAGTTGGGCGCCCTTACTCAAGTCTAATCCGGAATAACTGATTGAACCGCCCTTACTGCCGGAGCCAAGACGGATATATCCAGATGTGGCATTATCAAAATATGCTACCTTGGTAGCTAATCCACCCGCATTATCATTCAGAATGACCACTTCCTTCTCCTCCTCTTGCGTCAAGAAGAACACATCCACAAGATATGACTCAACACCGGCATCGGTCCAATGCAACGTAGCCGAATTGGCTGTGACAGGACTTGGATTTTCCAACTCAAAAATACACTCGCCACGCAAGGTAATAGAGGGCTGGTTGAAGTCGTTGGAATTGATAATGAGTTTGGCGGACGTTTCGCCCAATGTCTTGGGAGCATAGGTAACGGTGACGGTCGTTCCGGCATTGGCTTGCGCAGCCGAAATAGAACTTGGCGATACAGAGAATGCCCCTGAGCCGTTGGCAATGCCCACATACAAAGGCAAAATCAGATTGGTGCCCTTGACCGTAATCTGCTGGGTAATAATATCCTTAACCCCAGACGCAACAAAAGTATATTCGCTGCCCGTGGCAGGGCTAACCAACGATGCCTCCGACTTGCCGGTTAAAGTGACGGTACGAGCCGATTTGAGTTCCGGCGAAGAGATAGTTAGCGTAGCCGTGTGATTGCCCGTCGCAGTAGGTGCATAGGTGACATTGATGGTAACACCCAAATTGACAGCGTCTGCCGACAAGGTCATAGAAGATTTGCCATTCGCAAAATGGAACATAGACGCATTGGTGCCCGTGATGGTGCAAGTCAAAGTCTGCTCCAGCAGGGTGCCGGAAACCGTGATTGGAAGCGAAACCGATTCACCAACCGAAGCCGAGCCGACAGCCAAAGAAACACTTTGTTTAGGTGTGAGCAAGGTCGGCACATTGGCAGAACAGTTACAGCCCGTACGGTCAGACGACATAAACTCAGAATCGGACGAGGGCATAACGGTAGCCATATCCAAGGTTTCGGATTTATACTGTCCCCAAATATACTCCGCCAAGCAGGGGTAGTCAATAAACGGGTTACGGTTTTTCTGGCGCGCATAGATAGCATCGTTACGCACAATCTCCTTCTGAGAAACAGGATCCAAACGGTGCCACTTGAGCATCAGGTTAATCGTATAAGAGGTAAAGCCCGCCTTGCCACCCGAGTAGGTAAACATGGTAGGTCCACCACCCTTTTTGGTGAAATCTTTGTCCCGATAACAGGTGACCATATAGAAATACGCACGCGCAAAGTCGCCTTTGTACTGGTCGTCCACCTCAAAAACGGTACCCGAGTAACCCGAGAACGTAGATGAGCCCAATTTACAGAGCGAGCCCCCACTCAGACGTTCTCCGTTGGCACACTCACCCAAAGGATAATTGCCACGCTGATTGTTGACAAAGCCATCAGTAGGCACCACGTGGAAGGGGTCGCAATACATTGGATTGGCATCGCCAAACCACGAGGCAGGTATAGAGTGTTCACGGTTGAAGCAATCACAGACCTTACGGTAACTACCACACTTGTCCCCCGGATTCTCAAAATTACAGGTGGAATACATATCCCAAATATATCCTTGAGGCGTCATATCCGAGGTTTGGTACATCGAATAAAGATTGTCATAACCAAGTGACTCATGCGCCTTGATTTTGGCATGTAATGCCTCACAAATAGCATCTCCCTTCTTTCCGTCTATAGTGCTATAGTAGCCATCGGGAATAGTAGCTCGCGCAGAGAGAGGACAGAGAATAGCGAGCAGGGAACAGATAACAGATAACAGATAACAGTTTGTTTTCATAACTTAATCTTTTGTGATGTTCGTTACAGAAGGAGCAATCGTCCACGCTTCGCCTTGAGTGGCAGTCAGTTGCACATTGGAAATACGTAAGCCGTTGGTTTGACGAATAATAGCACCACGTGTGCAGGACATAGTGATGTTAGACAAGTTGACATCCTCAAGCGGCATTTCGGGCAGTCCGTTGAAGAGCATAGCCGAAGCAGCGTCCTTGGCAATGACATCGTGAATGAAGATATGACGGAAAGCAGGAGTCGTCTCATCCACCTCAGGTGCTGCTGCATTCATACGTGCCATAATCTCCTCCTCTGTTTCCTCACCGGCACCCTTGCCACCATAGAAGAGGTCAAAGAGCAACGCCTCGTTGGGAATAGCCCACATATAAATATCACGAATATAGATATTCTCAACCACGCCACCACGTCCACGAGTAGATTTGAAACGCAAACCGACATCGGTACCCAAGAACGTACAGTTCTGCACCTGTATATTGCGCACGTCGCCGGACATCTCAGAACCCACCACAAAACCACCATGACCATGATAGACCGTACAGTTGTTGACAAAGACATTTTTGGTAGGCATAGCACGACGGCGGCCATCCTCGTTCTTACCGGACTTCATGCAGATAGCATCATCACCTACGTCAAAGGAGCATTCGTTAATCAGTACATTCTTGCAGGACTCTACATCTACGCCGTCACCGTTCTGCGAGTACCACGGATTGCGTACGGTCAGGCGGTTGAGCGTCACGTTCTCACACATCAGCGGATGCAAGTTCCATGCCGGCGAGTTCTCGAAAGTAACACCCTCAAGTAAGATATTCTTACAGCCCACCAAGTGTACCATCACAGGGCGCAGGAAAGTGTGGATATATGCCCATACGCTGTCAGAATCGACAACAGGTACATTTTGGTCCTGACAAAGCGTAGCACCAAACAAAGCTCCCTCGTCGGGATACCACGTCTTGCCGTCTTCGGTGAGCACTCCACCCTTCTCAAGTTGTTTTTTCCATTGACTATCAGTTACTTTAGAGCGTTTTAAGGGACGCCAATAGTCGCCATTGCCATTGAAAACGCCATGACCTGTGATGGCTATATCTTCGGCTTGGAAAGCAGAGATAGGCGATTGGCAACGATGGGTATTCACACCCTCAAAGGCCGTCTCAAACTGCGGATAGAGTTGATAATCCGGGCTAAAGAGCACCACGCAGTTCTCCTCCGTATAAAGGCGAATATGACTGCGCAAGGAAATAGGACCGGTGTAGAAAACACCTTTGGGGAAAAGTACGGTACCTCCACCCTGCTGCGCCAAAGAGTCAATGGCGGTCTGAATAGCCACGGTAGAGAGGGTTTGCCCTGTGGGGTCTGCGCCACAATCTATGATAGAGAGGGTACGAGACGGGAACGTAGGCAGAGTAACCGACGGCATGGTAAATTCAGCCGTAGTGATAAGGTCATCACTTACCTTTTGGGTGATTGACTGGTAGCGATCTGTGCAGCCGGTAAGCAGACAAGCGCTAACGAAACTAAAGATTGTCAACAATGTGTTACGCATTTTGATAAATTATTTTAGGATATTCAACATGTACGAGATATAGTCCGTCCGCCGGAGCTGATTGTCCGGCTGCACAACGGTTTTTGGCCTCAATGATGTCACGGAACTGAGCGATGGTTATTTTATGCCGTCCCACCATAAAGAGTGTACCCACAATCGCCCGTACCATATTGCGCAGGAAACGGTCGGCGGTGATGGTGAACATTGAGAATGGAGGATTGAAAATGGAGAATTGAGAATGGACAGACCAGTACGCCTCCGTGACGGTGCAGATGGTTGAACGGACATCTGTATGTACCTTGC
The DNA here is from genome assembly GCA_024399965.1 of Paludibacteraceae bacterium. Taxonomy (GTDB): domain Bacteria; phylum Bacteroidota; class Bacteroidia; order Bacteroidales; family Paludibacteraceae; genus Colicola. The sequence continues at coordinate 18,416 of JAKSNJ010000016.1, forward strand.
AGAACGAAGCAAAGTTGTGCGTGCCAATGAGGTATTGCGCTGCATCGTTCATCAATTCATAATCCAAACCCGGTGCCACCTGCGTAGCCAAATTTAGATTAAAGGGGTCTTTGGACTCCGTTACTCTATACATATACGTGCGCGATGTAGCCGAGAAACGGGCATGTGCGTCGGGCAGAACAGGCACAATCGAATGAACAACAATAGAGGGAGGCAATAAACTGTTGAGTTTAGAGTTTAAGAGTTTAGAGTTTATAGGCAGGTCAGTGTCGAAGTGAGCAAACATCTCCAACGCATGTACCCCAGCATCTGTTCGTCCAGCAAAAGTAAGCGCAATCGGGCGACGCAAGATAGTCGAGAAGCATTGTTCAAGCGTCTCTTGCACCGTAATCGCATTCGGCTGCGTTTGCGAGCCGTGATAGGTAGTACCATTATATGTGAAGCGGACGAAATAGCGCATTTATTTCAGGTGATAGTTGGCATTTATATGCTACATATACTGCTGCAAGCAACAGCACATTAACGATAACGGAATGTACAGGGAGCGAAACACCGGGTGCAAGATAGGTCAAAGCCACGTTGATGCCAAAGACCAGCAGTATCAACGCAAGAATTTTGAGGTGGCGGAGGCAGAAGGGCTGCACGTGCAAGACACACGTGGCAATAACCACCACCAAGATATAATAAAGCACATCCGCCAAGACAGTTGCCCAAGCAGCACCTGTCATACCATAACGCGGAATGAGGTAATTATTCAACAGTAAGGCCGTGACTGTCAGCACTAACGAGTTCAACAACGAGAACACGTAGAAGCGCGAATAAGACAAAGCCGGAAGGAAGATATTAAAGGTGGCAACCATCAGTTGACCGATTCCCAAGAGCAAGACGACATTGCGGGCAACGGCATAGGTGGCACCGTTAGGCAAGATAGTGAAGATTAGGTCTATATTGAGCCAAATAGCCAATAAGATAAAACCACCAATCAGCAAGAGATTGGAACTGACTTGCTGAAGCAGACGGCTGATAGTGGCCGTGTCATTGTTTTTAATCGCCAACGCCAATTCGGGTTGGCTAATCGCTACCATTGAGCGATAAGGAATAGAAACCATCACCGCCATATAGGTGGCAATAGCAAAGATGCCCGTATAACTCAGGCCCATTTGGGCTGTAATAAAGAAGGACGAGAGTGTGGGTGCCAGTACCGAAGTAACGGCAGAAACGAGCAAGAAGAGCGTGTATAATACATAGGAACGCACGAGCGGGCGCTGCGCGCGCAGGAAGGCGAAGTCGGGAGTAAGGATAGTTGATAGTGGACAGCTGATAGTGGACAGTCGTAACACATAGATCATATTAATCAAGGCAGCCAGCGCATAGGAACAGCAGATAGCCCACACAAAACCATCTATGCTGAGAACGTGGAAGGCGTACAGCAAATACGTGACAAGGAGTCCTACTCTAACCACTACCTCACGAACAAAACGCGGTACAACAATCTGCTGCAGGACATTGGCATTCGTTTCAAAGATAGTTTGGTACAACATAAAGAACGCCAAAGGCAGTACCAAATAGTAGTACGAAACGAACAGAGGCGATTTCTCTCCAAAGAACGTGGCTAAGGGTGCATGACACGCCACATACACCAAAGCAAAGATACCAAGGCCCAACAACGGAATAAGCAGAGTCCAGAAGAAGAAACCGTGGTAATTAGCAGGTTGACGATTGTCCATGCACGATGCACGGTTATCTTGGAAGTAGGGGAAGAAACGAATAATGGACGAGGTGCTACCTAATTGCGCCAGACCAATCAGGAGCGTAGCCGCGTCAATGAGCACACGCGCCAAACCGATTTCCTCGGCAGACAAGAAACGCGTCAGCACGAAGAACGTGGTAACGAAGCCCACCGCCACCCCTAAATAGGTGACGATGGTGCCTCGAATAGTTTGTTTAGCAATGATGCCCACTTTCTTAATTGAGAATTGAGAATTGAGAATGGAGAATGGAGAATTATTTCTCGATGCCAAGGAGCTCTACCTCAAAGATAAGGGTGGAATATGCAGGAATAGTACCTGCCTCGCGAGCACCGTAACCCAACTCTTGAGGAATATAGAAACGGAACTTGGAACCAACGGGCATGAGTTGCACACCTTCAGTCCAACCGGCAATAACCTGATTCAGACCAAACGTGATAGGTTCGCCACGCTCAACCGAGCTATCGAAGACGGTGCCGTCAATCAATGTACCATGATAGTGAACTTTCACGCGGTCAGTTGCTGTGGGTTTGGGACCTTTACCCATCTTGAGCACTTCGTATTGCAGACCGGACTCGGTAACTACAACGCCTTCCTTGAGCGCATTCTCAGCCAAGAATTTCTCACCGGCAGCTTTGTTCTCGCCGAATTGGAGGTTAGCGATTGTGGTTTGAATATAATCACCTGCCATGGCAACCGGCATCACGCCATCAAAGCCGTACATTCCGTTGATGAAACCTTGTTTGATAAGTTCAAAGTCGGTAATCAGTTGGGGAACGCCTACCAAACCATCGGCCTCTTGCTGCTTGATGGTCTTACCGATATTCTCACCCATAGCCACGAGTTGAGGATTCTTCACTTTGGATTTAAGACCTGTATTAACGGCTTGAATCAGTTCCTCAAAGTCCTCACCGGTAGAGTCTTGTGCCAAAACATACATACGAATCTCGTCACCGTTCATAGCGCCAAAGGCATAGTTGATGGAGTCGATTTGCGTGTTAAGGGCAAGGACGTTGGCCTTTTTGCCACATTTGCCTTTGATGGGCTTAGCCACTTTCACTTCTACACTATCATTAGCCATTGCAGCCACTGCCTGATATTGCGTTTGGAAATACTGGCGAGCGTCATCGGGCGTCATCATAGTGGTGTCTTGCAAAAGACCGTTTACCAAACCTTGGAAGAACAGTTTTTCGTTGAGTTGCCAAGCGGCTTGTCCTACCAAACCTTTGGTTTCAAAGTCTTTAACAGACTGACCGATATTACGGCCGATAGTAGCAACTTCGGAGAGTTCCTCTACTTTACCATCGTAACCGCGTTGGAGTGCGTCAATGAATTCGGCAATGGCTTTGTCAGAAGTGTCACCGGCCATTTGGTACATTTTGACTTGCGAGCCGTTAACCAAACCGAGCGCATAGTTGACGGAGTCGTTGGTGGAAGAGAGATTGATTTGTTGTGCCCGATAAGTGTTGCCACAGGAAATCATAGCCAATGCAGCAAGGGCAATAAAACTAAGTTTTTTCATTTTTGTAGTTAATTTAATTGATTTGTAAAAGAGGTTTATTTCGTTCTTAAAACGGTATTGTCATGTTAGGATTATGTTAGGATTTATACCCGAGGCACCCTACTCGATACCCAAGAGTTCAACCGTGAAGATAAGTGCGGCATAGGGAGGAATAGAGCTACCGGCACCCTGCGCGCCGTACCCTAACTCGTAAGGAATATAGAGTTTATACTTACTACCGACTGACATGAGTTGCAGCCCTTCGGTCCAACCCTTAATGACCTGATTGAGGGCAAAAGAGATTGATTCGCCACGCTTGTACGAGGAGTCAAAGACTGTACCGTCAATGAGCGTGCCTTCGTAATGCACCTTGACAGTGTCAGTAGCTTTCGGTTTCTGTCCAAGCGTCGATTCAAGCACTTCGTACTGAAGGCCGGAGGCGGTAGTTGTTACTTCGGGACGTTTTTTGTTCTCGGCAAGGAATTTCTCACCGGCTGCTTTGGCTTCTTTGGAAGCGTTAAGCACAAAATCGACACCCTTCTTGAACTCGGCGTAATCCAATTCGGAAACACCGTACTGCATTAGATACTGGGCAACAGAAGTACCCAAATTGAAAGATAAGTTATCCATTTATTTTATTTGATTAGTTGGTTCATACGGGCAAGGTACTTGCCGATAATGTCGAACTCGACATTAACGACGGTACCCTGCTGAATATATTGAAAATTAGTAACTTCGTGGGTATAAGGAATAATGCACACAGAGACATAGCCCTTGTCGCCTATCACTTCCGGTTCGCAAGCCGTGAGCGAGACGCCGTTGATAGTGACAGACCCTTTGTCCACACAGAAATAGCCACGACGAATCATCTCTTGGGTAGAAGGATATTCAAAACGATAGTACCAACTGCCTTCCGTCTCGCGTACTTCAACACAGGTGGCACGACAATCGACATGCCCCTGAACGATGTGCCCGTCCAGCAGTTTTTCCATTGACATAGCACGCTCTAAGTTGACATAATCGCCCACCTTGAGCAAGTCAAGGTTGGTCAGACGCAGCGTCTCCTGCATCGCCGTAACGGTGTAGAGGTCGCCCTCGTTTTTCACCACCGTAAGGCATACGCCGTTGTGGGCAATAGACTGGTCTATACCCATCGTGGCAGGGTACGGATTACGGAGCGTAAAGTGCTTATTGGTTTGGTCCTGTTCGATACGGACCACTTGTGCCATTTGTTCGACAATTCCTGAAAACATTTGTTAAATTGAGAATTGAAAGTTGAAAATTGATAATTATTTTTTAAGTAAGTTTTTGAAGTCAAGTATATAGAATATCGCAAGGAAGACAATCAACAAGCCGGTGCCGGTTAACATGCGAAGCCACATATTGGAGTACGTCGGCAGATAGAATGCCACCAATAAAGCCAGCGTCAAAACCGTATAAATACCAATGCGTTTCAAGTCGTAAGGGATATTCAGGTGCTTACGGCCAACGCCATACGAGAGCAACATGATGACGAAGTAGCACACCAAACTGCTGCCGCACGATGCCCAGTAACCGATACGCGGCACACCTACCACTTGCAGCACCACCGTAATCGCCAAACCAATCAGGGAGAAATACGCACCCCACTTGGTTTCGTCGGTCAGTTTATACCAGAAGGAGAGATTGAAATAAACACCTTGGAACACGTACGTCCACAGCACGACGGGCACAATCTTCAGTCCCTCCCAATAAGCAGGACCGATGATATATTTGAATATATCGAGATACACCACCACTCCCAATAATATCAGGTACGAGAAGATGATGTAGTATTTCATGACATCGGCATACGCCTCCACCGACTGGCGGTCCTTATGCTTGGCAAAAACAAAGGGTTCGTAGGCATAGCGGAACGCTTGGGTGAACATCATCATGACCATCGCTACCTTGAAGCACGCCCCATAGATGCCCAACTGCGCCTGTGCGTCGGCTCCGGTGTACAGATACGGGAAGACGATACGGTCAAGTGTTTGGTTCATAATGCCGGCTATACCCAACACCAACAGAGGCAGTGAGTAGCGCAACAATTCGCCCAATAGCGGGAACGAATAGCGCCCACCCTTCGGCAAAGTGAAGGGTATCAGAATCAGCGTCTGAATAGCGGTGGCAAGTATATTGGACAGGAAGACATAGAACACATCTTGCCGCTTGAGCACCACTAAGAAAAGCAGGTTGAAGGCGATGTTCAGTACCACAAAGAGCAACTTAAGGGCAGCAAACGTAATCGGTCGCTTGGCATACCGCAAGTAGGCAAACGGTACGCACGCAAACGCGTCCATCGCCACCGTAATCGCCATCATAGCAATAAACGAAGCGTGTCCGGCGTACCCCAATCCGTTGGCAATCGGCGTACGCAACAGCACACACACCACGGCGAACAGCACCGAAGTGGTCAGTACCGTGAACAACGTAGTCCGATAGACTGATGGAGCATCACAGCCCTCCTTGTTGGCAAAGCGGAAGAAACCCGTTTCCATGCCGTAAGTCAGTATAACCAACAGCAACGCCGTCCACGCATACAAGTTGGTCACGATGCCATAATCGGCAGTGTTTGCCAAGACATAGGTATAGAGGGGCACCAGCAAGTAATTGAGGAACTTGCCGATGATAGACGAAAGGCCATAGATAGCAGTCTCTTTCGCCAAAATCTTCATATTGAGTGCGTTATTCATCCTTTTCCTTCCACTATTATCACTATTTCCCCTTTGGCAGGTTGCTGCTTGAAATGTGCTATCAGTTCGGCCAAGGTGCCTCGCTGTGTATCCTCGTGTACCTTACTTATCTCGCGCGAGACGGACGCACGACGATCAGCGCCAAGAAACTCAGCCAACTGCTCCAGCGTCTTTTGAAGCCGGAAAGGCGACTCGTAAATAATCATTGTATGTTCCTGTTCCGCCAGTTGGTTAAGGCGCGTCTGCCGACCTTTTTTCTGGGGGAGAAAGCCCTCAAAGTAAAAACGGTCGCAAGGCAAACCGCTATCTACCAGAGCCGGCACGAAAGCGGTGGCACCCGGGAGACATTGCACCTCTACCCCCTTTTCCACACATGCCCGCACCAACATAAAGCCCGGGTCAGATATACCGGGTGTACCGGCATCGGAGATAAGGGCTATATCTTGACACGACGCCAAATCTGCCATAGCAGCCGAAGTTTCATGTTCGTTGAACTTATGATGACTGCGGAGCGGAGTGTGGATATCAAAGTGTTTGAGCAGCACCGACGAGGTGCGAGTATCCTCCGCCAAGATGAGCGATACCTCCTTCAAGATACGCAGGGCGCGGAGCGTGATATCCTCCATGTTTCCGACCGGTGTAGGAACGACGTAGAGCATTAGAAGCGACGTTTGAGCACGTTAAGGAACAATTTATAGGTGGTACTCTCCACATCCCAACCGAAGTTGGCGACACACTGCAGTGCCTCGTCAATACCGGCACAAGCATTTATCTCGTCCAAAGTCTTTTGCATCAGTTCGCCGTTGTTGCTGAACAGTTCGCGTTGGAAGAGGAAACGGTCGCCCAACGAGATGGCTTGACGTATATCCGTCACTTGCGGACCAAAGAGCGAAGCGGGTCGAACAGGTTCGGGAACGGGTTCGGGTTTTGGCTCGGGCATTGGTACTGGCTCCAGCTCGGGCTTCGGTTCGGGCACTGCCGGTTGCTCCGGTTCTTCCGGTATTTCCGGAATCTCCGGTTCAGGTTCGGGCTCCGGCGCTGGTTCCGGTTCTTCCGGTTCTTCCGGTACTTCCGGTTCCTCCTGTACTTCCGGAACCTCTTCCTCCTCGTCTAACAGGAGTTCAACCTCCACTTCCGGCTCCTGCTGTGGCATATCTGCCAAGCGTGCCTCCATGTCAGAGAGGTTATCCTGCAAGCCATTGATGGTATCTTGCAAAGCGATATTGGCGCTTTCCAAGGCAGCAATACGTTGTTCCAATGACTCGATATAGTCGGCAATAGATAATAATTGGTCTTTCATATTATTTCGTCATTTCATTCAGTTTCTTCAATAAGGCAAACATAACGGCAGCACTGGCAAGGCAGAGTGCAATCAGTATAGCCCAGTTATAAATCAATGGAATCTTATTCCACAGCATTGACGGAATAGAACTGAGGTAGTTGCCTATAGCCGTTGCCACAAACCAGCCACCCATCATCAGTCCTTTGAATTTGGGAGGAGCCACCTTGCTGACAAAGGATATACCCATCGGGCTAAGCAGCAGTTCAGCGATTGTCAACGTGAAATAGGTGGAAACCAGCCAAGCCGGTGACAAGATACTCTGCGTGTCATTACCGAGGTCCATTGGAGAAATCAGTCCGAAGGACGCAATGGTAATAAGGGCAAAGCCCAAGCCGGCCACCAACATACCCCATGCGATACGTGCAGGAGCGCTCACGGCCTTACCTTTCTGCTCCAACGCGCCAAAGAGCGCCATACTAAACGGCGTCAGTGCCACTACAAAGAAGGGATTGAACTGTTGGAAATCGGACGGCTGCGCTGCAATAGGGTCTGCCATCTGCAGATAGAGAGCGATAGCCCCACCCCACAAAGCCAATGTAGCCAAGCCACAGAAGAGGCGATTCTTGCGTGCTTTGGCTTGCACGGTGGCAAAACCGGTATATACGGACGCTGCTATCAGTACCAAACTCCAGATATTGAAGCCGATACGCATTGGTCCGGAAACAGAGAGATTGGTGTATTTCTTAGCGAAGAAAGTAAGGGCGGAACCATTCTGGTGGAAGGCCATCCAGAAGAAAATGACCACGGCAAAAACGAGCAACAGTGCTTTGATACGGTCCTTTTCCTGTTTGGGAGTCAGTTCCTCCACTTGCTGTTCCTTAGTCACTTGACGTGCCGTAACATCAGCGTGCTTGAACCACTTTTGGCAACCGAAATAAATGGCAGCCGACAAAATCAGCGATACACATGCTACGCCGAAGCACAGTCCGTAACCGCTATACAAGGCCTCCAAATAGGCAGGGTCTTGATTGGCAGCGTCGTAAACAAAGCCCAACGAATTAAGATGCATATTCGTAATCCATTTAGCCATTGAGGGTGCGAACATAGAGCCGAGGTTAATCGCCATATAGAACAGCGAGAAGGCCGAGTCGCGCTTGTCGGCATATTTGGGGTCATCGTACAGATTACCTACCAGCACCTGCAAGTTGCCTTTGAAAAGACCTGTACCCAACGATACGCAGGTCAAGCCGGCAAACATAGCCACCAGACCGGTGGTATCAGCAGCAGTAGGAATGGCCAAGCCCAAATAACCGAGGAACATGACCGCCATACCGATGATGACGCACTTGCCGTAGCCAATCTTATCGGCTATCATACCGCCGAATAGCGGTGCAAAATATACAACTGCAAGGAAAGCAGCATACACTTGGCCGGCAGTAGCTTCTGCCCAACCGAATTTAGCTTGCATAAAGAGTGCAAAGATGGCTAACATCGTGTAGTAGCCAAAACGTTCGCCTGTGTTGGCGAGAGCGAGAGCGTAAAGCCCTTTAGGTTGATTGTCAAACATATCTTAAAAATTATTAGTTGTTAATTTGCTAATTGTCTAATTAATCACTGTACACCAGTGGTGTTTGTCCTCGGCCCTGCCGTATTGTATGTCTTGCAGGGCATTCCGCAGACCTAATAGAATAGGTCCCGGAGCTTGAGGCAAGGTATAGGTGATATTGTTATCAGGGTCTATCACCTTATCTATCGGTGAAATGACACAAGCCGTTCCGCACGCTGCTGCCTCGCTCATCTCGTTCAGTTCGTCCAAGCGGATATGCCGGCGCGTCACTTTCAGTCCGCGTTCTTTTGCCAGTGTCATCAGGGAGTCATTGGTAATACTCGGCAAGATAGCCGACGAACGGGGTGTAAGATATTCGACACTCCCTGCCCCCTCAACAAGGGGGTTCACCTTGATGCCGATAAAGTTGGCAGCCGAGCACTCGTCTATATAGCGGTGGTAACGGCTATCCATAAACAGACAATCATATCCCTGCAAATGGGCTGCCTCCGTGCCACGGAACGAAGCGGCATAATTGCCCCCGACCTTGAAATGTCCGGTACCATACATTGCCGAGCGATCCACATGCCGGTTGACAATAAAGGTCTGGCACGGAATGCGGTTGGAGTGTGCCTCCTTGTAGTACGGTCCGATGGGCGACGGAATCATAATAAACTCAAAGTCCCAACCCGGTCCTACGCCCAATTTAGGAGTCGTGCCTATCAGCAGCGGACGCAGATAGAGTGTAGCACCCGTTTCGTAAGGCGGAACGAAGCGTTTGTTCTTCTGAACAGCCATCTGCACCATCTGACCATACAGTGCCATCGGTACGGGAGCCATGTATAATCCTTCTGCAGAACGGGCCATGCGCTTTGCATTGGCTTGCCAGCGGAAAACGCGAATCTTGCCATCTATGCCACGGAACACCTTTAAACCCTCAAATGCTTCCTGTCCGTATTGGAGAGCCGTAGCGCATACGTGCATCGGCAGTGTTTTGTTGCGCGTAGCATAAGGTTCACCCCACTCGCCCACCAAACGTCCGTCCTGCCACTTGCCGTGGTAGGAAGCCCGAACGATGTAATCCGTTTCGGTGTAACTAAATCGTAATTCTTGCCAATCTATATTCATCATAATAGGGTCTCGGGACCCTTTTCAAATAACGTATCCAATATGCTCAATTCATTTTGCCAAGCGTGGCGGTCGGTCCATGTTTGTCCGGACCAGGAACTTGAATAGTTGATAGTTGACAGTTGACAGTTGATAGTTGACAGTTGATAGTTGACAGTTGATAGTTGACAGTTGATAGTTGGTTTATTCTGTATCAAGTTCCATATCGTCTCCGTCAGTCCACTGTTCAGGTCAATCAGGTACTTTGTTTCGCGTTCGTAGAAGGGCCGCAGGTAATCCTCGTAGTAGAGGAAATAAGGTGCGTGTTCGTATTCCGAGCGAATGGCCATCCAGTGCTGGTGTTGCCACTTCTGCTGGTAACTGATTTGTATATCGCGTGTCAGTTGCTTGGACTCTACCTTGCACACAGGCACCGTCAGGCGGATATTGTTGCGCAATAGGCACCGGTTGCGGAAGGTCTGCTTCTCAAAGGTCTCGTTTACCTCAACGGTTGCCGGCAGTTGTCGGTACCAACTGAGCGGTCCTAAATATGTCGTAGGCACTACTGCCATGCCGTCTTACCCAATCTGTTCCAACGGATATGCCCGCCAAACCAAGGTTTATCTTTCTCTATACTCAGCCAAATGAAGATGGGACGACCCACGATGTGGTCCTCCGGCACAAAGCCCCAATAACGGCTATCGGCGGACTTGTGACGGTTGTCACCCATCATCCAATAGTAGTTCATGTCAAAGGTGTACATCGTGCCCACCTTGATTGGCTTATGCTCGTATGCGTCGGCAATACGTTTGTAGAGCCAGTAGTTATCTTCGGTTATCAGTACACAGTCGCCTTTCTTCGGAATATAAATCGGGCCGTAGTTATCGCGTGTCCAGTCGTTGTGTCCCAACGGATACACCTCCCCGCCCTCGGCTTCGGGTTGCACCTGTATCATCTGCACGTGAGGGTTCTTTTGCAATTCGGCCTGCATGGCTTTAGTCAACGGGAACATATACACACCCGGGCGGACCATCTCGCGGTCGTCTTTGGAGATGCCTATCTTGTCCAAATACGAATTGCCCAAGATATGTCCGTCGGTTACGACGTAGTAATTATACTGCCGTCCTTCGCGGTCTGGCTCCTTAGTCCATCTTCCGGCAGCGCAGCGGTCCATACTCCATACTACGTTGTCCCTTATCTGCAAACTGTCCCCCGGCTCGCCTACACAACGCTTGACATAGTTCTCACGTCTATCTACGGGACGATAGACGATGTCGCCGAACACCTGTTTGCGATTGTCCACATTCTCCTTGCCGTAATAGTAGCACAGGGTGTAGTAGTCGGGATTTTGCATCAGGGTGCAAACGGTGTCGCCTGTCGGAAAATTAAACACCACAATGTCGCCCTTTTTGGGACTATCCCAGCCCTTCAAACGCTTGTACGACCATTGGGGGTTCTCGATAAACGATTTACCGCCACCCAACCACGCAGGGAACGTATGCTGCACCAGCGGCATCGAAAGAGGCGTATTCGGTACGCGGGCACCGTAACTCATTTTGCTCACGAACAGGAAGTCCCCCACACGCAAACTCTTCTCCAACGACGACGACGGAATTTGGTAGTTTTGGAAGATGTAGAGGTTAATAAAATACACCGCCACCAAGGCAAACACGATAGCATCTACCCACGAGCAGAGGGTGTATAGTGATTTATTGGTATCTTTGTATTTGCGCCAAAAGCCCCAGTTGATATACTTAGTCGTAAAGGCATCTACTATGACCGGCAGCAGTACCAGCCAACCGAGCGAAGCCCAGTCGCCCCACGCTACCCAAACAACGAATGCTACATACAGCACGCCCCAACAGATGGCAGACACCCACCCTTTACGAGGCACTTCGGCTATTCTTTCTTGAAAACTTTTCATATCTCAACTGTCAATTCTCAATTCTCAATTATCAATTGTTCTGCTGCCAGCACAGCCCCCAAGGCAAACCCTTGCCGACCTTTGGCAATATGTTTTATTTCTATTGTATCTTCCGGGCTGTCCCAAGTCACGGTATGAATACCTGCCACTTCGCCCTCACGAATGGACTCGATAGGAACATCACGCATCGTGCATTGTGCATTCTCCCCCTTACTGAGGGGGACTGGGGGTGTCGTCAATCCCTCTTTGAGGGTAACGGCGGTGCCGGACGGTTTGTCTATTTTATGAATATGGTGTACCTCCGTGATGGACGGGGTATATTGGGTATAGGGAGCCAACAATGCTGCCAACTGTTTATTCAGCTCAAACAGCACATTCACGCCAATGGAAAAATTGCTTTTCCAAACGAGCATCGTGCGCTTTCCTTTCATAATACGCACTCCCTCTCCCTTCCTACCTCTAAACTCTAAACTCTCCCCTCTAAACTCTTCCACATTCCACCCTGTCGTTCCGCAAACGACGGGCACGTTGTGCTGCCATGCACGCAGGATGTTCTCTTTGGCGGTGGCGGGGGTTGTGAATTCGATGGCCACATCTGCCGAAGCGAAGGCGGGGCTGTCAAACCCTTCCGGTCCAAACAACCCTTCGTCTTTCGACTTTTGACTTTCGACTTTTGACTCTATTTTACACACTATCTCATGCCCACGAGAGAGAGCAATTTGCTCAATCATGTGCCCCATTTTGCCATAACCGATTAACGCTATTTTCATAAATCCTTAAATTAGCGTGCAAAGATACGATTTTTTTTTGGCATTTGCAAATAAAAGTGCCACAAAATAGATTTTTAATCTATAATTATGTGTTTTTGTATGAATTATTGTTACGATACGTGGACGAACGGTGAACGAACGATAGGCGGAGGGTGAATTTTGGGTGTTTTTGAGGCGTTTTTTTAGTCGAGGGTCATTCGACGGTCATTCGACACTGTCTGCCCCTCCTCTTTCCCCTCCCCTAAACTCCAAACTGTAGGCACTTTGCGCCGTCCTCCAAACTGTAGGCACTCCGTGCCGTCCTCTAAACCATCCCCCTATTATTCTGATTACGAACTTTTGAGGCAAACATTACATCTAACTTACTATTTTTAAGATTAAGGAACCGAAATGCTGACGCAAATCGGTTCCCTAATCCTATA
>JAKSNJ010000017.1 GCA_024399965.1 Paludibacteraceae bacterium
CGTCGGTGCAGAGAATATGACCAATTTTACCCAAGATACGCCGGTGGTTGGTGCACTGGACGAGCAAGGTCTGATAGACCCTACTTCACCGGATTTTGATGCCACAATGGTTTGGGCCCCCACCACGGGTTGGAAAATGTATGTAGGGCTCCGTTGGCATCTTTAAGGTAATACGAGACCAAATAAGGGCTAAAAATGCTTATTAGATAGATAAAATCTATCTTTTTGACTAAATATACAACAAAAATTTGCGCATTCCAAATTTTTGTTGTATATTTGCATTCGAATTTGAAGTATATCACTATGCCGAGTGCCGAAGTTCAACAAATGATTCCTACTATTCAGCGGTTTTTAGAAAAACAACCGGTGGAAAGAGCTTATTTATTTGGTTCTTGTTCTCGTGGAGAAGAAACAAGTAATAGTGATGTTGATTTGTTGGTAACTTACACAGACTCAAATAGTTTATCGTTATTAGATATTTCTCGTATGATGGTACAGTTGGGCAAGCAATTAAAACGAAAAGTTGATATGGTGGAGGAAGATTGTTTACGACCTTTTGCCCAAGCATCTGTTAATCATGATAAAATTAAAATATATGAGAGAGCGAATTAGAGATAAAGAGCGTTTAGAACATATATTGCAGGCAATCAATATATTACAAGATGGCGCTACCCGTTATTCTGTTGAACAAGCCGAAAAAGATTCTATTATTTTTTATGGCTTTGCCAAACAAGTAGAAATAATAGGTGAGGCCGTTTATATGCTTACGAAAGAATTTCGTGATAAACACCCAGAAACCGAGTGGGATGTAATAGAAGGTATGAGACATGTATTGGTACATGGGTATTATGCTATTACGCCTCATAAAGTATGGAATGTAATAGAAAAAGATCTTCCAATTTTAAAACCTCAAATAGAAAAATATTTAGAAGAAGACAATAATTAGTCTTTTTAGACTGAACGAATAATTGTCACTTACTGACGTTAAACAGAAGGACATGTGAAAAAATTATCGCGTTTGCGAGTTATTGAGTGTATCGAAATGTAGGAAGTTTCTAAACTGCTCTAATAAGTCGTCAAACGTCTGCGTTGTTCGTGGACGTGACTTATCAGCAGTTGGGCAATTCCTACAGCCTCGGTACAGGTAAGTATTCGTCCACGCTTTTTGTATAACTAATTAAAAATCAAACAACAATGAAGAAAGTGTTTTTTATTTCGGTTTTTGCTTTAGCAGCAATGACTATGAGTGCTCAAATTAACTTTATCAAAAAAATCGAGCAAAATTTATCATTTACTCATTATTTAGATTTTGAGGCAGATTATTCTGCTATGTATGGTGAGTATGCGTATGCTTATGATAAGCAAAGTCATAATCTTATTTTGTATAATGACAAGTTTGAAGAAGGCAAACTTATTCCCATTCGAAATGTGGAAGATGCTGAAAATGTAAATATTACCTATGTGACTAAGGATTTATTAAGTACTGATGGTAAAATGTGCTTTATTGTAGTGGCACGGTTTGGTAATAATGCGCCAATTGCTCCCGGACAAGAGCAAGAACAAACAAAACCTTATTACAAAGTGTGGATTTATAATGAGAACGGTATTATTATAAAAGATTTTGAAACAAATTTTGATAGTAATGCACGGCCACATTGCGTTTCTCTAAATAATATAAACTATCTTGTACTTGTATCCGAATATTGGGATGATCAGTTGAGCGAAGAGATAGTAAATTATTACATTTATTCTTTACCCAATACAAGTACTGCTATATCTTCGGTTTCTGCTAAAAAAATAGTACCGGCTTATCCCAATCCTGCAAATGATATGATTAACTTGCCATACGAAAGTAAACAAACAAGTTCAATGTTTATCTATAATTCAAAAGGTGACCAAATTGAAAGAAAACATATAGCAGCAGGAACAGGCGAAGTACAATTAGATGTAAAAAACTACCCGGCAGGTGTTTATTTTTACGAGACTAACGGTGTTACCAGTACATTTATAGTTGAATAATATTTGAAGAGCGTAATGTTCAAAGAGCGAGAGGGAGAAATCTTTCTCGCTTTTTTTGTGTCCCCCCAAAAATGGGTATAGTACAGTATAAACATACGGTAACAGGACTATGATGTTATGTTGATGTTATGTTGCAGACCCGTCTATAAGTGTTGAATCGGGGAAGTATGTTTTAGGTAGTTTTTTATGTGCAAGTACCTACAAAATCACCTAAAATCGTATAATTATAGATTAAAAATCTATTTCGTGCCCAAATTGTTTGCGCATTCCAAATTTTTGTTGTATATTTGTACCCTAATTTGCGTGAATGTGCGCTTATAGGAATTGAAAATTGAAAATGGAGAATTGAAAAAGAGTGTTTGTCAAGAGTGATGTAAATATCAAAAATCGCCGAGCCAATTTCGATTACGAGATATTGGATAGGTATCAGGCAGGGATAGTTCTTTATGGGACAGAAATAAAGTCCATCCGCGAAGGACATGCGTCGCTGGTGGATACCTATTGTATGTTCGTCAATAACGAACTGTGGGTGAAGCAGATGAACATAGCCGGATACCGTTTCGGCAGTTATGCCAATCACGAGGCAAAACGAGATAGAAAACTCCTTTTACAGAAAAAAGAACTACGCAAATTACACAGGCAGGTACAAGACAGTGGTAAAACTATCATTCCCCTGCGCCTATATATCAACGAAAAAGGTCTTGCCAAAATGGAAATAGGTCTTTGCGTCGGCAAACATGCATACGACAAGAGGGCAAGTATAAAGGAGAGAGACCTCGAGCGCGAATTGAGAATTTTGAATTAAGAGAAAATATTATGAAAAAGAAAGCATTATTGATGATTCTTGATGGCTGGGGAATTGGAGAAAAGAACACAGCCAATGCTATTTATTCGACTAACACCCCACACTGGAACAAGATTTTGGAGGAGTACCCTCACAGCCAACTGCAAGCCAGTGGCGAGAACGTGGGTTTGCCCGATGGACAGATGGGTAACTCCGAAGTAGGACACCTGAACATAGGTGCCGGTCGCGTAGTTTATCAAGACTTGGTTAAAATAAACCGTGCCATCAAGGACGAGAGTATATTGCAAAATCCCGAAATCGTTTCTGCATTCAAAACCGCCAAAGAGAGTGGCAAGAAACTGCATATCATGGGTTTGACCAGCAACGGTGGTGTACACAGTTCGTTGGACCACCTGTTCTACCTGCTGCATATTGCCAAATTATACGGCTTGGAGGGCAAGACCTTTGTGCATTGTTTCATGGACGGTCGTGACACCGACCCTCATTCGGGTATCGGATTTATCGACCAACTGGAGGCACAAATGGCAAAAGAATGTGGTGAGATAGCCAGTATATCCGGCCGTTTCTATGCCATGGACCGCGATAAACGTTGGGAGCGCGTCAAAGTTGGTTATGACCTGTTAGTCAATGGAATAGGTGCCGAATTTGAGAATATGCACGAGGCGATGGAAGCCAGTTATGCTGCTGACGTGACGGACGAGTTCATCAAGCCGATTGTGCATGTGCGTGACGGTAAACCCGTAGCCACGATAGAAGAGGGCGATGTGGTTATTTTCTTCAACTACCGTAACGACCGCGCCCGTGAAATAACGGTTGTTCTGACACAACAAGATATGCCGGAGCAGGGTATGAAGACCATTCCTAACCTGAATTATTACTGCATGACGCCGTACGAGAGTTCGTTCACGGGCTTGCATATTCTCTTCCCAAAAGAGAACGTGCAGAACACGATGGGTGAGGTAGTTGCCAAAGCAGGACTAAAGCAGTTGCGTATTGCTGAGACGGAGAAATTTGCGCACGTTACTTTCTTCTTCAGCGGTGGTCGTGATGCCCAGTTTGAGAACGAGGACCGTATTCTCATTCCCTCGCCCAAAGTAGCCACCTACGACTTGCAGCCGGAGATGTCCGCACCCGAGGTAGCCGCAGCATTGTGCGATGCTTTGGATACGCAGAAATATGACTATATCACGCTGAACTTCGCTAATGGCGATATGGTGGGCCATACAGGCGTGTATGCCAGCATTCAACAGGCCGTAGTGACCATCGATATATGCGTTGACAGAGTGGTTAAATCGGCATTGAAGAACGGATACGAGATAATCATCATTGCCGACCACGGTAATGCCGACCACGCTGTGAACGAAGATGGTACCCCCAATACGGCACACAGTTTGAATCCGGTGCCTTTCGTCTATGTGAGCGAGAACAAGAGTGCGAAAGTAGAAGACGGTATTTTGGCCGACGTGGCTCCCAGTTTGTGCCATATCTTGGGAATAGAGCAACCCAAGGAGATGACGGGACATAATCTGATTAGTTGAAAGTTTAGAGTTTAGAGGGAATGAAGAGCGAGTATATTATCGAAGTAAACCATGTGTCGAAGCAATTCGAAGATGGTAAGTTTGCGCTTGACGACGTGAGTTTGCAAGTTCGGAAAGGCGAGTTTGTAACTATCTTAGGTCCGTCGGGTTGTGGCAAGACAACCTTGCTGCGCTGCATTGCGGGCTTCCAAGTGGCGACCTCCGGCGATATACTGCTGAACGGCGAAGATGTGACCGAAATGCCCCCAAATGAGCGTCCGGTCAATACGGTCTTTCAGAAATATGCCCTATTCCCCCACTTGAACGTGTATGAGAATGTGGCATTTGGTCTCAAACTCAAGAAAATAGAGCCACACGAGATAGAGAAACGTGTCAAAAAAGCCCTCAAGATGGTGTCAATGTCCGACTATGAGTATCGTGATGTGGACAGTTTGAGCGGCGGTCAGCAGCAACGTGTTGCCATCGCTCGTGCCATCATCAACGAACCGGAGGTGCTGCTGTTGGACGAACCGTTGTCTGCCTTGGACAGAAAGATGCGTAGCGATATGCAACTCGAGTTGCGTGAGATGCACGATAAGTTGGGTATTACCTTTATCTATGTTACGCACGACCAAGAGGAAGCACTGACCTTGAGTGACCGTATCGTGGTGATGCGTGAGGGTAAGATACAGCAAGTGGGTGCTCCTACCGACATTTACAACGAGCCCCAAAACTGCTTTGTAGCCGACTTTATCGGCGAGAGCAATATATTTGATGCCACTATGGTAAAGGATAAGTTGGTGCATTTCTGCGACCACGACTTTGAGTGTGTAGATAAAGGTTTTGGCGAAGATACGGAAGTAGATGTTGTGGTGCGACCGGAGGACTGGTACATTACCGAAGTGGGAAACCGAGACGAAAAAGAAGGACCGTGGCAGTTATTCGGTGAGATAAAGACCTGTATCTTCAAGGGCGTACACTACCACATGACGCTGCTGACGGACGATGGTTATGAATTGGAAGTGCAAGATTATCATGCTTTTGAACCCGGTACGCGTGTGGCCTTGCTGGTAAAACCCGAAGACATACAAGTCATGAAGAAGTCGCGCCTCTGCAATACCTTTAGAGGCAAGATGGCTGAGGACAATCAGGTAGAGTTCTTGGACGAGTTATGGGATGTGAACGAACGTACAGCTGACCGCTTTGCCGTTGGCGAGGAAGTGGATATAGAAGTTGATTTCAATCACATCAACTTGCAGGACGACGAGGAAGATGGTACCTTGAGTGGCGAGGTGTATTTCATTCTGTATAAGGGTGACCACTACCACCTGCAGGTGCGTACCGACGATGGCGATGACATCTATGTTGATACCAACGATATTTGGGACAAAGGTGACCGTGTGGGCATAAAGATTGCCCCCAGTTGGATACGATTGTATAAGGTTGAAGGTTGACAATGCACGATGCACAATTATAAGAACGATGACCATTAAACTGATTCAAAATAGGAAAAACTGGGTGTGGCCGTATGTGGCTATTCTGTGCTTCTTTGTGATACTCCCGTTGGTGCTGATAGGTATTTACGCCTTCACGAATCAACAGGGTGAGTTTACCATACAGAACTTTGTGCAGTTCTTCCAGAAATCGGAGGCGGTCAACACCTTTATCTATTCAGTTACAATCGCCGTTATCACGACGCTGATTTGCATTGTATTGGGTTATCCGGCTGCGTATTTTATGGCGATGCAGTCATTCCGTACACCGGCTGTGATGTCGATGCTGTTTATTTTACCGATGTGGATTAACTTCCTGCTGCGTACCTTGGCAACGGTCGAACTCTTTCACATGTTCAACCTGCCTTTGGGCGAAGGGGCATTGCTGTTTGGTATGTGTTATGACTTCCTGCCGTTTATGATTTATCCGATATACAACACCTTGCAGAAAATAGATGTCAGCTTATTGGAGGCCTCGCAAGATTTGGGTGCCAATCGGTGGGAGACATTTATTAAAGTGATTGTTCCCCTGTCTTTGCCCGGTGTGTATTCGGGAATAATTATGGTCTTTATGCCGACGGTTTCGACGTTTGCCATCTCCGAATTATTGACGCAAAACAAGATTACGCTGTTCGGTAGTTTGATTCAGCGCAGCTTTGGTGAGGGTGGTATCACAATGTGGAATTATGGCGCAGCATTGTCGCTTATTATGCTTATTATCATAGGTTTAACTTCATTCTTTGGAAACGATGATAACGAAGATATCAATAGACAGGCGTAATATATGGGGGCGCGTGGTCAGTCAGGGTTACCTCTGGTTGCTATTAGTGGTGCTGTATGCGCCTATTCTGCTCATTATCATTTTCTCTTTTACCA
Organism: Paludibacteraceae bacterium; assembly: GCA_024399965.1. Classification (GTDB taxonomy): domain Bacteria; phylum Bacteroidota; class Bacteroidia; order Bacteroidales; family Paludibacteraceae; genus Colicola. The sequence continues at coordinate 6,711 of JAKSNJ010000017.1, forward strand.
AGAGTAAGGTATTGGGCAACTGGACCGGCTTTACCTTGGGGCTGTATGAGAATCTGTTTACGGGATATGACCTTTCGGACCAAGTGCGTGTAGATCCCAACTTGTATCGTGCCTTGATTTATACGATGGTAATTGCTTTTTCGGCTGCTTTGGTGGCAACACTGCTAGGCACGATTGCTGCTGTGGGTATCTTCAATCTTAAGCAGCGCTATCGCAAAGGGGTGATGTTCCTCAACTCAATACCGATGATTAACCCCGATATCATTACAGGCATATCGCTGTTCCTGCTGTTTGTGTTCCTCGGTATCAGTCGTGGATTGGTGACTGTGATTATTGCGCACGTCATCTTCTGCACGCCGTATGTGGTACTGTCCGTAATGCCGCGTCTCACAAAGATGAACCCGAACATTTATGAGGCGGCATTGGATTTGGGTGCTACGCCGGTAAAGGCATTCAACAAGGTGCTGATTCCGGAACTGTGGCCCGGTATGATTAGCGGGTTTATTCTCTCCCTTACTCTGTCCATCGACGACTTTGGTGTAACCTTCTTCACCAAGGGCAGCAACGGACTGGAGACCTTATCTACCTTTATTTATTCCGATGCCCGCAAAGGTGGCTTGACTCCTGAGCTGCGGCCTCTGTTCTCGCTGATATTTCTCACCATTTTGGTGCTATTAATAATCTCTAATTTACGAACTTCTAAACAAATTAAAAAATGAAAAAAGGTTTTCTTTTCTTCTTTTTGTTGCTGAGTGCAACTTTTGGTTTTCAATCTATGAATGCAGTCGCTGCAGACCGTGCGCACACCCTGAAAGTGTATAACTGGCAGGATTACATTGACATGGAAAATGTTCTGGACAAATTTCCGGAATGGTACAAGGAGCAAACAGGTGAAGACGTGACTGTCAGTTACCAGGTATTTGATATTAACGAGAATATGCTCACCCAAATAGAGGTTGGTCATGAAGATTACGATGTGATTTGTCCGTCTGAGTACATCATCGAGCGTATGCTCCGCAATGGTTTGCTGCTGAAGATTAACAAAGATTTTGGCTCCACTCCCGACTATACGAAGTTGGTAGCCCCGTTTGCTGTAGATAAATTCCAGCAGATGGCTCCCGATAGCACCTATACCGTCAGTGATTACACCGTAGGTTATATGTGGGGTACGACCGGTATTCTTTACAATGCCGATTTGGTAGATGGCAGCAAGATGAACACTTGGGGTTGTCTGCAAGACCCTGCCTACAAGAACCGTATTCTCATGAAAGATGCTTTCCGCGATGTTTATTCGGTGGTTGTGTTGTATTGTTACAAGGACGAGATTGCTGCCGGCACGGAGACGCGTGACGACTTAGTGGCTCGCGTTACGCCGGAGCGTATCAAGCGCGTGGAAGACTTCTTGCTGGGCATGAAGGAGAACATTGCCGGTTGGGAAGTGGATTTTGGTAAGGAGGAGATGACCAAGGGCAAGACTTGGATGGACCTGATATGGTCCGGTGACGCACAATGGGCTATTGACGAGGCACCCGAAGGAGTTAATTTGGAATATATCATTCCCGAAGAGGGCAGTAACGTGTGGTTTGACGGCTGGTGCATTCCTAAGTATGCTCAAAACACCAAGGCCGCCAGTTACTTCATCAACTATATGTGTATGCCCCAAAACGCTATTTATAACATGGAAGAAATTGGTTATGTCAGCGTAATAGCCGACTCTACTATTCTTGCATGGGCAGATGATGAAGAGATAGAAGAAACAGCCGACTTGACGTATTTCTTCGGTGAGGGTGCTGAGGCAATACATGCCAATCAGGTGTTCTACCCCGATAAGAGCATTATCGACCGTTGCGCCCTGATGCATGACTGCGCAGACCATACGGAGGCAATGCTGAACATGTGGAATCACGTCAAGGGTGACAGCTTGAATAACACTATGATTATTATCATTTGTGTTATCGTTGCTTGCATCATTGTATTTGCTGTGATACAAACCATCAACAAACGCCGCCAGCGCGCGTTGCAAAATAAACATCACAAAAACCATAATCGTAAATGAAAAGATTAGTCGTTTCGATTTGTGCACTCTGCCTATCGGCTGTTTCTCTGCTGGCTAATGAAGTGGAGGAGCAGTACGAAGTGGTCAAACAAGCGTATATGGCGCGTGAAAAGACTGCACAAAATGACCTCAAACAGTATCTGCTTGATTACCCCTACACCACCTATTACAGTAGTGTGCAAACGATGATAGGTGTACTTCAAGTGGAAAAATTGCGCTACAAAAACGCCGTCAAAACCTTTAACAAGGTTGAGTGGAAACAACTGGAACGCAGAGAGCAACCGGTCTTTTTCTTCTATCGGGGTTTGGCTTACTTGAAGCAGGATATGTTCAAGGAGGCCTCCTCGTGCTTCAAGGCGTTGCGCGAAACCAACAACCCCTACGCCCTGCAGGGTAAGTTCTACTATGCCTACTGCTGGTATTTATTGCAGGAGTACGACAAGGCCCTGCCTGACTTGTTGGCGTTGGAGGACACCCCTGAGTATAAGGATGTCGCACCTTATTTAGTGGCACAAATCTATTATGCCCAGCACCACGAGGACTTGGCAGAAGCGCGTGCCCACGAGTTATTGGCTCGCTATCCCAACAACAAGCACAATGGCGAGATGGAACGTATCTTGGGCGAGATTGCCTATAATGCCGGTCGTTATCAGGAAACTGCTGATCGGTTGACGCGTTATGAGCAGTCTTTCCGCGAACAGGAACGGGAAGTGTTGCCCGAAGATGTGTTCCTGTTGGGTATGGCACAGTACCAATTGGAGCAGTACAAGCCCGCTATTCAGAACTTCAAGCGCATCAAATTGGCAAAGGACTCCCTCTCGGAAAAAGTGTGCCTTAACCTCGGTCACGCGTACGTGAAAGTGGACGACATAGAAAAGGCCAAATTGAGTTATCAGGCAGCTATGCGGTATAAATTGAATCCTCAGGTGCGTGAGGAGGCGATGTACAACTACGCCCTTTGTACCTACAAAAAAGGTACTGCCCTTGGTGAGAGCATCACGGCCTTCAACGACTTCCTCAAGGAGTACCCCAACACTGCGCACGCCGAGTCGGTGTACGAGATGTTGGCTGCCATGTATATGACCAGCAAGAACTATGCTTCTGCCCTTGACGCTGTTTGTGCCATCAAGAATCCGTCGTCTAAACTGCAGGAAACCAAGCAGTACCTGCGTTACCAACTGGGTGCAGATGCCTTGCTGCAAGGCAAGAACCAAGAGGCCGTCGGTTGGATGTCTGAGGTCGTGCAAAACGAGAAAGCCCAGTCTATCTACAAGACAGAGGCCTATTTCTACCGTGCTGAGGCGCGCTATCGTCTCAAGCAGTACGAGGCCGCCATGGCTGATTTGGTGCTGTACCGCCAGCAGAAAACCTATATGCAGTCGCCCAACAACGCAATGGCGGACTACTTGCAGGGCTATGTCTCTTTCAACCTCAAGAAATACCCCACGGCACAGGGCTGCTTTGAAGCTTTTGTGGCGCGTGACGAGGCAAAAAAGGACAAGACCATGTATGCCGACGCACTCAATCGCATAGGCGACTGCCAGTTTAATGCGCGCAATTTCACGGCTGCTGAAAACACCTACCAACAGGTCATCGACTTGGGCAAGCAGGGTGCCGATTATGCTACTTTCCAACGCGGTTACGTACTTGGCTTGCTGCATCAGTATAGGGACAAAGTGTCCACTATGGAGCAACTGCTCAAGACCTATCCCAAGTCCGATTATGCGGACGATGCTCTTTACGAGATTGCCCGTGCGCACTTGCAGCAGGACGATAACCTGCTGGCTATCAATGCCTATACTCGTCTTGTTACGGCCTACCCCACTTGCTCGTATGCGCGTTCTGCGTCTTTGGAGCGGGGTATGATTTACCGCAATATGGGCATGTACGACGAGGCCATACAGGCCTTCAAGCAGACCATTAATGACTATCCGGCCACCGAACAGGCCTACACCGCCTTGGACGGTTTGGAGCAGGTTTATGTGGAGCAAAACAAGGTGGGAGATTACCTGTCTTACACGCACGAATTATCCTCGCTCAATATGTCCGTATCTTCCAAGGAGGACTCCCTCACCTATGCTGCCGGCGAATTGCAGTATATGTTGGGTAATTACAAGCAAGCGGCTGCTGCTATGGCCACTTACTTGTCGCAGTACTGCCCGGGTGGCCGCCATTGCCTGATGGCCACTTCCAACGCTGCCGACTGCTATTATCGCTTGGGCGAGACGGACAAGGCGCTTGACTTGTATGTTTCTTTGGCACAGCAGGATAATAACCCTTATACAGAGGAAACATGCACGCGTATTGCTGAGATTGCGTATGACCAACGCAATTACACCTTGGCACGCACTTACTTTGAAAAACTGACCACTCTCGGGCTCAAGGGACCCAAGTTGTTGGCAGCCAAATTGGGCGTTTTGCGCTCGTCTGCCTTGCTCAATGACTATGCTTCCGTCATCACCATCGGCTCGGATATCTTGGCTGACAACGATGCCTCGGCTGACATTCATCAGGAAGCGCTTTACAACCGTGCCAAGGCCTACGTGCAACAGCAGCAGTATGGTTTGGCCGTCAACGACTTGACTGTTATGGCCAAGGACGTGCGTGTCGCAGAAGGCGCTGAGTGCAAGTATTTATTGGCACAAACCTACTTCAATCAGGGTGCCATCGACGATGCCGAAAGCGAAATTATGTCCTTTGCCGGCATGAATACCCAGCACCAGTATTGGTTGGCTAAGAGTTTGATACTCTTGTCTGACATCAACTTGCTCCGTGGCGAGAATTTCCAAGCCAAGCAGTATTTGCTCACTTTGCAGCAGAACTACAAAGGAAATGACGACATTGCCGCCATTGTTGCCGACAAGTTGCAGCATATTGAGGAATTAGAAACACCACAAATCGTAGAAGAGGAGGACGAAATATGAAAAATTTAAAATACATCGGAGTCGTTACTCTGTGTTTATTCCTGATTCCTGATTCCTTTGCCCAGCAGGATACGCTCTCTCGTTCAGTGACGGTGGAGCGTGAGTTTCAGCCCGTCATTCAGTCGGCTGGCAAACCCAATGTCTCACCAAAACGCTTGGAGGTGCAGGAACCGCCTGTCGAGTTGGTTTATTCCGATTATTCGGCGGTTTCCGGCTCGTTCTTTAATGCCAAACCGATGCGTTTTCCCTCCAAGCCCTTCCCCGAGCAGAAGCAACCGGACGGTATCTTGGAGGCCGGATTGGGGTATTTCAACTCGCACCTCGATTTCCGTTATCGCGTACCTGTTTCCGGCAAGGCATCGAAGGGTGTCATACTGAACTTATTTGCCAATCACGATGCCCAATGGGGTGTTTGTACGTGGGAAGAAACGGCTGTCGGAATGGATTTCGTTAAGCAGTTCTCGGATTTGGACGTCTATTTTGACGTGGTGGGCAAAAACCACTTCTTTACTCGTTTTGGACGCTATTTCGCTGGTGATAACAAATTGTCTATCAGTCGTTTTACTGACTTGGCGCCCAATGACAAGCAGTCCATTTGGACGGCTGCTGCCAACGTCGGTGTCCGTTCCAAGAAGACGGCTGACATTCAGTACAAGGTGCAAACCGGCTATCAGGCCTACATCTTGCCCTCGCAGGTTGCTGAACACCAAATCAACACCCTTGGCAGCATAGAGTGGAATGGCGAGGAGCACCATGCCGGTGCCGACATCGTGGTGCGCAACGCCTTCTCTTCTGTGGAAGATGGCCTGTGGTTGCCAACGGACACGATTCGCACCAATCGTTCTCGCCACGGCATTCGCATTCACCCCTATTATAAATACGTGGGCGAGCGCGTGCGTGTACGTGTAGGAGCCAATCTGGACATGAATATCGGCAAAGGACAGATGATGTCTTCCAACGGGCAAATCAGTTTTGCTCCATCGCCTGATGTCTTTGTCGAGTACCGTATTATCCCGTCTTGGTTGGCTGTTTATGCCGGTGCAGAGGGGCAATTCGGCTTTGGCACCTTGGATGATTATATGGCATATTGTCCCTACCGTCCTGCCTCCTACAGCGTTACCTCTACCCACGTGGCATCTTATATTCCTGTGGACGCCTATTTGGGCTTTAAGATTCGTGCTACCGACAACCTCCTTTTGGACGTCTACGCCCACTATGCCTACATGAAAAATCAGACCATCACCTTTGCTGATTCACTCTCCAATCTTCCCGATGGATACTTGGATTATTGCTATGGTGACTACCAGCGTTGGAAGGTCGGACTCGAACTCACCTACCACTATCAGGACATCATTCGTTTGCTCGTTAGTGGCAACTATTACCACTGGATATCGGAGGGCATAGAGGCGCCGGAAAATATACCTTTCTCGCCCAAGGCCGTTTATGACCGTCCGGCGTGGGATGTACACGTGCGTGTAGATGCACATATTGACTCGCATTGGTCCTTGTACAGTGACAATACCATTGCCGGTCCCATCAACATGATGACGTGGAAAGGCGACCAAAAAGGCAAGGTTTTTGTTGACTTGGATTTAGGGGCACGCTATGACTTTAATTCTGACTTAGGTGTTTACCTGCAATTGGATAACTTTATTAACCGTCATAATGACCGTTTTTATGGTTATCAACGGGAGGGCATTCAGGTCATGGCCGGCTGCTGCTGGAAGTTCTAAATTTAATGCCTGTCCGCTACGGGTTTTTCCCGACGGCGAACCGACGGCGAACCGACAGCGAAAGCCACCGTGCATTATGCATCGTCCACCGTCAATCGTTACACGGGTCTTTGCCGACGGTCGACCGACGGTCGAATTATAGATTGAGGAGACGTTATTGAGTCAATAAATAGAAAAAACGAACAGAATAAATGCTTATTCAGGACCCCAAAATAGAGAACCCTATTCTCCGCCTCGTAGGCGATACGGCCGACGAGATGGGGTTGGAGTGCTATGTCATCGGTGGCTGGGTGCGTGATTTAATCTTACATCGTCCCTCCAACGACATCGACATCGTTACCATTGGACGTGGTATTGAGTTAGCAGAGGCGGTTGCCAAACATTTGGGTAAACATGCCCATTTGAGTGTCTTCCGTACCTATGGTACGGCGCAAGTCAAGTGGCACGATATAGAACTGGAATTTGTGGGGGCACGACGGGAGAGTTATCAGCACGATTCGCGGAATCCTATCGTCGAAGATGGCACTTTAGAGGAGGACCAGAACCGCCGTGATTTCACCATCAACGCTATGGCTATTTGTCTCAACAAGGCGCGTTATGGCGAATTGTTAGACCCCTTTGATGGCATGTACGACTTGGAGGACTGCACCATTCGCACTCCCCTTGACCCCGACATCACCTTCTCTGACGACCCCCTGCGAATGATGAGAGCCATTCGTTTTGCTACGCAACTCGGCTTTTTCCTCGACTCCGAGACCTTTGATGCCATCGCCCGAAACAAGGACCGCATCGCTATCATCACCAAGGAGCGTATCGTGGACGAACTAAACAAAATAATGTCCTCACGTCGCCCGTCTGAGGGCTGGAAACTACTCGACAAAACAGGATTATTGGTGCTTATCTTCCCCGAATTGGCTGCCCTCAAAGGCATAGAGACCAAGGAGGGACGCGGACACAAAGACGTGTTCCTGCACACCTTGCAAGTCCTTGACAATGTGGCGACTAACTCTGATAATCTGTGGCTGCGCTGGGCGGCTCTCTTGCACGATATAGGCAAACCTAAATCCAAAGCATGGGATCCACAAGCCGGTTGGACATTCCGTAATCATAACTACCTCGGAGCCAAGATGATACCGCACATCTTCAAGAAGATGAAGATGCCACAAAACGAGAAAATGGACTACATTGTCAAGATGGTGGACCTGCACATGCGTCCCATCAATCTTATCGAAGATACCGTGACTGACTCTGCTGTCCGTCGTCTGCTCTTCGAGGCAGGAGATGACATTGACGATTTGATGCTCCTCTGTGATGCTGACATCACCTCTCGCAATGCCGAAAAAGTAGAGAAATACCACCGAAACTACGAATTGGTTCGTAAGAAAATGGTCGAACTCGAGGAGCGTGACCGTATTCGCAATTTCCAACCACCCGTGCGTGGGGACGAAATTATGCAACTCCTCCACCTCGAGCCCTGTTCGGCTGTTGGAGAATTGAAACAAAAAATAAAAGACGCTATTCTTGACGGTATCATACCCAACGAATACGAACCCGCCAAACAATACCTCTTGGAGCAAGCCGCCCAAATGAATCTCTTACCTTAAAACTCTAAACTCTAACCTCTAAACTCTAAACTGTAGCGCCTCTGGCGCGTCCTCTAAACTAATAAAATATGTTACAGATTTACAACACATTAACTCGACAAAAAGAGTTCTTCCGTCCCCTGCACGAGGGTCATGTTGGCATGTACGTGTGCGGACCGACAGTCTATGGTGATGCCCATTTAGGACATGCACGTCCGGCTATTACATTTGACCTGCTCTACCGTTATTTTCTGCATCTTGGTTACAAAGTGCGCTATGTGCGCAACATTACCGATGTGGGACACTTGGAACATGATGCTGACGAGGGCGAAGATAAAATCGCTAAAAAAGCCCGTCTGGAGCAATTAGAGCCCATGGAAGTAGTACAATACTACACCAACCGTTATCATCGCGATATGGCGGCTCTAAACGTCCTACCGCCCACTATTGAGCCACATGCCAGCGGCCACATTATCGAGCAAATCGAATTTGTTAAGAAAATACTTGAAAAAGGGTATGCCTACATCAGCAATGGTTCGGTGTACATGGACGTAGAGAAATATGCTCAGGATTTCCCCTATGGCAAACTCTCCGGACGCAACTTGGAGGAGATTGTTACGGAGACCAGATCCCTCGATGGACAGGACGAAAAACGCCATAGTTACGACTTTGCATTATGGAAAAAAGCATCGCCAGAACATATCATGCACTGGCCCAGTCCGTGGAGCGAAGGTTTTCCGGGTTGGCACATGGAATGTTCCACAATGGGGACCAAATATCTCGGTGAGGAATTTGATATTCACGGTGGTGGCTTAGACCTTATGTTCCCCCATCACGAGGCAGAAATAGCCCAATCGTGTGCTGCTCTTGGGCACGATAGTGTCCACTATTGGATGCACAACAACATGATTACCATTGCCGGTAAGAAGATGGGCAAGTCCTACCACAACTTCATCACTTTGGAGCAGTTCTTCAAGGGTGAACATGAGTTGCTTAGCAAGCCATTTTCTCCGATGACTATTCGCTTTTTCATCTTAATGGCACATTATCGTTCCACGGTCGATTTCTCGTCCGAAGCACTCGAAGCTGCCGAAAAGGGCTTGGCACGCTTAACCGAAGCGTATGCTCGTCTTGCCAAACTCCAACCTGCTGCCTCTACCACCGTCGAACTGACACCCTTGCGTCAGTTGTGTGAAGAGGCAATGGAAGATGATCTTAACTCCCCTATCGTTATCTCACATCTCTTTGATTCTGCACGTGCTATCAACACCGTATTCGATGGAAAAGCTACCATTTCATCGGCAGACTTGGACGAACTGCGTGATGTTTGGAAAACATTTGTCATAGATATATTGGGGCTCCAAATGGAAGATGCTACTGCCGCTACAGGCAATCAATCTGCCTACAAGGGAGCAGTTGATTTGCTCCTTAATATTCGTCTTAAAGCAAAGCAGAATAAAGATTGGGCTACCAGCGACCAAATACGCAACGAACTTACTGCCCTTGGCTTTGCTATCAAGGATACCAAGGATGGTTTTGAGTGGTCTATCTAATGGCAATCTTTCATTTACACCGACCGAACGACGAGGGCAATTTGGGCGAAACGATTGCTGCCAATCTCTTGAGACAAAAGGGTTTCACTATCGTGGAACAAAACCTTAAGGTCAATGCAAAGGAAATTGACATTATTGCCACCAATGACGAATATATTGTCTTTTGTGAGGTCAAAACACGTACATCTACCTTTGCAGGGTATCCGGAGGAAAGTGTAACCAAGGAAAAACAACGAAATATCGTCTATGCAGCAAATGCCTATTTGAAGATACATCACGAAAACCGCAAGCCGCGTTTCGACATAATCGGCATATTGCTTGACCCGCAAACCAAACAAATACAGGAACTTAACCACATAGAAGACGCCTTCTTTCCCCCGCAACGAACCATTCATGCAAACTCGTATTCGGGGCAATACAGATGGCACAACAAAGCATATTGGAAATCTAAAAGATGAACTTTACATACGATGTCATAGTGGTTGGCGCAGGACATGCCGGCTGTGAAGCTGCTTCGGCTGCTGCACGAATGGGCTCACGCACCTTACTCATCACCATGGATATGAATAAAATTGGGCAGATGAGTTGCAATCCGGCCGTTGGTGGAATAGCTAAAGGACAGATAGTCAGAGAGATAGACGCATTTGGGGGGCAGATGGGTATCGTTACCGACCGTTCTGCTATTCAGTTCCGTATGCTCAACCGCAGCAAAGGCCCTGCTATGTGGTCGCCACGTTCTCAGAGTGACCGTAAGCGCTTCATTGAAGAGTGGGTACAGGTTCTTTCCTCTACCCCGAATCTCTACCTCTGGCAAGATGTTGTTACGGAATTATTGGTGTCTGACCACACTGTTTGTGGGGTCAAGACCATGCTGGGCATAGAGATGCATGCACGTGCCGTTGTTCTCACCAATGGTACTTTCTTGAATGGTCTTCTTCACTTCGGACGGGCACAAATAAAAGGCGGACGCACCTCAGAACCTGCCTCATACGGTTTGACAGAACAACTCATACAACTTGGCTTTACCTCTGCGCGTATGAAAACAGGTACGCCTGCGCGTATTGACAAGCGTTCTATTGATTTCTCCAAACTTCAGATACAACCCGGTGATAGTGAGGAATATAAGTTTTCTTATTTGCCTTCCGTTCATCGCCAACTGAAGCAAATGCCGTGTTGGATTACCTACACCAATCCCACTACGCATGATGTCCTGCGTCGTGGACTGCCCGATTCGCCCCTCTACAACGGTCAAATCAAGAGCATAGGTCCTCGCTATTGTCCCAGTATAGAGACTAAAATCATCACATTTGCTGATAAATCTCAGCACCAAATCTTTTTGGAGCCCGAAGGTGTGGATAGTAACGAATACTACGTCAACGGTTTTTCTTCGTCTCTACCGTGGCAAATCCAGTTAGAGGCATTACAAACCATACAGGGTTTGGAGAACGTCGTTATGTACCGCCCGGGTTACGCTATCGAATACGATTTCTTTGACCCCACCCAACTCCTCCCTACCCTTGAGACCAAAGCCATAAAAAACCTGTTCTTTGCAGGGCAAATAAATGGTACTACAGGTTACGAAGAAGCAGCCGGGCAGGGCTTGGTGGCAGGCGTAAATGCCCACCTTAATCTCATTGATGCTGCACCTTTTGTCTTGCATCGTGATGAAAGTTATATAGGTGTTTTAATTGATGATTTGGTGCATAAAGGTGTAGACGAACCTTATCGTATGTTCACTTCACGGGCCGAGTACCGTATTCTGTTACGGCAAGACAATGCTGACGACCGCCTGACCGAGCGTGCTTATCAATTGGGTGCTGCTTCTACCGAGCGTTACAACCTGCTTTTAGATAAGCGTGCCGGTGTAACTCGCATCACGTCCTACCTGTCTGCTACACCCGTTCATGCTGCGGATATCAACGCTTGGCTCGAATCTATAGGCGATAGTCCCTTGCAGCACGGCTGCAAATTGCTTGATTTAGTGCTTCGCCCTAAAGTGACCATTATGGCACTTGCTGCTCAAGTCCCCGAATTACATCAACTAATAGACGATTTGGGTGAACGTGCTACCGAAATAGTTGAAAGTGCCGAGATAAACATTAAATACAAGGGTTATATCGAGCGCGAGAAACTTACTGCCGACAAACTGCGCCGCTTGGACAGCATTCGTCTTCCTCGCGACTTTGACTACCAATCGGTGCAATCTCTCTCTACCGAAGCACGCCAAAAACTAATGCGTATTCGTCCTGAGAGCATAGGCGCTGCAGGTCGTATCCCCGGTGTTAGCCCCAACGATATCTGTGTATTACTGGTACTTATGGGACGTTAACATACTGCTTATTAAACAACCAAATATCAATAGTTCCACGTGGAACAATTGCGAATGCCAACCGTTTCGCCACATATTAAATCTATTCTCTCCTCTTTGCCTGAACGCCCGGGGGTGTACCAGCATTTAGACAAGGATGGAAACATTATTTATGTCGGTAAGGCCAAGAATCTCAAGCGGCGTGTTAGCAGTTATTTTCAGAAAGAACAGGAGTGGCTCAAGACACGCCAATTGGTGCAGCATATTGCCGATATAAAATATGTGGTTGTTGATAGTGAGCAAGATGCTTTTTTGCTGGAAAACAACCTGATTAAGCAATATCAGCCACATTATAACATTCTTCTCAAGGATGGTAAATCCTATCCCAGCATTTGTATTACGCGCGAGGCATATCCGCGTATATTCAAGACGCGCAAGATTATTCCCTCTATAGGTGACTATTATGGACCATACAGCTTTGGTAATACGGTCGATTTGGTCCTTGAATTGGTACACAAACTCTACCCCATCCGAACGTGTGCTATGCCTATCACTCCGGACGGTGTGGCACGGGGTAAATACAAGGTGTGCCTTAAATACCACCTTCATCATTGCTGTGGTGTGTGTGCTGATTGTATTTCTCGTGACGAATACCTGCAATATATAGATGCTGCGCGTAAGATTATTCGAGGAGATGCACGTGAGATACGTACCGGATTGGAGCAGCAAATGCACCTTGCTGCGCAAAGATTTGACTATGAAACGGCTGCCGAACTGAAAGAGAAATTGGATTTAGTGGACAAATTCTGCTCAAAAACCATTATTAGCAATACCCACATAGGTCAATTAGACGTCTTTGGTTACGATGAACAGGGCGAAAACGTATATATCTCCATGCTTCATGTTCAGAATGGCAGTGTCGTCCATGGACAGACCATTGAGTATAAAAAGCAATTAGACGAGCCCCGTGAAGAACTACTGGCATTTGGTATGGTCGAATTGCGCACCCGCTTAAACAGCATCACACGCGAGGTAATCGTTCCGTTTATTCCCGATGGATTCGATGAAAATTTACATATCAACCTTGCCCTGTCTGGAGATAAAAAACGCCTACTTGATTTGGCAATGCAGAACGTGCGTCAGTATAAAAAAGATCAACTTAAGCAATCCGATAAACTCAACCCTGACCAGCGTGCTATGCGTGTTTTAGGTGCTCTGCAAGCCCTATTGAACTTGCCAAAAACGCCTTTATTCATCGATAGCTATGATAACTCGTCTATTCAGGGTTCGTCTGCCGTTGCTGCTTGCGTTGTCTTCAAAAAAGCGAAGCCCAGTAAGAGTGATTATAAGCGTTTTAAGATAAAGACTGTTGTCGGACAAGACGATTATGCGTCTATGCGCGAGATAGTTCGTCGCCGTTATCAGGATATTATCGATGAACAGGGAGATTTTCCGGACTTAATCATTGCCGATGGTGGCATCGGTCAGGTACATGCCATTCGTGAGGTCGTGGAACAGCAGTTGGGACTGTCTATTCCTGTTGTCGGTCTAAAAAAAGATGACAAGCACCGTACCAACACCCTCCTCTATGGTGATCCTGTACAAGAGGTCTCTCTCAAAGTGACGGACGAACTCTTCCGTCTTCTTGTTAAAATTCAGGACGAGGTACACCGTTTTGCCATTTCTTACCACAAAAACAAGCGTTCTAAGGCACAAACATCTTCGCAACTCGATGATATTCACGGAGTTGGACCTGTTACAAAGCAGAAATTGCTGGCTCATTTCCACACTGTTTCACGAATTAGAACAGCCACATTACCCGAACTAACCGAAATCGTTGGAACTCGCTCTGCATCAATTATTTATACCTATTTTAATACAGATTTATCGCGCTGAGAATTAAATATTTTTAATCATTATGACTACTTATACGTTAAAAATGGCTGACAACGGGCAACTTTTTCTGCTCACAGAGTCCGGAGAACATCTATCTGCGCTCGATTTGTTGCATCGCTACCCCACCCACTCGGTCTTTGCATTCGATGCTCCTATGGGTGCAGGTAAGACTACTTTCATCAAGCAGCTCTGTGAAGAACTGGAAACAGATGATGTGGTCAACTCACCCACCTTTGCCATCGTTAATGTGTATGACACTCCTCAACATGGTGAGGTGTATCATTTTGATTGCTACCGTCTCAAGGATATTCGCGAGGCGCAAGATTTTGGTGCTGAAGAATATCTCTACTCCGGCAATCTGTGTTTGATTGAGTGGCCGGACATCATTGCTCCGCTCTTGCCCGAAGATACGGTTTATATTCATATTCAAGTTCTGCCCAACGGCGATCGCCAACTCACGATAGAAGATTAATTGCCACTCGTATGCGCATAAATAATAAAGGTGTTCTGCTGTTTACTGCTTGCCTTCTATTGGAGGTATTGTTTCCGTGTATCTTGACGGCAGAAAACGTGGAACACGAGAATATATTAAAAATCCAATACGGTGGTGCTTGGCGTCAGGACCAATATCTCTCGCCTACACTTTATGATGGCATGATGGTAGGACTTGGCAACGAGTGGTGGCAACCCTTCTCCCAAGATTCACGTTTAGGCAAGGCCGGCAAGTTAGACCATTGGCAGCATGTGGGGTGTATGGACTTGCTGTTTGATTGGACCTACAACCCCACCCGTTCTAATGTTCTTTATGCCGTCGGAGTTAATGTTGGTTGGGGTGCTCACTACACATGGCAGTGGCAGCAACAGGGGGTGCAGGTCTTGTTAGGGCCGTATTTGGATTGGAGCAATACGGTTAAGTATCATGTGCGTAATGTCAATAAACCGATTTCTTTAGATGCCTCACTTCAAGCGATGGCGATGGCCGGAGTCAGTTATGCGTTTCATGGCAAAAACACCTCCTATCGTTTGCGTTACCTTGTTTGGGCCAATCTGATAGGTGTTGATTTTATGCCAGATTATTGGCAGTCCTATTACGAACTCACGGAACAGGTACAGGGCACGGTGCGTTGTGCCGGTATGTGGAATCATCGCACTTTACGGCAGGAACTGACTTTGGATATGCAGTTCCCACACTCCACGTGGCGAGTCGGTATAGCTCACGAATATGACGAATATGGAGAGAAAAATATGATGTTTTCCCACGAACAGGTATCAGCCATTGTAGGAACGTGTTTCCACTACCGCTTGAATCCAAAACATAACTTTACCATCTTTTGACCTATGCGTAAATCACTGACATATAGTTTGTTACTGCTTTTGTTGATTACTGCTTGTACGCATCGTTTCGAGGGCGTAGAGGACAATACACCCGTGGGCAACATGGAGTGTTTATGGCAGACTTTGGACCAAAAGTATTGTTTCTTTGATGAGAAGGAGGTTTCTTGGCAGTCCGTTCACGATGCTTATTTGCCTTCTGTTCAGTGCATACCAACGGACGATTATCTTACCCTCTTTGATACCTTGGCATCTATGGTCAATACGCTCAACGATGGCCATGTCAATCTTTATTCGTCTTTTGATGTCTCGTCTTGTAGCACGTGGTACGAGGGCTATGCCACCAATTTTAACTGGTCTGCTATCAAGTCGTACTATATTCCTTCCTATCGTGTGGCTGGTGGTGCTTACTATGCTATCTTGCCTAATGACTCCATCGGCTATATGTATGTGCCTGATTTTGAGACGCCTGTCTCTTCCAATAACATGGCATATATCTTGCGTTCTTTTCTGCCTTGTCGGGGGTTGATTGTAGATGTGCGCAACAATGGTGGTGGTGATTTGAGCTATGCCTATCAGTTGGCAGCCACGTTCTTCAGCGATGATCAGGTGATTGGTTACTGGCAACATAAAAACGGAGTGGGGCACGACGATTTCTCTTCGTTGGAGGAGCAACATCTGCATAAAAAAGACATGCCGTCTTCGTGGTTCAGACCGGTGGTTGTTCTTTGCAACCGCCACACCTATTCGGCAGCTAATTTCTTTGTAAGCATGATGCGCTATTCTGACTATTCCGCTATCATTGGTGGCGTTAGTGGTGGCGGAGGTGGTATGCCACTCAGTTATGAGTTGCCCAATGGCTGGCTATTGCGTTTCTCCAGCGTGCGCATGTTTGACCGTGACAAACAAAGTATAGAAGGAGGTATCACGCCCAATTATTTGGTGGACGACGACCCGCAAACGCCACAAGATGAAATCATCGAGGCAGCTATTCAGTGGATTACTAATTATTATAAAAATGATACAAGTCATTGATTTACAAAAGAGTTTCGGTACCTTACAGGTGCTGCAAGGTGTGAATTTCCAAGTGGAGAAAGGCGAGATTGTGGCTATTCTTGGTCGCAGTGGTGCCGGCAAAACCACCTTGCTCCAAATCATCGGAACCCTTGACCGCCCCGATAGCGGGCAGGTCTTAATTGACGGACAGGATGTCTTTGCTTTGTCCGAAAAAGAGTTGGCGGCCTTCCGTAACCGCCACATTGGTTTTATCTTCCAGCAGCACCAACTCCTGCCGGAGTTTACGGCACTCGAAAATGTGATGATGCCCGGTCTTATTGCCCGTATGGAGGACAAAGCCCTTCGCCAACGTGCTACCGATTTACTTACTCAACTCGGTTTGCAGAACCGTCTCGACCATAAACCGAGTCAACTATCCGGAGGTGAGCAGCAACGGGTGGCTGCTGCCCGTGCTATGCTCTTGCAGCCGTCCGTTATCTTGGCAGACGAACCCAGTGGCAGTTTAGATGAGCAGAACAAGAAAGAACTGCATACCCTCTTGCTCCAAATGCGCCGGCAGTATGGGCAAACCATCATTCTTGTCACCCATGACCAAGAATTAGCACAAATATGTGATCGTCAATTAGTTATTCAAGATGGAAAAATATAAATCTTTTATTTTCATTTGCTCCTTGCCCCTTTTAATGGGGCTGACTGCTTGCAACAAGGGGCGTTCTTATTTCCCTTCCAACATGGACCCTCAGCACATTGAGATTGTGCGTTTTGACCATGCCTTACTCAATGTGTCTGCCGATTCGGCTTTGCAGGATATTCGCTTCTTATACGATGAATATGAGGCATTTATGCCTGTTTGGACCGAGAATATATTGGGTATCGCAGCCGATGACACGCTCTATTTGGCAGAGGCGTTGCCACAGTTCTTGCAGGATACCCTTTATGGCTTTGGTGAAACGAATGCCGAAGTCCGTCGCCAGTTTGCCAATATAGACACTATTCAGGAGCAATTAGACGCTGCCTTCACGCGCCTTCATTACCTTTATGCCGACCTGCCGTTGCCCCTTGTTTACTTCTTCATTTCCGGCTTTAATGCCTCTATTTTGTTTGTGGACGATGATTTGGCGGTAGGCACCGATATGTACTTGGGTGGCGACTGGAAATACTACAATCGGGTGGTGTATGAGTACCAAAAACAGAATATGCGTAAGTCCTGTATTCCCATTGATGTAGTTAGTGCATATTTATTCCGAAATATCCCCTATACATCGGTAAAAAACCGCCTTTTGGAGAATATGATTTATCGGGGCAAAATCATGTATGTCCTTTCGCTCTTGCTTCCTGATTATCCCGAGTATGAGATTATGGGTTATACTGAGGATCAGTGGAACTGGTGTATAGACAACGAGCGTGCTATTTGGAATCATATCATGGACAAACGGGACTTGTTCAATTCCGAAAGTATGGTACTCACTTCTTACCTCAACGATGGACCTTTCACTTCCGAAGTTTCTCAGGATTCACCGGGTAGAGTAGGCACATGGATTGGCTGGCGTATTGCGCAGTCCTATATGGAAAACAATCCGGATGTGACACTTCAGCAACTCCTCGAAGACGGCGATGCCCAACTCATTTTGCGGAATAGTTTTTATAAACCATAATGATTGTTAAGCTAACGTTTGCTTGGCGTTGATGGTATGTCGATGTGAATAAAATTTAATAACCTGATTATCTGTTACTTTACATTTTGTTTGTAGATAATTTTGATATGTTGATGTAGCGATTGTTTGGATTATTTTTTGTAATTTTGCAGAAAAAATCAAACAGCATCCGACTGATTTCGGACATTTCAAATTTATCGTACTTATGAAAAGAAAATCAATCTTTCTGCTTCTGCTCCTCACGGGGGTAACAACTATCTCTGCACAAGGCAATCAGTTTAGAATCTTGGCAGGAGCGAATGCTCTCAGTTTGGATTGTGTGCAAACCGACTGGATGGTCAATTATGAAAGAACGTTTACATATAATTTAGGTGTTGGTCTGCAAGCCGGTTTTCATTCCGGAATCAAGCCGGAGCGATGGGGGGCGTTGGATACGGACTATAGTTGTTTTAAGCACCAATGGACCACAGATATTTATGGGAGTTGGAAACCAATTAACAATCAGCATGTTGTAACTTTAGGAATAGGTTATTCGTTTACCTTGTTTACCTCAAACGATGTGCAAGCCACGAACCACGATTTTGCCTTTCGTCGTCAAACGGATCATGGTATTTTAGGTAGAGTGAGTTATGAATATGTATTCAAAGATGGTTTCTCGTTGGGTGCGTTTGGTCAATATACCAATTATTTCCTGCATTCATCGACACAAGACCAATTCATAGTGGGCATTACGGTAGGATTTAGATTTTAATACGCATGAATAAAATTACCTTTTCGCCACAGGATATCTCTGTTTCCGGACTACGGTTTTCGCTGCTGATAGCCACGCTACATAGTCTGCTTTTTTTGGTAGGAATGTGCATGTTTTGTATCTTTCAAGGTACGCCCACGCCCACAATGGCAGTGTTACTGATTTTGATAGGAGTTATTTTTGTTTTTGTAATGACATTTATTGGCATTACGGCAGCTTACACGCATAGTAAATATCAAATCAAGGGTAGTCGTTTTATCTTCTACAATGGTTTTTATCCGTTCCATATTCATCTACCTATCAATAAGTTATATCGTATTCAGCCGGTAAAGAACCGTCGTCTCTTTTTGGATAATCGAATTGGCTTGCGATTGTATTTCGAGGGGTTATATTGTCTGCTCCCGTATCATATTGATGTTTATGTTAAAAACGAAAAAGAATTTATACAAACAGTGTTGCAAATAAACCCCACCGTTGCTGTAACCGACGAGGTAATTACGGCGTGGCGAATAGCTTTATAATAGCATGGAAATGAGGTGTTTAGTTATTGTTGTATGTGCTTGTTGCATAGCCATTCTTTATGTCATTGTTCGTATTGAGACACTCAGACGAGCCAAACTGCAATGTGATTATGAGAAGCAAATTGCTCAGTTGCGAATGTTGTTAGAGCAGTCTCAATCTCATTCACAAACCAAAGAATTACTCATTCGGCGTGATACATTGCGCCACGAGTGGCATAATGCTAAGGTGCAGATTTATTCAGAGACTTCCAATTGGTCGGAACGGGAAAAACGATGTAAGGATGTGTATGATACACTGATTCATTATCGTTCGTGGAATCAGTTTCAAACCTTTGTTGACCAGCAGTTTAACTGCTTCTTGTCGCGATTGAGTGACCGTTATTCAGAGTTGAGTGAGCAGCAACAATTACTTGCTTTTTTGTACATTTTGAATGTGGATAATGAGGATATTGCGTTGGTGATGAATTTCCAACTCAGTTCACTTCCGAATACCAAATTGCGTTTAGCCAAGAAAATGAACTTATCTGGTGGCGCGTTGTTGCAGCCCACATTAGAGGGGCTTTTGTGTACGTCTTTTCCCCTGTCTTTATCGGAAAATTATCGGACAATTAACGGACGATTAACGAATGATTAACGGAATGTTCAGCCACGATAGAGCCGAGATGTTACTATCTTTGTGCTTTTTAAAAGCCCTTTTTTGCTGATAAATTTGCTTATACCAATTATTTTTCGTAATTTTGCAAGCAAAATGAACGATATATGAAAAAAGGATTTTTAGTATTTATGGCGACGTTGATGTCAATTGGTGTGTTTGCCGGAGAGCAAAAAGCATTAGTAGCGTATTTTTCGGCCACGGGAACTACCAAGGCGGTAGCAGAACAGTTGGCACAAGAGAAAAACGCCTTCTTGTGGGAGATTGAGCCCTACCAACACTACACGGCTGAGGACCTTAATTGGCGTAATAAACAGTCACGTAGTAGTATTGAAATGGCAGATGAGGAGGAACGCCCCATGATTAAGCAATGTATGAACATTACTCCGTACGAGACCATCTATCTTGGTTTCCCCATTTGGTGGGGTATATGTCCACGAATTATCCAGTCTTGGCTGGACAATAATATACCGCAGTTGGAGGGCAAACCTATTTATCCGTTTGCAACGAGTGGCAGTAGTGAGATAGGCCCTGCAGTGGAGTATCTGAAAAAGCAGTACCCAATGCTCAATTGGCAAGAGGGTAAGTTAATGAACGCAAGCAAAAAATAATGAACGAGAACGATTTTCCTATACTGCTTCAGCAGGTACACGGTCGCCGATTGGTGTACTTGGACAATGCGGCCACCACGCAAAAGCCACAACAGGTCTTAGATGCCATTCAGGAGGCATATACCACGTGGAATGCCAATGTTCATCGGGGTGTTCACCATCTTAGCCAACTGGCTACGCAGCACCACGAACAGGCACGGCAGGCAGTGGCAGATTTTATTGGAGCCAAGTCCGCCGGTGAGATTATATTCACCAAAGGTACTACCGACAGCATCAATATGTTGGCGTTCTCGTTTGGCGAGCAGTTTATTCACGAGGGGGACGAAATCATTGTATCTTATTTGGAGCATCACTCCAATATCGTGCCTTGGCAAATGCTCTGCAATCGCAAGAAAGCCGTGCTGAAGGTAATCCCTTTGCGTGCCGATTTATCGTTAGAAATAGAGCAATATAAGTGCCTATTCACCGACAAAACTCGCTTGGTCAGCGTTGCTCACGTGAGCAATGTGTTGGGTATCATCAATCCTCTTCAGGACATCATCTCATTCGCGCATGAGCATCATGTGCCCGTTTGTGTGGACGGGGCACAGAGTGTGCCGCATATTCCCGTGAATGTGTGTGCGTTAGATTGTGATTTCTTTGTTTTCTCGGCGCATAAAATATATGGTCCAACGGGGTTGGGCGTGTTATATGGCAAGCAGGAGTGGTTGGAACAGTTGCCTCCGGCACAGGGTGGGGGAGAAATGATTAATCATGTTTCTTTCTCTGCTACGACGTACAATGCCTTGCCGTATAAATTTGAAGCAGGTACTCCCAATTTTATTGGTTCCTATGGTTTGCAGGTTGCTTTGCACTATGTGGAGCAATTAGGGCGTGAGCAGGTAGCAGATTATGAGCTTCAAATGATGACGTATTTGGAGCAACAATTGGCACAAATACAGGGCATTACCATCTATGCTGCAGGTCAGCCCAAGGCAGGAGCCATTTCGTTCAATGTAGCGAACCTGCATCCTTTTGATGTAGGTACGTTATTAGACCAGCAGGGGGTGGCCATTCGTACCGGACACCATTGTGCAGAACCATTGATTGACTATTTGCAAGTGCCCGGCACCATTCGTGCCTCTGTGGCGCTTTATACCACCAAAGAGGACATAGACACGCTGATTACCGCACTAAAAAAATCCATCTCAATGCTTTCTTGAGATGGATTTATTTTATCAAATGGCATATACTATTCTTCCAACGTAAATTTGGGTTTGAAATATTCCGTATTAGGTACGGCGCTGACTGCCTCTAACC
This sequence comes from Paludibacteraceae bacterium, assembly GCA_024399965.1. GTDB lineage: Bacteria > Bacteroidota > Bacteroidia > Bacteroidales > Paludibacteraceae > Colicola. Next base: position 28,602 of record JAKSNJ010000017.1, read on the forward strand.
ACATATAGTTGTTGTAGCGCACACGCTCATTGAGGAATCCTAAATAGACTGTTTTGTATCCGCGGGTCGGGATTCGGTCGTTGCACGATTGTGTTCCCATTTTGGAGTAGTCTATGTTATATTTAATCTTGGCAGGGTCACCACCGTCTTGGAATTTCCGTGCTTGTCCGGCATCGTAGAAAACATACAGATTGATGTAGGCATCTTCTTCGCGCACAGGGGCGTTTTCGCCTAATAAGGTGGCTATCAATCCACTGCCGTTGTGTGACTCATATACGGGCAGACCTAACATTTTGACACGCTTGTAAGATGTTTCCATATTGTCGTGGAATTTACCATCGGAGTGGCGGTCGCCTTCGTTGGTGGAGATACGCAAAGAGTAGAGTATATCTGATGCTCCGCTTGGTACTTGAATAGCTACTACGCCACGATAATTACCGGAAAAAGCGGCTTTCAGTTGCCCGCGAAGGGTGAATTTACGTGGTTCTTCAAACAGGTTTTGCATCTTAATACCCTTAATGTTCTCCACCAAGAAGTCCCCTGCTTTACCTTCTACTTGCTCCTGCTGAACGGTCTTGAGATTTTTTAGATGTTCAATACACCCTACTGTATAGCGAATATTCATAGAGGCATATTGAGTTTGACCAGGATTGATTTCTACCAAATAGATGGCTGTGTTTTTGATTCTGATTTTCTCGGTGTAACTACTCTTGCCGGAACGAGTAAGAAGACAAGATTTGGCATCTGCATTATAAATTTTCAGAGTGGCTGCTCGTTCTGTTTGAATATCTACATAGAGGGTATCTCCACGCATAAGATAAACGGGATAGAATTCTTTTTTCTCCAGTAAGTGGTCGGCATCATTGGCTACATCCACAAAGATGGAGGGTAGCATTTGCTCCACTTTGGCTAATAAATTGGGACGCAAAGTGTTGACACGGTCTTTTAGTTGCTGGCAAGCAGCCATGGTAGCCGAATCTTTACCCATCGGGTCGTAGTCATAGAATAGTTGTTCTGCCAACGTAACTATTTGGATGGCTTCTTCCGCCGTCATAGTGGTTACACCCTCAAATTCCTGTTCAACAGAGTTGACTGAACTGAGTAGGTCTTTGTACAAGGTATATTCCTCCTCGGTCATACCTGATGGAATATCCGACTTCTTACCGCCACATGCAGCAAGACATAATAGTGTTGCAAAAAAGATTAGTTTTTTCATAGAATTATTATTTAGACAATATTTGTTTCACTTGTTCTGTCATAGTTTGGGCAATTTGTAAATAGCGATAATCCCAGCATGTTACACTCCAAGCGATACGAATGGTAAACGCATTGGGGCAATCAATATGCCGAGCGATATTCTTATCAGACGTACCGTTATGGAATTGCTGACAATCAGATTGCAAGCCAAACTGTTGCTCAATAGTTGTGGATAGTTGTTTGTATAACGCATCAAAACGAGTGATATCTTCTATGGTAATACGCGGGTCGTTATAGGTTTCATCGCCTTTCTCTTTGCCGATGATATAGTGGAATTGAGTGGGGTAAGCAGGTTCTTGTCCCCCACTGGCAGAGAGCAGGAATATTACCCACTTGTTCTTACCTATTGCCAAATGATTGATGTCGCCTAAGAATTGAACTAAGTGTTCATTGGCTTGTTCGTTAGCGATATTGTAAAAAGAAATAGGATGAAGCGGATCTAAATCTACTTCTTTACTGACATAGTTAAATCCTCCCATCTCTGCCAGATAATACGCAAATGTTCCAATAGCCGCCTCTGCGTAGTTGGATGTTCCTACAATGGTGATATTCGAACCTCTGTCTATGCAGCAACCGTAGGGGGTATTAATAGGAAACTGCTCCAAAACCAATTTATCTACAGGATGTTCCTCAATAGGTTGGGTAGATGCTAAATTACGC
>JAKSNJ010000018.1 GCA_024399965.1 Paludibacteraceae bacterium
TTTCATATATGCAAACTTTTTGAATGGAAAATTGAAAATGGAGAATTGAAAATGCTTTTTTGAATTAAGAGAGGTGCGGAGCATAAAAAAATACCTATTCATAGATTAAAAATCTATTTAGTGTTCAAATTATTTGCGTATGCCAAAAATTTTTTGTATCTTCGCGCCAAAATGAGAAAAGAGATTCTGACATATCTGAAAAAGCCGTACAATGTCTGTTTTGTGGTGCTGACCGTGGTGGCAATGATCGGTTTTTGTGTGCTCTTTTTCAAGCCCTACCGCATTCACGACTGGGTGGCCCTCAACCAACTGCCGCTGTTCTGGGGCGAAATAGGTGTACTGGCAGCAATGGTGGTGACACTCCTTTGGAACATATCGGCGCAGCACACGCGCATAGACGAACTGACCCATCACGATGAAGCGCAAGAGCAAGCCCCTATGCTCAATTTCTACGACGAACGGGGCGAACTCAAGTTGTCCGTCAAGCCGGAGCATGTATATTACTTGGAGTCGGCCGATAACTATGTGCAGATTCATTACAGTGCCGGCGGCAAGATGCAGACCGTGATGATTCGCAACTCTATGAAGAACGTGGAATGGCGTTTCCGCTCCTCCAAACTGGTACGCTGCCACCGCTCCTATATCGTCAATTTGGAGAACGTGCAGATAGCACGGCGCGTAGAGGGAGATATATGGCTTGACTTTAACGACGACAAGATAAATTCCGTACCGGTAGGCAAAGCATACGCCGACCAAGTGATGGCCTATTTTGCCCAATAGCAACCAATTAACCAACTAAATAAAATAACAGAAATGAAAAAGATGTTTATCCTTGCAGCTACTATGCTGGCTGCCGTTGCCATGAATGCGCAACACGTTACTCCGTTAGACACGCTGTCCACGACCTTTCAAATGGATTCGATGCGTGTGATGTATGCCAATAACGCTGCCGGTTTTGTCACCGAGCTGACCGCCCTGCAAACCAACTTGGAACGCGATGGCAAGATGCTGAAAGACGCAGAGAAACAACTCAAAGAGGAACAAAGTTACTCCAAGAGTTTGGCCAAGTATGCCAAAACAGCCCAAAGTGTATTGAGCGGCATGGAAAAGAATTACAGCGCCGCAGAGAAACTGCTCAAACAGCAGCAGGGTGCTGCCTCTGAATTACTGTCCGCTACCCGTCAGCTGACGTTGGTAGAAGATGACAGCAAGCAAAAAATGCAAGAGGACATGACGCAGCAAAACCAACAAGTGAGCGAGTGCCTCAATACGGTAAATGCCCGCATACGCAGCATTGCTGCACAAACACAGTACGTGCAGACCTTGCAAAACAACTTGGCTGTGTATGACCAAGAAATCAAGAACAAGACCAACGACCTGAAGGCATTGCAGGCAGACCTCAAACTCAAAAAAGACGCCATCAAGAACGAACTGAAAGCTGCCAAAGCCAACGCTAAAGTCCAAAAATAAACTATGCAAGTACATCATTTATCGGAGCACAACAGCGTACTGAATCACTACCTCAAGCAGATTCGTCACGTGGGTATTCAAACCGACTCTATGCGTTTCCGTCGCAATATAGAGCGCATTGGAGAGGTGATGGCATACGAGGTAAGTAAGACCTTGCCCTACGCCACCGAGGACGTGCCTACGCCATTGGGGACGGCACAAGTGAACACCGTAGCCCAACCGATTGTGTTGGGAACCATACTGCGTGCAGGGCTGCCCCTGCATCAGGGTTTTCTGAACGTATTTGACGATGCAGAGAATGCTTTTATCAGTGCTTTCAGACGGATTGGCACCAACGGGGAACTGGAGATAGTGTCTGAATACCTCGCCGCACCGGCATTGGACGGCAAGATATTGATTTTGGTAGATCCCATGTTGGCCTCCGGCGCATCCATGGAGATTGCCTACAAGGCCCTACTCTCACACGGCACCCCCGCTGCCGTACATTTGTGCAGCGTGATAGCCGCTCCCGAAGGCATTGAACTGTTGCAATCCGTTATGCCAAAAGAGACGACACTGTGGTGCGCTGCGATAGATGACCACTTGAATGAGAACAAATACATCGTTCCCGGTTTAGGCGATGCCGGAGACTTGTGCTTCGGAGATAAACTATAAATGACCAACGAACTGCTCTACCAAATAGCATTGTTCCGTCTATACCCGTGGTCCATACGGAAGGAACATCAACTGCTGGACCAATACGGAAGCGCCTCAGAGGTTTGGAGCCATATAGACGTACCGGGTATGGACCAAGCCATGCAAGAAGCAGAGCAGGAATTAGCGTTCATTGACAAACATCAACTCAGTACCTATTTCTACCGCGACGACAACTACCCCCACCGTCTCCGACAATGTCCTGATGCTCCGATACTGCTGTACGGAAAGGGTAATCTTCAACTCAACAAGGGTAAGATGGTGTCTATCGTCGGTACACGCATGGCGACGGACCGAGGCAAAGACCTGACACGCCGCTTGGTACTGGACTTGAAGGAATTGGTGCCGGACACCACCATTATCAGCGGATTGGCCTACGGAATAGATGTGGCAGCACATCGGGCTGCGTTGGAGGCAGAACTACCCACGATTATTGTTCCGGCACACGGTTTAGACCGTATCTACCCCAACCTGCATCGTTCGGTAGCCATACAGGCACTGACCAACGGGGGCATACTGACCGAATACACCTCCGGCACCGAGCCCGAAAAGCAGAACTTTGTGGCACGCAACCGCATCGTAGCAGGATTGGCTGATGCCGTGGTGGTAGTGGAATCGAAGCGCAAAGGCGGCAGTTTGATTACGGCACGCATGGCGAATGACTATAACCGAGACGTCTTCACCTTCCCCGGACGCACTACCGATGAATGTTCGCAAGGGTGCAACACCCTGATTGCCCATCAGCAGGCGTCCCTCATACTGGGAGCGGAAGATTTGGTGCAGCACATGCAGTGGGCGACCGAGCGCACCCTGCCTATACAAACCGAGTTGGTGGAACTGACCGAAGGTATCACAGACACCCAACGGCAACTATTAGACAAACTGCACGAAGAGGAAGACGGTATGCATGTCAATATGCTGGTAATGGAGACACAACGACCGTACTCAGATGTCATAGCCGACTTGATGATGATGACCATAAGCGGTATCGTAAAAGACCTGCCGGGAGGCATCTATAAAGCATTGAAATAAATTAAAAACACAACAGATATGAAAGACTTAGGAATTATTTTGGTATTGCTGGGCGTTCTGTGCCTTGTAATCTATGCGTTGGCTTTACCTGCCAACTGGTTGTTGGTAATCAGTTTGGTACTGGAAGTAGCCGGTATCTTAGGGTATATCTTCCTGAACCGTCGCGCCCAATAAGTGGTTATACGGTTAGAGGATATGTCCTTTAAGGCGTACCACGGCGTATTAGAGGAAGAGCGCATTACGGGCAACAACTTTTTAGTGTCCGTTTCACTCACCTTGCCGGAGGTACCGGCTGTGGCAACGGACCAATTGACCGACACCATTAATTATGGGCAGGTCTATTCGTTGGTGCGCCACGAAATGGAACAGCCGTCCAACTTGCTCGAACATGTGGCAGGTCGCATTCGGACCGCTGTACAGCAAGCATGGCCGGAAGCGGAAGTACACGTACAAATCAAAAAACAAAACCCACCCGTAGGAGGAGCTGTCGCTTGGGCAGCAGTAGAAATATAGCATGGCAGAATTTAATGACGCAATCAAATATCATCTGACAGGTATGTACCAAGACTGGTTCTTGGACTATGCTTCGTATGTCATCTTGGAACGTGCCGTTCCGGCTATCGAGGACGGCCTTAAACCCGTACAAAGGCGTATCCTGCACGCTATGCGGTGTGTCGATGACGGCAAGATGAACAAGGTGGCGAACATTGTGGGACAAACCATGCAGTATCACCCCCACGGTGACGCCAGCATAGGCGATGCGTTAGTACAGTTGGGACAAAAAGACCTGCTGATTGACTGCCAAGGTAACTGGGGAAACATTCTCACGGGCGACGGCGCTGCTGCCCCCCGTTACATAGAAGCACGGTTGAGCAAATTTGCGATGGAAACCGTCTTCAACCCCAAAACGACCCACTGGATGCTCAGTTATGACGGCCGTAAAAAAGAGCCCATCCATCTGCCCGTTAAGTTTCCGTTGCTTTTGGCACAGGGGGTAGAGGGTATTGCAGTAGGTCTGAACTCCAAAATACTGCCCCACAACTTTACGGAACTGTGCGATGCCGCTTTGGCCTACCTGCGAGGCGAAGAGTTTCAGCTCTTCCCCGATTTTCCGACAGGAGGCGAGATAGATGTCAGCAAGTACAACGACGGCGAACGTGGCGGTACGATTCGTATTCGGGCAAAGATACAAAAAGCAGACGACAACCGCACCCTGATTATATCCGAGATACCATTTGGTACCACTACTTCCAAAATCATCGAAACCATCTTGCGCGCCAATCAAAAAGGCAAGATTAAGGTAAAGAAAGTGGAAGACTTTACGGCACAGGAAGCGCGTATCGTCGTACAATTGGCTCCCGGTTCGTCTTCCGACAAGGCCATTGACGCACTCTATGCCTTTACCGATTGCGAAATTAACATATCGCCCAACTGCTGCGTTATTCAGAATAAAAAGCCCATCTTCACCAACGTGAGCAACCTGTTGCGGTTGTCGGTAGATAATACCAAAGACCTGCTCAAATGGGAATTGGAGATAGAGAAATCCGAGTTGGAGGAGCAATACTTCTACACCTCCTTGGAGAAAATCTTTATCGAGAACCGTATCTACAAGGAAGAAGGTTACGAGACGGCACCCAACAAGGAAAAATTGATAGCGTTTGTGGACCAAGCATTGGAGCCGTGGAAAAAACAGTTGATTCGTGAGGTCACAACCGAAGACATAGAGAAACTGTTTGAGATACGCATGATTCGTATCACCAAGTTCGATAGCAAAAAAGCCGACGAGTTGATGCGTGACTTGGACAAAAAAATCAAAGCGTGCATCAAAAACCTCAATCACCTGACCGACTATACCATTCAGTGGTACGAACACCTGAAAGAGAAATACGGTGCCTCCCATCCGCGTCTGACGGAAGTGCGCAACTTTGCCTCCGTTAATGTCAAAGCCGTGGTGGAAGCCAACGAAAAACTATATATCAACCGCGAAGAGGGATTTATCGGTACAACGTTGAAGAAAGACGAGTTCCTATTCAACTGCTCCGACTTGGACGATGTGATTATCTTCTACAAAGACGGTAAGTACAAAGTGGTACACGTGGCAGAAAAGGCCTTTGTAGGCACTAATATCATTCACATTGATATCTTCCGCAAGAACGACACGCGTACCATCTACAATGTCGTTTACCGCGACGGTAAGGGCGGCGTCTATTATATGAAGCGCTTTAACGTAACCGGCGTGACGCGAGACAAAGAGTATGACCTGACCGCAGGCAAACCCGGCAGCAAGGTGATGTACTTCACAGCCAACCCGAACGGAGAGGCGGAAGTAATTCGTGTGACCCTGAAACCGGCACTGCACCTCAAGAAATTAGAGGTATGCAAAGACCTAAGCGAATTGGCAGTCAAAGGACGCTCCAGCCGTGGTAACGTACTGACGAAGTACGATGTCAAATCGATTGTGATGAAGTCCAAAGGTCACTCCACATTAGGCGGACGCAAAGTATGGTTTGACCCCGATATACTGCGTATCAACTATGACGGACAAGGCACTTACTTAGGCGAATTTGCCGACGAAGACCGTATCTTGGTGATTATGCAGAACGGCGACTATTTCCTCAACACCTTTGAAGAAACGGCGCACTTTGAGCCCAACTGGCTTCGCATCGAGAAATACGACCCCGATAAAGTGTGGTCGTTGGCTTTGTGGAATGCTGATTTGGGATACTATTATGCCAAACGCTTTGTGTTTGACGCTACTCCCAAACCGCAAAATATGTTGGGGGAGAATATCGACAATCGCATTGAACTGCTTTCCGACCGCGAGGAAGCCACGTTCTTGGTACACTACAAGGACGATTTCCGTGAGGATTTGACCCTGCTTATGTCCGAGTTCATCGAACCCAAGTCGCCTAAGGCCAAGGGTAAACGTATCTCAACCTTAGATATTGTATCTATAGAAGATATCACACCGGAACCGGAGCCCGAACCCGAACCCGAAGCAGAGACCGAAACAGAGGTCGAAGCAGAGAACGAGGCAGCAGCCACGGAAGAACCGGTAGTAGACGTGCCGTTTACGATTACCAACGAACTGCCCGAGGACAGTCAGACCGTAGATAATCAACTTACATTGTTTTAGTAAAATTCCCAAAACAATACAACGCCCCACGCGTGTGCGCGTACGCCATTATTATTAAGGTGTACGCGCTTAACGTGTTAGCATCAGTTTGATATTGATGCCGGCATTGTCGTTCTTGATGGGGTAAGACGAGGAAATCAACGGAATAGTGGACTGGTGGTCGTAGAAGAATTGCAGATTAATCTTCTGCGAAATAACGTAGTCGGCACTAATCTTCAGGCCCCACACTTTATTACCATTGCTGGCTTGGGTGATGTTCTCTTCTACCTTACGCAACAGAGTGGCTACGTTCTTATAGGAGAAGTCAGCCGTCAGTTTGAGGTCGTTGCTCACTTTGCGTTGTCCACCGTTCTTGGTCTTGGCGGTGAAGTGCAGGTCCTTGATGGTATAACCCGTACCAACGACTATTTCATCGGTGTGTCCCTCCGTGATTTGAATCGAATTGATATTCAGCGTAGCAGTACGTTGCTTGCGGTACTCGGTCTTGATGAGCAACGAGTTCTTGAGCGTCATATTCACACCTATCAACGGTGAGAAGTTCTCCGTCAAACTAACCGACGATATATCAAATGCACTACTGGGAATAGGCATACCACTGACAGCGTCCCTACGGAAACCGAGCGTCTTATCCGTACCGTCGTTAGCACCTAACCATGTGGAGAAACTGGTATACGACCCAATCGCATACTTACAGGTATAGGCATGTGTCAGCACAAAGGACTTAAAGTGTTCCTTCACGGCAGGAATACGTCCCAATCCGTCAAAGGTAACGCTCCAGTTCGGCATGATATGCAGAATATCAAGGAAGGGATTGAAGTTGACTTTATTGATATCCTGTTTGGTAAAGGCCGTCAGGAAGGCAGGCACCAATACATCGGCTGAACTATGACTAACTCTGCCTAATACTTCATTGTATCGTTGTCCCATAATGTGGAGCGAATCGCTAAAGATACCCGATGGGTCCTGTTTAGGATAATACGTCTCGTTGTAACGCTGTTGCAAGCGAGTAGTCATCGCTTCTCGGTTGGCAAGGAAACGGTCGAAAGTAGCCGAAGCGAAATTGTCGCTTGACTTGCCAACACGTTCAAAGGACGAAGCAATAGCCACTTGGGTGATGTTGTATGAGCCGTTCATCGTTTCCTGCATAGCATAGTTGGCACGGTCCTGACTATCCAGCGCACCGGTATAGAGCATAGACGTGGTCCGTGCTTCGTAACGTTTACCGTTCACCTGAATCTTAAATCCGGGGAAGGGTTCCAGTGTCAGTTTGATATCAAAATCGGAGGTGGACGCCATAGTAGCCGGTTGAGATATACTATCACTCAACGCCAACCAGCCATGGTCGCGCGCACGGTCCATATAGTCGTCTGTGAAGAAACCGAAAGCGAAATCCCAACCCGGTGCATAGGTAGAGCCACCTTGGTGGTCCTGTCCGAAGAAACCAATCTGCGGGTAGAAACCCGGAACGGTCAACGCATCGGTCTTGCGGTAGGTCACCTGCGCACGGCGAATCATCGTACCAAAGTAAGCAGCAAAGTCCATCGTCAGTTCTGCCGGCGTGCGTTTATTGGGGTCACGCGAGGTAATAGCAATGGCTACATTACGAACATCTACCTTGCTGGTAACAACAATCTTAGCGGGTCCGGTGACTTTGTACTTAATATGTACTGCCTTGCCGGTAGAGTCTGTAGCTGTTACTACCAATGATTCTGAATTGAGGCGGTGAGTAATCTCTTTATCTGTTCCTGCCTCCAAATCGACGGTTTCACTATACGTCCTTGGCTTGAATGGACGACGAGAAGTGCGCCCGGACATGCGTTGGTTCAGTTGTTTCCAGTATTTGGATTTGCCGTATAGCGTTTCAAAGTTCGCCTGCCCGTCTATCTGCCAAGAGCGAGAGGACTGTGCCGTATTACCATAATTGGTATTGGAATTGGTGGTGACCGTTCTATTCCACGTATAAGTTCCGTTATAGGAAGCGTTGGCGGTCAGCCAATCCATGTACGGAATACGGTTGAAGGGTACATTCCAAGTGGCGGTAAAGACTTGCTGATAGGCATAGGGCATTCCCCATGTTTTCATACTCCGTCTTACGGTGTCTTTCCATGCCTCATAGTAGTCATTGGTGAAATTATAGTCATGAATAATCTCCGGCGTATAGTAGCCCTCGTCCACGGTGGAGTTCATCGCTGTATTGAAAGAGAACTTCATGTTTTTGGTCAGGTTGTACTTAAAATCAAAGTTACGATTCCACGTAAAGTCCTTACTGAAACTCATCTCCTCTCCCTTGCTCTCGCCGGGCAGTTTCTGATTAAAGTCACGCATTTTGAGTTCAGAGAAGGTACGATGCATATCGGTGTTGAACGACCACGATTGAGGTAAGTAGTAGATATTAAACTCCGTCAATATCTTGGCGTTCTTCACCTTTTCCATTTTCTTGAATGGCTCCCATGGTTTCGGGTTAAATGAGTACGCATAGTTGAATGACCCCTTGTGCTCGGTAGTCATATCACGCTCTATTTCAGGAGTACGTTGGTTCTGCTTGTTATAAGCTACCGACAGGGTGAAGTTGGCAGGGTCGTAGAACATGTCCTTTTTCTTGGAATGAATATCCACTTTGAGGTTGGTCAAACTCCACGATGTCGATTCCTGTACCGTATTGGCCATCGATTTGATAGAGTCTTTTTCCTCTTGGGTAGTATAGGTCTCCAATGACTCTTGCAGTTTGATATCAGTGTCCGTCGGGTCGTATTTGGGCGAGTTGATATTCTTGGAGTAGCTGACGTATAGAGGAATATGCAAGTGTGCTTTTTCGGGGAAGAGACGACCTGCCTCCAAGGCAGCACTCACTTGGAACTGATAGAAATTGTCCATGTTGCGATTTTGCACATTGCTTTCGATGCTTCCGAATCCGGCTGTCTCTACTCGTCCGGACAGGTTCAGTTGGGCGATGTCACTCACACCCAAACCTACATTGGCGATGGCTGCCATACCGCCTTCCTCATTAAATTCGCTCAGCCGTAACTCGTTAATCCAAACCTCACCGCTTATCTTGTCGCTCTTGCTCTCAGTCGAAACGCCATTGCGGTTGCGAACACCCACCACGATATACTCCACATCCTCTAAAGTGGGGTTACCCATCACGGTGATACGGTTATTGGGCTTACCGTTGGCGTCGTCATAGATGGAATAGGGCTTGGTGTTGCTAACCGTGATGTCGCCTGACCGTTTGGCTTTGTTGCGTGCCGTCTTGGCATTGGTCAGTGCCGTGAAGGGGAAATCAATATTATTCTCCGGCTTCCACACTTGTTTGCGGTCATACTCGTTATCGTTGTCATAACTGGTATTGGCAGGCGTCACTTTCAGGGGTACCTCGTACTCATAGTAGTTGGAAGTCATATCTGTTCCCAAGCGGATGAAGCAACTCAGTTCATCATCTTTCAACTCGCGCTCACCCGGAATGGCCTCTGCATGTACAAACATCTTCAACTGCTTGTAATTACGCATATCCATTGTAAGCGATTTATATACGGCGCGGGCGTTGTTGTATTCAAGGTTGTGCGCACGCAGTACCAATGCCTGCTCATCTTGCGAAATCAGTTGTGCTTGTCCGGGGTCGGTTTGACGGCTGATTCCCGGAGGCAATACATAGTTAATAGGCGAGCGTTTGCCGTCCTGCTCTATAGAGACGGCTTGCACATCCAGCGATGACATAGACGATGGCAAGGTGGTATTATACAGGTCGTTCTTTTCGTCGTTATATAGTCCCTTGGTGTAGTTACGCCACTCGCCGCGTACGAGGTCCATCGTAGCAAAACGCAAGGTGGTAGTGTCGGCACAATCGGTCAGGAAGAGACGCATAAAACGAATCGACTTGAAGTTACGGATACCGCCTACACGTCTGCAGGATGCGGAGTCGCCCTTTAATGGAATCTTAAACTTATACCACGTTACGGCTTCCGTGTTGCCGTTCTTTAGCGTCACATTGGTTACCATCTTTTCGGACACGAAACGACTACCTGTTGCCAAGTCGTTGGGGTCGATATTAACCTCGTATTCGTAGTATTTCTCGTACTCATTCAGCGTATTATCGCGGTTGATATCCTCCACGTCAGGCGTCAGGGTTGAGGCCGTTCCGTACTCCGAGCCACCGGATTCGGGTGAGTTGCCTTCCGTACCGTTGTAGTGTTTGTAGCGGTCCAAGACACTTGTTCTGGCATTATCAAAGTCTTCTCCACGATAGTAATGGTAGTTATCGCCGGCAGGGTCATTCAGGGGCGAGAACGGGTCGGCCTCCCAACGCTGTAGCACACCGCTATTCCATGATTGGGCACGCATAGCGGTGACGTAGTTCTTATAGGTGGGATAGGTCTTCTCTTGTGCGGTGCTTAATCCGTCCAAACCTACATCTTGCACCTCACGCGCTCCTGCTTCGTTGGAGAAAGCGATGGTGGTACTGGTCGTACGGGGAGTGCGTCCCCAAACGGTGGTATCTACCAACGTTGCATCTTCGGTATTGATAGGCAAACCGTGCTCAAAACTCTTCTTACCGTCCCGCAAGATATCCTCGCTCACGTCACCTAAGTTAATAAATAGTTTGGCACCTTGGAAATTGCGGTTGGTCAGTTTGGGGTCCATCAACCAGAACTCAATATATTCGATGTTGGCTTTTTCAAAGTCGGTATTGTCCAAACGGCGCATCATACCGCCCCAACGAGATCTCGGATTAGTCAGTTCACCGTCTTCGGTATATTGTCCGGCACCTGTATAGACATTGTACGGGCCACGCTCTTTGGGGTAGAAAGTGAGGTTGAGTACACTCAATCGTGTGTCTTCGTTGGCAAGGGATTCCTTATTGGGGAACAATTCCTGCTGATAGATAATACGGGTGCGGTGGTCGGACATCAGATTGATATCGTCCTTGATATGAGGCGGCGTGTTCGTTTGCGGATGACCGAAGATAGGATCCACAAAGTACCAACTCAATAGGGCGCGGTTCTTGCCGTATTCGATATTATTACTCAGCCCTGATTCGGAGAAATGGCTTGGTGTCGAACTCAGGAACCAGTTGCTGGGGTAATGCACATCAATAGCGGTAGTGGTGGACTCAAAGTCATCAATATAACTCGTTCCTTCTGCACCCACATCTTTAGTATGACCGGGTATCAAATGGGCGAACTCGGCACCGATTTGGAAGGTACTGGGGGCAGTGGCGGTAATCCATGGAATCTTATCCAGCAGATTGCTCAGCCACATCATGTCGGTACGGTAGTTGAGGTTCAGTCCCCAAATCGTGTTAGCCAATGGTTCCATACCGGCTCCCACCTTGGTGGTAAGTGGTGTCTCGCGCAGGTGTATGATGGTACCGCCAATGGAGAAATCTTTGTTGAAATCGTACTCCAAATGCAGTCCGTATAAGCCCTTGCGCTGCATACCAAAGGTGGATTGGTTTTCCAACTGCACATTGATGTTGGTACCGGACTCAATGAGTGACTGATTAAGAATAGTTACCACACCCATCGTGTAATCCACCGTATAATCGACATTCTCCACCAATGTGGCACCGCCGGCGGTAACCGTCACGCTTCCGCGAGGAATATTCATTGCATTCAGCCGTATCTCACTGCTGTTGGTGCCTTGATACTTACCGGTCAGGGTGTATTTATTCTTTTCGCTCATCTCTTGCGCCACCACCAAAGTGGAGTCGTAGAGTTCTTGGAAGCAGTATTTATTGATAAGGGCTTTGTTGGTGCCTGTCGGGTCTATCTGGTCTGCCAAGTGGCTACCGAAGGGCTCCAGCACAGGGAAGATAACACGTCCCATGCTGCTTAATACGGTGTAGCCCTCTATGTAGTCAAATCGTCCGTCCGAATAGGGGTTGTTGCGTTGGTCCAAACGGTCGGCATTCAGCACGCGAATCAGTTGCTTACCTTTGGTAAATTGTCCTTCCGGCAGGTATTGCACCTCCTGACCGATGGAGTCGTTACGGTACTTGACATACAACTCAAACTTGTCGCTTGTCATACTGCTGGCGCCGATGGAGTAGATGTTTTTCATCATCAGATGCCATGTTCCATAATGGTCGTTTTGACGTTCCGGCAACGGAATAGGTGCCGTGTTGCTGCTACGCAACATCTTCAATATAAGGTTGGTAGCGCGTCCTGCCTCGCCACCGGCTGCTTGGTTTTGGTCAGAGGCGAACTCACCCACCTGATAGACCTTACCGCCGTAGGTATATTCGTATGCGACTGCCAGCACCTCGTCTTGCTGCAAGGCCGACTTAAGGGATATATATCCAAGGGCTGCGTTTAAGGTATATTCACTGGAGTTCAGCAGACGGGCGGACTCTATCTTGTCATAATCTTCGCTACCTGTGAAATCGTGGGCATCGTCGCCCCACTCTTGGGCTTTGCTCTGCAGGAACGAGGTAACACGCTGGAAGTCACGCACCTCATCTACATCTTTTACTTTTTGATAAAGTAGGTTAGCATCATTGGAGGGGAGGTCTCTATCGCCTCCGGTAACAGCAAAGTGGCGGTCCAATAAGTGGCTGCGCTTGCTCTCACCCAAGTCGGTAAAGGCAATCACATTGCGTGCTTGGTCAAAAGTACCACGCTTGTTGGTTACCCACACCTCGATACGGTTAATCGTTACACCACCCGTTACAAACGGCAGCGACTCCATCGCCTTCTCATAGTGGTCGCGGAAATAGTAGCCAAGGAAGAAGTGCTTGTTCTCGTCGTAATTATCGGCTTGCACCTCAAACTTGGTCATTTGGGCACCGCCTTCCGAACTGGCGGATTGGGTTTGACTGTTTTGCTGGCTGATTAAGCCCTGCACTTTCAGTCGTCCGAACTTCAACTCCGTCTTGATACCGAACAGTGCCTGACTACCCTTGATGAGCGATGAATTTAGGTCCATCGTCACGTTACCGGCTTGAATGGACTGAATAATATCGTCTTCCTCGCCTTTGTAGGCAATCTTCACATTTTGCTGGTCGGCTGCGAAACTGGCTTCGGTGTTGTAGTTCATTTGCAAACTCAGACGTGTACCGACTTGGCCGTTAACGTTGAGTTGTATTTTCTCGTCAAAGTCAAAGATGTTATTGTTCCGGCTGCGTTGAGTCAATGACGGGTTGTCCATATATTGGTGCTTGAACCCGAATAGCAGTTCGGCACTTCCTTGCAGCTTGAGTTGCACACCACCCGGACCGAAAACCTTGTCCGCCGGACCGATGTTAAACTTCATATCCGTGATGTCGAATTTCTTTTCGTTGTCGTGTTCGACCTCACTGATTTTTTGTTGCCAGTAGCGTTGAATAAATTGTTTCTCGGAGTAGTCCTTGTATTCTTTTTCGGTCAGCAATAGGGGCGTTGACATATCTATGTCCCCTATTTTGCTGTGTACAACATAGTACCCCGTTGTGGGCTGATACTCCACTACGGTTTGTATGTCATTCGGCATACTCGGCAGGTGGTTCTGCACCTCCTGCGCCGACATACCAAGTGGCAATAATAGCAATATTATCAACAATCGTGCATTGTGCATTGTCAATCGTCAACCGTTACAGCATTTTCAACGCCTCACGTATCACCTGTTCTACCGTGGCGGTAGGTGTTTGCTTGAGTATCTTATCCACTGCCTTACCGCTGGCTGCGGCTGCAAAGCCCAACATAGTGAGGGCGCTGACGGCCTCGTCTTTCAGCGGATTATCTTCTACGGGGAACATCGTGCATTGTGCATTGTCAACCGTCAATCCATCTCCAAGGTCTACTTTCAGCACTTTATCTTTCAAATCGACAATGATGCGTTGGGCGGTTTTGGGGCCAAGTCCTTTCACTTGTGCGAGGGCTTTGCTGTTGCCGGTAGCAATGATTTGCCGTAGTTCGCCGGCGGTGTAAGCGGACATTATCATACGTGCCGTATTGCCGCCTATACCGCTTACGCTCATCAGTTGTAGAAATATCTCCCGTTCGCCTTTGGTGGCAAATCCGAACAAGTCGTGTGTATCTTCACGAATGATTTCGGTGATGAACAGTTTGCCCTCCGGTTGGTCAATGAGTGCAGAATAAGTTGGTAGAGCGATATTGATAGCGTAGCCCACTCCGGCTGCATCTATCACCACGTAGGTGGGATTTAGTTCGCTGATTTGTCCTTTAATATAATCTATCATACGTGCATAAATATACGTGCATAAGCGCATACTCGCGCAAATTGGCTGCAAATATACAACAAAAATTTGAAATGCGCAAATTTTTGTTGTATATTTAGCCCAAAAGATAGATTTTATCTATCTAAATAGACGCAATTGTACCTTCGTTAGGAGTTTACTCATAAAAAGATGGTGCAATTAGGGCTATTGATAGGCAACTGCCTTGGGGATAAATGGACATACTTTTTGCGCTTCATGGTAAGTCGCTAGTAAGAATTATGTGGCAAAAAATGTTGCATAATTGAAAAATTCGTATTATCTTTGCAGTCGAATTCAACAATTATGTGACGTCACGTGTATTACTAATTTTTTATTGTATGGTTTACTATGTTAAAGAATTTATTTAGCAAATACGCTTTTGTTGTGTTTGCAATCGTTTGGACGGAAATCGACTATGCCGTAATATTGCGCTATTGCACAACATTTAAGAATTTTCTGACAATAGGCGGTTTATCTTTGATTGTCGAAATATGCCTAATTATTGGGGGCATTATATATGCAACTAAATGCCAAAAACGTATACAGACGAACTATTGGTCAATCTTCCAAAACAAATGGGTTTATGGAATTACCATAACATTGTTTGCGTTGTATTTGTTGTTGTCATATATTGGTGCATTGGGATATGCTCTTATTCAGTTAGATGTATATCAATTGCTCGCTGAACATCGGTATGCTGCTTTTGTGGCAGGGTACGGCAACATCTTTTTTGCTGTCTGTGCCGCCATGAGGTACATAATTGCTTTTTGCCTTATTGTGTGGGTTATTGTAAGCAGCGTAATCCAATTCTATACTGCCAAGTATTTTTGCTCAAAACAACAAACTGAAAATCAGGCATTACAAAAGGAAATAGAAACTGCACACGCACAAAACAATCAATATAAGTCCTATCTTCAATCTTGCCTTAAAGACAGGGTTGCACTGACTCTTGCTATTCGAGAAAAGGCATTGGTTTTGCAAGATAAATCGTTATTATCCCTGCCGAACGCAATAATTACAGAGGCACAGTGGGATGAGTTTTTGACGGCGTACAATATGTGTCATAATGAAATCCTATCCCGTTTGCGCTATGAGCACCCAAAACTCACAGATACAGATATGTTGTATTTAGTATTGTGTACGATGGATATGTCGCCACACGATATTAGTTTGCTTTTGGATTCGACAGACCGAACGGTTTGGAATCGTAGGCAGTTGGTTAAGGAGCATCTTAATCAAGACATCGCAAATCTAAATGAATGGATTAAGAATTTAGTTTCCCTGTCTGCACCTGTTTGCAACATAACATCAACATAACATAGTCGGTGGGCATCAATACCGTTAAGAGACCAATTTGCACCCAAAATTACGGCCCCAAAAACACCCAAAATTCACTCTCCGTTCATCGTTCGTTCATCGTTCGTATATCGTTGGTCTCGAGGTAGACGAACGATAAAAGGGTCTAAACTGAAAAAAAATTTGCACATTCCAATTTTTTTTTGTATCTTGGGACGCCGCCTGCCACTATGTGGCATTCCCCCCAATGGTAGTTCGCGTCTTGCTGGGCATACACACCTATTAGGGCACACGGCTTGCGCCTTATATAGCCGTTTTTTTATAATCCTTTGGTGTGCAAGCACCCCACGACTATACAAAAAACCGCCTATTCATAGATTAAAAATCTACTTTGTGCCCAAATTGTTTGCGTATGCCAAATTTTTGTTGTATATTTGCACTTGCTATTTGAAACGACCTACTATTTTTGTACGCAACTTTTAAATTTAGGATTATGATAACAAACACATTCAAGGAAATTCTGCAGCAGCCGGCCGTTTGGCAAGAGCAGTATGCAGCTATGGTGGCACAAAAAACAGCCATTCAGCAATTTTTGCACAAGTACATCACTCACGACACGGATATTGTCCTAACCGGTGCCGGCACATCGGCTTTCATCGGTGATGCCATCGCTCCCGTATTACGTCCGATGTGGAAGAACGTTCGCGCCGTAGCAACGACCGACCTCATTACCCATGCTGCCACGTACTTAGATGCCGATAAACCGTTGTTGCTCATTTCGTTCGCCCGTTCGGGTAATAGTCCAGAGAGTGTGGGCGCAGTGAACTTGGCGAACGGATTATGCAAGCAAATCGCACATATCTATATCACGTGTAACAAGGCCGGCCACCTCGCACAAACAGCCGGTGCGGACAATGTGCTGTGTTTGCTGTTGCCGGACGCCACCAACGATAAATCGTTGGCAATGACCAGTTCGTTCTCGACGATGCTGCTGTCGTGCCTATTGCTCAGCCGTATAGACACCATCGAACAGGAACAGGGCGCTGTGGAAAAGATTGCCCAAAATGCGCAATATGTGATTGACCAACAGGATATGTTGCAGCAAATTGCCTCACGTGGTTTTGAACGTGCTATCTTCTTGGGCAGCGGTCCGATGAAAGGTATAGCCGAGGAATGTCACCTCAAGTTGCAGGAACTGACCGACGGTGCCGTGGTGTGCAAGTTCGATTCGTTCCTCGGTTTCCGTCATGGTCCCAAAGCGGTGGTGAACAGCAAATCCATGGTGGTGTACCTGACCAACGACGACGAGTCGGTACAGCGTTACGAGCGCGACCTGATACAGCAGGTAGATGGTAATAACGACTTGGTGGCGCAGGTCATCGTGTCTGCCGGCAAACCCATAGACGAGCAGAAATGTATGATACGCGGTGCCCATTGGGTAGTGGCTATGCCTAATGGCAGTGCCCAAACGGGTATATACGGCTTGTTGCCTTACGTATTGGTGGGACAACTGCTGGGCTTCTATGCCAGCGTCAGCCACGGTTTATGCCCCGACACCCCCAGCGTGAGTGGCAATATCAGTCGTGTGGTGGAAGGAGTGACTATTTATGAATAAAGAATTATGAAAAAGACAGAACATATATTAGACGTTATGGAGCAGCGCAAAGCTGCCACGGGAGTGCCAATGACCTTGTTTGCAGCATGTCCCAATTCATTGAGTGTGATTAAGGCATCGTTTCGCGCAGCCAAGCGCAACAATGCCCCTATTTATTTCGCCACCACCCTCAATCAGGTGGACTGCGACGGCGGTTACACAGGTATGACGCAAGCCGAGTTTACCAAAATCTTGGCGCGTGAGGCGGCAGCCGTTAACTACACCGGTCCCTACGTGGTGGCTATCGACCACGGTGGTCCGTGGCTGAAGGACAGACAGACCTTGGAGCACTACACCTTGGAGCAAGCCATGGACGGCGTGAAAAAGAGTTATGAGGCAGCCCTGTTGGCAGGTTACGACCTGATTCACGTGGACCCGACCGTGGACATCACTCTTCCCAAAGGCGAAATCATCAACATTCACGTGGTGGCACAGCGCACCGTGGAACTGATCAAACATGCCGAGGATTTCCGCAAAGCACACAACATAGCACCTATCAGTTACGAAGTGGGCACGGAGGAAGTACACGGCGGTTTGGCTGACGAAAAGACCTTTGACACCTTCCTCACCGACCTGAAAGCAGGTTTGGCAGCAGCCGGTATGCCGGAGATTTGGCCTATTTTCATTGTGGGTAAAGTGGGCACTGACCTCCACACCACGTTGTTTGATGCCGACGTGGCACGCCAACTCACCGCTAAAGTGCGTCCTTACGGCAGTTATATCAAGGGCCACTATAGTGACGATGTCGATAATCCGCAAGATTACCCCACGTCCGGCATGGGTGCCGCCAACGTAGGACCTGAGTTCACTATGTGCGAGTACAAGGCACTGATGGAGTTGGAGCAGTTGGAGATGGCCAATGCTCAATGCACGGAGAAAAGCGGTATGTCACAGGCACTGCTCAATGCCGTACATGACAGCGGTCGTTGGAAGAAATGGCTGCGTGGCGACGAGGTAGGCAAGGACCTGTTAGAGTGCAGTCCTGAGCGCCAACAATGGCTCGTAGAGACCTGCTGCCGCTATATATGGCAGAACAAGGAAGTGCTGGCTGCCCGTGAAAAACTATACACCAACCTGCAAAAGCAGGGTATTCAGGCCGAAGAAATCGTATTGATGCGTATCGAGCACAATATGGATAAATACTACAACGCCTTCAATATCGTTAACCTTAATGACTACTTATCATGAAATACGACATTATTGCATTGGGTGAACTGAATGTTGACCTCATTCTCAACCAAATCGACGGCGCGCCCGAGGTGGGCAAGGAGAAATTCTGCCAAGATATGATTCTGACCTTGGGCAGCAGTACGGCTATTTTTGCAGCCAACGCAGCAGCGCTTGGTACCAAAGTGGCTTTCTGTGGCATGGTAGGCCGTGACGGCTTTGGCGATTTGGTGGAGACCAGTTTGCAGAAAAAGGGTGTGGACACCACCTACCTGATTCGTCAGAACAAGTGGGCAACAGGTGCCACTATCTGCCTCAACTACAACGAGGACCGTGCCAACGTCACCTATCAGGGCGCAATGGACCACCTGTCCTTGGCAGATATACCGGAGGAGTTGTTTGGCGCCGGCAAGCACCTGCATATATCCAGCATCTTTATGCAGACGGGGCTGAAGAAGGATATCGTGGCTATTTTGACCAAAGCCAAAGCAGCCGGTATGACCACTTCGCTTGACACCCAATGGGACCCGAACGAGCGTTGGGACTTGGACTACACCAAGGTTCTGCCTCTCATTGATATCTTCCTCCCGAACGAGAAAGAGCTGTGCTGCCTGACAGGTGCTGCCAGCGTGGAGGAGGCGGTTGCCAAGATACGCCCCTATATGAACAATGCCGTCATCAAGTGGGGCAACAAGGGTTCGCTCCTAATCAAGAAAGACGGTACGGAGGTTATGCTCAAGCCCTTCCTCAATACGCATGTGGTCGATGCCATCGGTGCCGGTGACAGTTTCAATTCCGGTTTCCTCAGTCGCTTTGTGGCAGGGGATTCATTGGAGACCTGCCAGCGCTACGGTAATATGACCGGTGCTGTCAATACCACCGCTGCCGGCGGTACGGGTGCTTTCACTTCACGCGAAGAGGTAGAGAAAAAAGGTGCCGAACTCGGTTGGAATTAATATGAACGCTTAATCTTTTATCGTATGAAATCACGTCTTTGGTTAGTTTTTATCCTCATCACCGTCGTTACATGGGGTGTGTGGGGCGCTTTGTCAGGATGGCAGTTACAATCTACCGATGTTCCTGATACCATTGTGTATATAGCATGGGCCCTCAGCATGATTCCCTGTGCTATTGTTGCTTGGATGATTCGTTGCCATGCGCAAAAGAAAGAAAGTACGCAACAAACCTTATCGCTCTTTAACAGTCGTAGTATCTTATTGGGTTGTTTGGTGGGCTTGTTAGGTGCCGGTGGTCAGTTGGTGTTGTTTAAGGCACTGACATACGGTCCTTCCTATTTGGTCTATCCTTTTATCTCTATGTCCCCTGTGATTGTAATCACGTTGGCAGCTATTTTCCTCAAGGAGCGTGCCAATCGTTGGCAAATGGTAGGTATAGTAGTGGCACTAGCAGCTATTTTATTACTTTCGCTTGAATCAAAATCGGGTGTGGTGAATAACTGGGTGCTGATGATTATTTTGGCAGTGCTGGTACTGCTGGCTTGGGGTATTCAGGGCTTCTTCATGAAGTTTGCCAACAACGAAATGGACGCGGAGTCTATCTTCGTTTGGATGACCCTCACGGGACTTGTACTCGTGCCGGTGGCTTATTTTATGGACGGTAGTGCTGCCTCCTTCTTTGCCCAACAGGGATTAGGCAAAGTCTTTTGGAGCAGTTTCGGCATACAAATTCTCAATAGTATAGGTGCGCTTACCTTGGTGTATGCCTACCGTTATGGCAAGGCAGTGGTGGTTAGCCCTATGGAGGGCCTCAGCCCGATGGTGACAGTCTTGCTGTCGCTCATTATCTTGTCCGTCACTCCCAATCCGTTGCAGATAGCTGGACTGGTTTGTGCGGCATTTGCTATGTATGCGTTGAGTAAATAAGTTAGAACTATGAAACAGACAATCGGAATACTGGCCCTTGTGGCAACTGCCCTAATCGGGTGTACTCAACCTTCCACTGACGCACTCGTCTTGCGGGAAGGAACGATTAACTCTTTTCCGTACCACAAGGGTGAGGTGCGTATTTCTCAGCACCAAACCGTTACCGAACCTGCCCAATGGCCGGGACTGAAGGTAGTGGAGACCTACTACGTGAACGAGGGTGCCCCCGTTACCGTGTTGGGCTACCGGGCACAGGAACACCAAATGAAGGCCACGGACACCGTGCTGTGGACCTTGCAACCCACCAGCACCATCAATCGCTTGGATTGGGTATTGCCCGTTACCGAGGGCTTTTACAAGGAGAACTACCTTGGCATGAATAACTCCGACTACGGAGGCGGTATTCCTATGGTTGATGTGTGGACGCGCGAGAACGGACTGGCTATTGGTCTGCTGGAGCCCGAATTGCACGATATAGCCATGCCGGTGGAGTGGAAGCAGTACGATGACCACGTGTCTATGGTGCTGAGTTATACCTACGACGAGCCGGTCATACTGAACGAGGGGGATACCTTATTTACCTATCGCACGTTCGCCTACGCGCACGAGGGTGATTTCTTCAACGCCCTCCGCACGTTCTCTGAGTATATGCAGTCTGAATTAGGTATCGCTATGCCGGCTTCCGAACCGGAGTCCTTTGAGCCCGTTTGGTGTGCGTGGGGCTATGAACGTACGTTCACCTTGGACGAGGTAATTGGTACCTTGGACAAAGTGGCTGAATTGGGCTTCCGCTGGGTGGACGTGGACGATGGTTATCAAGTTGCCGAGGGTGACTGGACTACCAATGCGCGTTTCCCGGGTGGTGATAGCGATATGCGTCGCCTGACCGACGAAATACATAAACGTGGCCTGAAAGCCAAACTGTGGTGGGCACCTTTGGCTGCCGACCCGGGGACACAATGCTTGCAGCAGCACCCCGAAATGATGTTGCTCACCAAGGACGAGACGCCTGAGTATATCACGTGGTGGAATAGTTATTACCTCTCGCCCGTTAACCCTGCTACGGTGGCTTATACGCAGGACATTGTGGACCGTTTTCTGCATACGTGGAACTTTGACGGACTGAAGATAGACGGTCAGCACCTGAACTGCTGTATGCCCGACTATAACGGTGCTTCCGACTTGGCAGACCCCAAACAGTCTCAGGAGCAACTGCCTTCGTTCTTCCAAGCCATTTACGATACTGCCCGTGCCCTCAAACCCAATGCCGTCGTGCAGATTTGTCCTTGCGGTTGCGCCGTGAACTACTACCTTCTGCCCACTTTCAACCAAGCGGTGGCTTCCGATCCTACGTCCTCTAAACAGATTCGTATGAAACGAAAGGCCTACGCCGCTATGGCACCCCAATTGGCATACTACGGTGACCACGTCGAGCTATCGGACGGAGGCAACGACTTTGCCACACAGATTGGTGTGGGCGCGGTTATTGGTACCAAGTTTACCTATCCTGCTGACAACCCCAATGCTTCGGAGTCCTTCCTGCTCACGCCTGAGAAGGAGCAACTGATTAAAAAGTGGATGAAGATTTACAACGACCATAACCTTGCACGAGGCGAGTACCTTAATCTCTATTCGTGGGGTTATGACTATCCCGAGGCACATGTTATTCGTCAGAACGATGCGCTCTACTATGCTTTCTATGCCGACCATTTCGAGGGTGACATTGAGTTGCGCGGTTTGGCTGCCGACAAGCATTACACGGCGGTGGCATATACCGAAGAGGACGGCGCTACCTACGAAGTCGATGGTGCGCATCCGTTTATTCATGCCAACTTTGATAAGAACTTATTACTGAAAGTAACATTATAATCCTAATTGCTTTATGCGCGGTACGCTGTGTATTTTATCTGTTTTGGCGTTGGTCTCCTGCCGGAACCAAATGAACACCCCCACAGAGGTGAACAACGACGATAAGGGACTGACCTCCGTCAACCTTTCTGCCCACATTACGCATGTGCAACCCATGACGGGTTTAGTCTTATGGCCCTCGATTAATACGTCCGGCAAGTACAAAGATGTCATCTCTTTGGAGTATAGTTATTGTCTGCCTTGCCGTGTGGTAACCGGCAAAGTGGGCGACCAAGTGCAGTACGATTGGTCGTATTTCGAGGATATATTAAACGGCATTTCCTCTCGTGGACACCAAGCCATTGTGCGTTTCCGCTACGAGTATCCCAATAGCAAAGAGGTAGATGGCACCAAGGGCTCAACCGCTGTGCCGCAATATATCAAGGACCTACCGGATTACAACGAAACTTATAGTGCTAATCCGGGAGGCGATGGACCTACTTACTATGCCGACTGGAGCAATAGCGAATTGATGTGGTTTACCAAACAGTTCTACACCGACTTTGCGGCTAAGTACAACAACGATCCGCGTATCGCGTTCGTTGAGATAGGTTTTGGTCACTGGAGTGAGTATCATATCTACGGTACTACGTTGCGGCTTGGCACTAACTTCCCCTCTCATGCCTACCAAAAGGAGTTCCTGATGCACGTCGATCAGGTGCTGAATCTGCCGTGGGCTATCTCTATTGATGCGTCCGACCGTAGTTATACGCCTATTGTCAAAACGCCTGAACTGATGGCGCTTTCGTTTGGTTTGTTTGACGACTCATTTATGTGCGCCGACCACGAAGGTGATTACAATGAGGAGTGTTGGAATGCAATAGGGCAGGGTACGCGCTGGCAACGTGGTGTGTGTGGTGGCGAAATCAGTTACTACACGTCCTTTGACCAACGTAATTTCCTGAATCCGAAGGGTATGTACGGACATACATGGGAGGAGCAGGCAGCCAAGTATCATATCTCTTTTATGATTTCCAATGATGCCCCCAATACCACCTATGGTACGCCGGAGCGCTTCAAAGAGGCCGCTTTGGCTTCCGGCTACCGCTTCCAAATAAACAAGTGCCTTACCTCAGACTCTTTGACGGCGGTTTATGTCACCAATGCCGGTGTGGCACCTATTTATTATGATGCCTTTGTGGCCATCGGTGAGCAACGTGCCGAGGAGTCCTTGCGTAATCTTATGCCGGGCAAGACAATGCGCCTCACTATTCCGTGTACCCTCTCTCAACAGAGTGACCTGCATATCGTGTGTGACCACCTGCTGAACTCGCAATCGATTGAATATGAGACGACAAAGTGACATGCGTATGAAACGCGTTCTTTTTTGCTTATTGCCGTTGGTGCTTATTGCGTGCCAACCGTCGGGGCGGACCTATACCTATCAAGGGGCTGTTCCTTACACCCCTGTGGTGCAAACGTTGCCTACGGTAGCAGTGGGGCAAGTGCCCAAGAACATCATTCTCATGATAGGTGACGGTATGGGGCTGTCACAGGTCAGTGCTGCTTGGGTGGCTAACCGTGGTGCCCTCAATCTCTTGACCTGCCCTTATGTAGGGTTGAGTCGCACCTATTGTGCCAACGCGCTCATCACCGACTCCGGTGCCGGAGGTACGGCTTTGGCCTGTGGTCAAAAAACAAACTATGGTAGTGTGGGGTGTGACACAATGGGTGCCGCCTTGCCGTCCTTGTTTACGTATGCTCGGCAAGCCGGCAAACGTACTGCCATGAGTGTGGTTTGTCGTTTGTGCGACGCCACGCCGGCGGACTTCTGTTGCCACTGCAATGACCGTTCCAACTATGATTCCATCAATGCGTGCTACCCTTCTTGCGGTGTAGATTACATTGCAGGTGGTGGGGCTGCTTTCTTGACTCGACGCAAGGACGGACGCAATATCATCAGCGAGATGGCGCAAGTGGGTTATCACGTCTATCGTGATGCCGATTCCCTAATGGCTGCCACCGATTTTCCTGTCTTTGCCTGTCTGGCAGACAGTGAATATGTGCCGGCACCTATGCGTGGGGACTTGTTCTCCCGTCAAACGATGAAGGCCGTTGCGATGATGAATAATCAGCCCTTCCTGATGATGGTAGAGGGCTCGTGTATAGATGACTGGAGTCATGCCAACAACTTGGAGCGGACCATTGAGGAAACGCTTGATTTTGACCGCACCGTGGGAGAAGTGCTGGCATGGGCTGCACAGGACGGGCAGACACTGGTGGTCATCACTGCCGACCACGAGACAGCAGGTCTGACGCTCTTGGACGGTGACTACCAAACGGGGCGTGTATTGGCAAAGTTCGCTTCCGATAGCCATAGCAATATCCACGTGCCTGTATATGCTTTTGGACCCGGCGCAGAGCGCTTTACCGGCGTCATGGAGAATGCCGAACTCTCTCTCCGCCTCCGCCAATTACTGTGATTATTTACAGAAATATTTGCATATTCCAATTTTTCTTTGTACCTTTGCAACGCAAAACGGTGCTTGGAGCACTCTTATATAATACAAAGTATGACCAAAAACTATTTGACAACCATCTTGCTCTGCTTCATTGCTATGGCAGCATGGGCATTGGACGCCCCTAATCCTACAAGTCCCAGCAATGGTGTCACCAACGCCTATACCCGACAGCAATTCTATTGGGCATTGGTATCAGGTGCCGGAGCGTATGAACTGCAAGTTGACACTACCACCGCCTTCAATTCACCGTTGCTAATCGAGCGTACTTTTACGGACAACAGCAAGCAAATGGTGTATCAATTCCGTTACAATACACATTATTATTGGCGTATGCGTTCTGTATCAAAGACAGATAATAGTATCAAATCGGATTGGTGCGCACTGCGGGAGTTCACGACGCTCAGTCAAGTAACCTTGGTGAGCCCAAACAACCCCGAAGGCACCAGCAACTTCTATCCTAAACAGGACTTTACGTGGAAGAATAGTTACGGCAGTACCAAATACATCATCGAGATAGATACTACCAATCGCTTCAATTCACCTGCCTTGGTGCGCGAAAACTATACCTGTTCACAATCCAATTCGGATGAAAAACTGTACCAAACTGTGAGTAACCTCTATATGAAATGCACCACCTATTGGCGTGTAAAGGCCTTCAACGACAACGACAGCAGCGAGTGGTCGGAAACGGCACGGTTTAACATGATTTCCCGCGCGGTGGCGCAGTCCCCCAAGGATTTGCAGAACGCCAAAACTACCCAAAGCTTTGAGTGGAAATACCAAAAGGGCTTGAACTCTGTCATCATTGAGTTGGACTCTACTGACCGCTTTGATTCGCCGTTTAAACAGACATTCAAAACTTTCGGTTCGAGTCAGTCGGATTGTTATTACTCAGTGTCCAAACTTATGTTCGGGCAGGATTACTATTGGCGCGTAAAGGGGTACCACAGCAAGGATACCACCGAGTGGTCTGAGCCGCTTTATTTCCACACTTTCAACCACTGCAACTTATCTACCCCTGCCGATAGTGCCACCAATCAATATACGCTTATTTCGCTCTATTGGAAGTACTTCTCGGATATTGGATACTATCAGATTCAATTGGATACGACACCTCAGTTCAATTCGCCCATGTTGCAGAGCAAAGTCGAATATGCCAGCAGTTCGGACAATGCTTATATGAGTTATTCTGAACTGTTCTTTGGACAGAACTACTATTGGCGTGTGCGTTGCTGTCATAGCAACGATACAAGCCGTTGGTCGGAAACGCGCATGTTTACTACCTACCGCCATTGCAATCTGAACAAAGACCCACAGGACAATGCCACAGATGTCATCACGTCCCCCAAAGTGGAATTTAACTATACGAAGGGCATTTCCTACTATCAAATGCAATTGGACACCACGCCTGATTTCAACTCACCGTTGTTGCAAGACCATGTTGAGTATGCTAGCAAACAGTCAAACGCTTACTACTACTATGTCAAACTGCTGTTTGGTACCACCTACTACCGTCGTGTCAGGGAGTGTCTGCCAAACGATACCAGCGACTGGTCGCCCATTCGTTGTTTCACGACATACGATTCGGGCGCATACTCCACCACCTATTCTATTGCCAAAGGTGCGACCGGTCAGAGCGTGACACCAAAGTTGTACTATGCCTACCGCAGTTATATTGACTCGGTAGAAATACAAATCGACACCACTATCAATTTTGATTCGCCTCTATTGGAATCTATTCGGGCAAAAGAAGCAAGTAGCCAAACATACGCATACGAGCAACTAAAACAGACCTTGCTATATGGTACGACCTATTATTGGCGCATACGCGATATACATACCAATGACATCAGCGGTTGGACTACTCCGCGCTATTTTACCACGGAATACAAATTGTCCCAACCGACTTTGGTAGGTCCTGTCAATCAGTCTGTTATGTCTGATACCGAGACGGTGGATTTAAGTTGGAATAAATGTGAAGATGCGGTGTCGTACATTGTGCAGGTAGCACGTGATGGGCAGTTTACGGACATTCTGTACCAATCGACAACCTCGGACTGCACCACCTCGATTGCCTCATTACCTGCCGATATGGTCCTGTATTGGCGCATTTGTGCAGTCAATGAACAAGGACGTTCGTCTTGGTCGTCCATTTGGTCCTTGTCCATCAGTAGCCCAATAGGCACAAACTTGTTCAACCGATTTACCGATTTACAAACTCACAAATTGATTATTGATAACCAATTGCACATCTTCCGCAACGGCAAAATGTATAACGCCATGGGTGGAGTGATGAGATAAAAAACACCAATTACGCCTGCGCAAACAACAAGCGCCTCAGCGCTACAACAATCAAAAAAGCGTCCTTCGAGGCGCTTTTTTTGTGTGTTTCTCCCTGTTTGCAACATAACATCAACATAACATGGTAGGTGGTTGGCAATACGGCTTAAAAAGGGGCGAATAAAGTGCGGGTGTATTTCGTGACCACATCGCGACCACTCAATCACTGCCAAAACCAGAGTTTTTGCGCACAAAAACGCCCCATCGTGATATAAATATATCACTTTATTGCCCTGCGGTATTGCGTATTCCAAAAATTCTTTGTATCTTTGTACCCAGATTTGATATGTACATCGCCATTGCAGGAAATATTGGTGCCGGTAAGACCACACTTACCAAGATGCTTGCTAAGTACTACGGATGGGAACCACGCTTCGAAAGCGTCGGCTTTAACCCCTATCTGGAAGACTATTATGAGGATATCCCCCGTTGGTCTTTCTGCGTGGAAACATATTTCCTCAAAGAGCGTTTTCGCGATATGCTGGCGGTGATGCAGTCAGATCATACCATCGTACAGGACCGTAGTATATTCGAGGGTGCACAGGTGTTCGTTACCAACAACTACATGCGCGGAGACCTCACCCAACGGGACTACGAGACCTATATGGAACTGTTTGAACACATGAAGGGCATGATGCGTCTGCCTGACTTGATGATATATCTGCGTAAGTCCGTGCCTTCCCTCATCGCACAAATCCAACGGCGGGGTAGGGACTACGAAAAAGGTATGCAGATTGACTACCTCAAGGACCTGAACGAGCGCTACGAGGACTTTATCTATCATCAGTACAAGGGCAGGGTGTTGGTGGTGGAGTCAGACGATATAGACTTTGAACACAACCCCGACGACTTTCGCGCTATCGTCAACAAAATAGATGCACAACTGTTCGGACTCTTCTCCGAAGAACACTTCAAATAACGATTCACCAACTCACCGAATAAACAAATTTTCAACACTATGCATATCGCAATTGCCGGAAATATCGGTTGTGGCAAAACCACCCTTACCAACATGCTCGCCAAGCATTATGGCTGGACTCCTCGTTTTGAATCCGTTGATTTCAACCCCTATCTGGCTGATTTCTACGACGATATGGCTCGCTGGTCGTTCAACTTGCAAGTCTATTTCCTCAACAAGCGTTTCCAAGACATTATTGAGATTTCCAAGTCGGATGATTACATCATTCAGGACCGTACCATCTACGAGGACGCACGTATCTTCGCCCCCAACTTGCATGAGCAGGGATTTATGTCCGACCGCGACTTTGACAACTACAGCGACCTTTTCAACCTGATGATGTCGCTGGTCAAAATGCCGGACCTGATGATTTATATACGCTCGTCTATCCCCAACTTGGTGGCGCAGATTCAAAAGCGCGGTCGCGCGTATGAGTCCTCTATGCGTATCGACTATTTGCAGGGGCTGAACGATAAATACGAGAGTTGGATTAAGGACTACAAGGGGCGCTTGCTCATCGTGCCGGGAGATACCTGCAAGTTTGGTAACAGCCCCGAGGATTTCCGTTGGATAACTGACCGCATAGACGCCGAACTGTTCGGCCTCTTCCCATTTGAGGCAGCCGAAGGCGTTGGCAAGGAAATAAAATGATTCAACACTTTCTCGATTATATGGCAATCGAGAAAAAGTATTCCGACAAAACCGTACTCGCTTACGGTAAGGACTTGCGAAACTTTTGCTCTTTTTGTGGCTGGGAACCTGCTGATTTTGACCCCGCCAAGGTGACTGAGGCCGATGTGCGTGAGTGGTTGGTGGAGATGATGGATAAGGACGGCAATTCGGCACGCAGCGTGCGCAGACGTTTGAGTTCCCTGCGTTCGTTCTATAAGTTCTTGCTCCGAACAGGTCAGTATTCCCACGATGTGACGCAACTGGTGGTGCCTCCCAAGATGGACAAACCCCTGCCTATCTTCTTCAAGCAGTCTGAGATGGAACGTGCTACCGTCTATGATGAGCAAGCCGACGATTTCACTTCTATCCGTGACTCACTCATCATTCAAATGCTCTACCAAACGGGTATGCGACGGGCAGAGATGCTGGGACTGACTGATGGCGATGTGCGACTTGATGCAGCGGAGGTCCGTATCTTCGGTAAACGGCGTAAGGAACGTATCGTACCTATAGGAGAGCATCTGATTGCCCAAATCCGTCGCTACCTTGAGGCACGCAACGAACTGCCTCTGACAGCAGCGCAAAACGCTTTCTTCGTGCAAGTCAACCACAAGAACGAGGTAACGCCGATGAATATGCAAACCTTATATAAAGTCGTGTGTACGCGCATGGGCGAAGTTTCCACCCTCAAAAAACACTCGCCGCACGTCCTGCGACACACCTTTGCTACCACGATGCTCAACAACGGAGCCGACATTCGCACCATTCAACAACTGATGGGACACGCCTCGTTGGCAGCAACGCAAATATACACCCACACTACGTTTGAACAAATCCAAAAAATATACAACGCAGCGCACCCTCGCGCTACTAAAAGAAAGGAGTAACTATGAAACTGACCGTAAATTCCGTGAACTTCGAGATGGCAGAACGTCTCGAAAAGTACATTAACAAGAAGACAGCTCGTTACGAGAAGTTGCTAACCAGTCCCAGTGCCGAGATGGAAATCCGTATGACGGTAGTCAAACCCGAAACCAATCTCAATAAACAAACGCAGATACGCGTTTTGGGTAACGGACCTGAGATGTTTGCCGAGAAAACATGTGACAGCTTTGAGCAGGGAATTGACCTTTGCCTCGAGGCACTGGACAAACAAATCGAAAAACGCAAACCGTAATGGTGCTTTTTCACCCGTATGTGGAGAATCAATAGGGGCCGTTTTGCGTCGCAAGACGCCCCTTTTGGTGAAAAAACATACAAAAAATGCATTTTTTTGCGAAAATATTTTGTCATATCAAAAAAAAGCAGTACCTTTGCACCGCTTTTCGGCTGAAAACTCAGAAATGAGTACCAACACCGCCGAACTGAGCCGCCACTATAGCTCAGTGGTAGAGCAGCGGTTTTGTAAACCGCCGGTCGTTGGTTCAAATCCGACTAGTGGCTCAAAAGTGAACATAAATGTATTGAAAATTTAGACCGATGCACAACTTGTTGTGAATCGACGAGGGTGTGTTCCAGAGTGGCCAAATGGGGCAGACTGTAAATCTGCTGTCT